>JAADGU010000104.1 GCA_013152195.1 Nitrospirota bacterium
TACCTGGGATTTGTTGAGCAGCTCGACCCGCTGGTGCCGGTTATCCATATCCATATGCACGAAAACTATGGCGACCTTGACAGCCATCTGACGATCTTTACCGGGCCTTCAAGGGAAGACCCCTCGGGTATACAGGAGTTTGTAGATCTGATGAAGAAACGCGGGTTTTCAGGCTCTATAATCCTTGAACAGTGGCCGCAGCCCCGCTCTTTGCTTAACCAGGCGCGCGACAGGTTATATCAAATGTTTAATGGTTGTTGGAAGTGATATGATAGACTCTGAACGGTTTTAATTATCACTTTTGACTCACCCGGATGGTGAGACGTGATAATTGCCTCGGAGTCCCGGCCGGACGCCGGGACGAGAATGAGTGAAGAGTCTATCATATCGCTTCCCTCCGACAATTGAGGCTTTTTGCTGTGTCCGGATAAAAGCTTCTATTTAAATTAAGGAGAAGAGTGATGAAAAAACCTGAGAAGATGGTTGTTTACAATCTGTTTCCCCTGCTGTCAGGACGGTTTACTGAATGGGAGAGCCATCTGGTGCGGGCCTCCGGGATGGGGTTCAACTGGATATTTGTTAACCCTATTCATCTCCCCGGCTCCTCCGGCAGCCTGTATTCAATAAAGAATTACTTCAGTTTTAACCCACTGCTGATAGATCCACGCACTAAAAAGTCCCCCCGGCAACAGGTGGAAGGGGCGATTGAGACTGCTGGGAAACTGGGGCTCAGGATGATGATAGACCTGGTGATTAACCATTGTGCCGTTGATTCAGACCTGATACAGGAACACCCTGAATGGTTTCAGTGGGAGGCGGATGGAAAAGTTGCTCATCCGTTCTGTGATGAAAACGGCAGGAAGGTTGTGTGGAGGGACCTGGCAAGGTTTGACCACAGGAATACACGGGACAAGGAAGGGCTGTTTCAGTTTTTTCTCAAGGTGGTAACATTTTTAATCAAGCTTGGATTCAAGGGATTCCGGTGTGATGCCGCCTATCAGGTACCAAAAAGCTTCTGGCAGAGGCTTATTAGTGAGACAAGGGAGATATATCCGGATGTCCTCTTTTTTGCCGAAACCCTCGGGTGTCCGGCAGACCAGACCAGAAAGACCGCCAGCGCCGGCTTTGATTATATATTCAACAGCTCCAAATGGTGGGACTTTAACAGTCCCTGGCTGATGGAGCAGTATCACCTTACACGGGAGATAGCCCCGTCAATCAGTTTTCCGGAAAGCCATGACACGGTGAGGCTCTGCGAGGAGCTCCATGGCAATATAAATGGTCTCAAACAGCGGTATCTCTTCTCTGCACTCTACTCTGCAGGGGTTATGATGCCCATAGGTTTTGAGTTCGGTTTTCGCAAGAAGCTCCATGTGGTCAAGACAAGGCCGGAGGATTGGGAGGAGACCGGGATTGATCTGACCTCCTTTATCGAAAAGGTCAACAGGCTCAAGGAGCAGTATGTAATTTTTCAGGAAGATGCCCCAACCGAGATGTTACCCCACAGTAACGCCAATGTGCTGGTCATGTGGAAGGCATCCACTACTACACATGAGGAGGCCCTCCTTATTCTCAATAAGGACATACATAACAGACAGCATTTTTATGCAGACAGCCTGTATGCATTTGTTCAGGCAAGGGCCCCGCTGAATGATGTGTCTCCGGAAGATCCCATTGACTATATCCCCGAACCATTCTCATACGAATTGCAGCCGGGAGAGGGCCTTGTGCTTATAACCACGAGGGATCCGGGGATAGAGGATTGAATGACCGGGTTATCTCTTTGAGAAGTTTTGGGGTTACTTCTCTCTGATATATTCATAAATATTCATATAATTCTGGCCGGGATGGTTCCATGAATAGTCATACCTCATTCCATTAACCATCAAGTCCCTGAAGTATTGCGGATATGCATGCCACATGCCGATAGCCCGGTGCATGGCGGATTCCAGTCCCTCACGGTTTGCATCATTGAATACATACCCGTTTCGTTCATTGTAGGGTTTGTCGGAATAGTCGGCATCAAAGACGGTATCCTTTAATCCACCCGTTGCCCTTACAATGGGTACAGTGCCGTATTTCATGGCTATCATCTGAGTCAGTCCACACGGCTCAAACAGGCTGGGCATAACTATCATGTCAGCACCGGCATAAATCAGGTGGGACAGCTCTTCATTGTAGCCTATTTCCAGGTGGCAATCAGGATTGTTGTTCAGATGATGTTTGAGGTGCCAGAAAGAGTCATTGATTCCGGGATCAGGACTTGAGCCGAGCAGTACGAACTGACAACCATTATCCAGTGCATAAAAGATTGCATGTTTTATAAGGTCGACCCCTTTCTGGTGGTCCAGCCGGCCTATATACGAGATGAGGGGTTTAAAATCCTGCCGGAGCAACAACCTGTGGCGGAGAGCCTCTTTATTGCCGTATTTGACGTCAAGGTTCTCAATGCCGTAATTGTATGGTATATAGTAGTCAATCTCAGGGTTCCATACATCGTAATCAATGCCGTTGAGGACGCCTCCAAACTTTTGGCCATGTACGTGCAGGGTATGGTTGAGGCCGTACCCGAGGTCTGTGTTCTGTATTTCCCAGGCATATCCAGGGGATACTGTGGTTACAAAGTTGGAGTAAACGATTCCGCCCTTCATGAGATTTATTGCAGAGGGGTTGAAATTGTCCTGAAGACGATCCTGGCTGAAATAGTAATCAGGCCGGTTTAGACCGACCGCACGAAGTATGTGCCCTCCTGTTACGCCCTGATGTTTGAGGTTGTGCAGGGTGTAGCAGACACGGGGATGGCTCATGCCCAGATACTTATAGATATCAAACAGGAGTACAGGCACAAGACCCGTCTGCCAGTCATGGCAATGAATGATATCAGGCTGCTTGTTTGACTTCAGCAGAAACTCAAGGGCTGCCCTGCAAAAGAAGGCAAACCGTTCGGGATCATCCGGATGACCATAGTATATGCCGCGGTTGAAAAAATTATTGTGCGAATGAGGTTCGATAAAGAAACACCTTCTTCCATGTACAAATCCGAAGAAGACGGAGCAGTGTATCCACTGATCATGAAAGGGGACCCAGAGGTCATGAAATGTCTCCTGAAGACCGTAAATATGGTCATATCTCATGCAGTCATACTTGGGGAGAATAATCTCTACGGAATTTCCCCTCACCTCAAGCTCTCGGCTGAGTCCGAAGACCACATCAGCAAGCCCCCCCACCTTGGCCACCGGAGCACATTCTGTTGCAACCATGACAATAAACATGTAGTTATTCCTTAGAAAGCTCTGGGGAAATTACAAAAAACGTTGATTTGCCAAGAGCAAAGATGAACTAATGAGAGTATAGCATAAGGAAAAACCTGATACAACATTAATAAAAACAGAGGAGGAGTTTCACTGTTTCGTACTTCAGGTTGACAGGGACTGCAGCCTTTTGTTAGCTTACCACTGAGAAAAAAGTTCTTTAAAGTTCTTTTTAGATGTTCAGGAGTTTTTACCCGCTTGAACTTGAAAAAACCCCGGGGTTAATGATGGAGCAAAAGGTGAGGAAAGGGTCTGAAAACAGGCTGGAAGGTAAAGACCTTCCCAAAGGCTACAACATTGATACGATTGTAATCATGCCGGTTAATGCGGATATGAGTTTTGTCTACTGGGAGATAACGGATAAATTACTCAACGGCACTTCTCGCGAATTAGATGTCAATTCTGCTGAACCAACAATAAAAATTTTCGAAAGAGACAGCAGGAAAGAGATATGTTCGTTCGAAGTAAAAGATATGATCGGCAAGAAATATATAAGATATCCTGCATCGTTTAAGCCTCTTGTTGCAGAATTCGGTATATTAGAGGGGGGTAAGTTTACCGGATTCCTAAGATCAAAGACTGCTTTAGTCCCTTCTCTTGAGACTTCAAGGACGGGAGATGAGGTCTGGATGGAAAAAGCAGAGGGCCTTGGTGTCACTGTGCGGATATCAGAAAGTGAGGGCACTCGTGATATATCATCTTCCGGCATTTTGGCAAGGGCTGCCCTTCGGAGCTACTATGAGGAGACCGGAGCAGGCCCAGGAGTTTCTGCTTCCAGTGAAATATTAAGGACCGAAAAATCGTAATCCGCAGAAGACCATGAAAGGATACTGGATTCCTGTACTGCATTCACACCTGCCTTTTGTAAAACATCCTGAGTACGATTACTTTTTAGAAGAGCATTGGCTTTTTGAGGCCATTTCCGAAACGTATATCCCACTGCTTATGAAGATGAAGAAGATGGTTGACGGAAATATCGATTTCAGGTTAACCGTCTCAATGACCCCGCCTTTGCTGGAGATGCTCTCGGATGAATACCTCACAGGTCAATACCTGAAACACCTGGATAAGCTGATTGAGCTGTCTGAAAAAGAGATTAGGAGATTAAGTGATGACAGGGATTTTCTGCCTGCAGCCACTTTTTACAATAATAGATTTAAAGAGATAAAGACTTTTTTTACAGGTTTTCTGAATCACAATGTGTTAAACGGCTACAGGTACTTCAGGGATTCAGGAAACCTGGAGATTATCACCTGCGGGGCCACGCATAGCTTTTTGCCCCTGCTCGGTATAAACCCCAGGGCGGTTGAGGTTCAGATTAAAGTGGCAGTGGATTCGCATAGTAAACATTTCGGGGGGGCACCGGAGGGGATTTGGCTGCCGGAATGTGCTTATTTTGAGGGTCTTGACAGGGTGCTGGAGAGGCATGGCATAAGATTTTTCTTTCTGGATTCACACGGATTGATGAATGGCAGGCCCACACCAAAATATTCAGTTTATGCCCCTGTTTTCACAGTGAACGGGGTGGCGGCATTTGGCAGGGACCCTCAGTCTTCCAAACAGGTATGGGACTCCAGTGAGGGGTATCCCGGTGATTTCAATTACCGTGATTTTTACAGGGATGTGGGCTTTGACCTCGACTTTGAATATATTAAACCATACATCAGCCCGGACGGAATCAGGACCTTTACGGGGCTTAAATATTACAGGATTACCGGCTCAACAGATATTAAAAAGCCCTATGACCCGCTGGCAGCGCATAAAAAAGCCCTTGAGCATGCCCTGCATTTTCATTCTGCAAGAAGAAAACAGATGGAAAACCTGGATGCACTTATGGACAGACCCCCGGTAGTGGTCTCACCCTATGATGCTGAACTTTTTGGGCACTGGTGGTTTGAGGGCCCTGACTTCCTGTACCATCTCTTTTGCGAGATTGATAAAAACAGGTTTATGAAAGCAGTAACCCCCACGGAATACCTGGGTCTGCATCCGCAAAATCAGGTGATATCTCCAGGCCCTTCATCCTGGGGTTACGAGGGATATTATGATGTATGGCTTAATGATGAGAACGACTGGATTTACAGGCACCTGCATTATATGGCCGATACACTGGAGGGCCTTGCAAACAGGCATTACAACGAGACGGAACTTATAAGGGAGCGGGTCCTCAATCAATTAACCCGGGAGTTGCTGCTTGCTCAAAGCAGTGACTGGGCATTCCTGATGACAACAAAGACTGCTACGGAATATTCAGCAAAAAGGACAAGGGAGCATATCCTGAACTTCAACAAGTTAGTTGACGGCTTCCTGACTGACACCATTGATACAACATTTCTTGA
>JAADGU010000017.1 GCA_013152195.1 Nitrospirota bacterium
GTGGGTAAGACCATAATAGCTGCTGCAATTACCCGTGAGCTTAAAATGAGGGGGGTAAATGTTGGTGTGATGAAGCCCGTTGAGACAGGCTGCAGGATGCAAGGTGAAAAGGGGCTTGTGCCTGTAGATGGTGCCTTTCTGCAGTATATGGCTGAGACGGATACCCCTCTGTCAGAGATTACTCCTTACAGGTTTGAGACCCCTGTTGCCCCGCTCATAGCCTCCGGGATTGAGGGCAGGGCAATCAGAAAGGAGGTAATACTGAACACCTTTGATAAGATTGCCGGTGATCATGACTTTATGGTGGTTGAGGGTGTGGGCGGATTAATGGTGCCTGTGAGCAGGGACCTCCTGGTCTGTGACCTTGTCAAATTGCTCGATCTTCCCATTGTTGTTGTTGCCAGAAATACCCTTGGTGTGATTAATCATACACTCCTGACTGTAAAGGCTGCCGAAAATGAAGGTATCCGCATTGCAGGGGTGGTAATAAACCATACGCATTCGCCTCGTGGGGACATTGCCGAGGATACAAATCCGGGGGCTTTGGAAAAACTGCTCAGTGTGCCGGTTATTGGGGTATTTCCGTACCTGGAGGAGAGGAGTAAAGAGGTGCTGGACAGGGTATCAGGGTATGCCCTGTCTGTGGAGACGCTGATGGCTTGATTATGAAGGAGGAGTGGAGGGCGGGGAGACCCCGCCCTTTTGTCTCATATGGATAATAATTATGATTTACAATGCTGATAAAGACGATCGAAAAACAATCCGTTTAAAAGGATATGATTATGCACAGAACGGTACATATTTTGTAACAATCTGCATTAAAAATAAAGAATGTATATCAGGTGAAATATTGGATGGGAAAATACTCTTAAATGATGCAGGGGAAATGATACAAAGTGCATGGAATGGTTTGCCGGAACATTACCCGTATGTTGAATTGGATCAGTTTGTTGTAATGCCGAACCATATGCATGGCATTGTTGTTATTTTAAATGATAAGGGCGGGGCAAAACGCACATTGGGACAAATTGTTGCATACTTTAAGTACCAGACAACCAAACAAATCAACCAAAGACGTAATACACCCGGAATACCTGTCTGGCAGCGTAATTACTTTGACCGTATAATCCGCAATGAAACGGAATTAAACTCTATCAGGAGATATATTGTCAACAATCCCCTGAAATGGCATCTTGACAAGGAAAATCCGGATGGAAATCCTGATGAAAATGAAAAGAAATTCTGGAAAGAGTTTTCATGAACCTGATTGTAGGGGCGGGGTTATCCCGCCTTTCCGCCTTGCCTCTTTCCTCTTGTCTTTTCTGCTCTGCGTTACCTATAGATAAATTGCCTTCATTACGGTTAATAATTGTGATGAATGGTATAAGGGCGGGGAGACCCCGCCCCTACAGGTCAGGAATAGAAGAGCAGGGTTGCATTATTGAATTATCGTAGGGGCGGGGTTTCCCCGCCCTTCCGCCTACGGGGCAGGATTAAAAATTATCCGCTGCCTTTCTCTCCATCCCCTTGAATCCATAGCATTCAAAGATGCTGTAATCCCTCAATACCCTTGTCTCCTCTCTTACTGTATACAGCCTCCTGTCGCATCTTTCAAAGGCGCGGCCTATCTTTTCAGGCAGGGCTTTGTCTCCCGTCATTACAAATATTGCATTGTAACCCTTCAGGTCATAAAACCCGGGCCAGAGGTCGTACTGGTTCATCCTCCTGCCGAGGTTTACATTGTAGGTTGTGGGATTGCCGTCTACATAGAAGGCGAGTTCTGATGTAACCTGGTATTTGTCGGAAAATATGAAGTATGGGGAGGGCATCCTGTCGGCGATTTTGCTGACCTCTCTTCCCAGTTCTTCCCAGCCCCTGAGCCTTGCCGTCGGGTCCATCTTGAGGGGAAGATTAATTGCAGAAGGATAATGGGCTACTGCTGAGATGGCGATGGATATCAGGGCCCCGGCTACAAGTAAAGCCCTGACGGATTTCCTGAATCCCTGCCAGTACTTTACCGTATAGATGCTCAGGGAGATAAACCCTGCAATGTATGCGGGGAGTGCCCAGTTAGCCTGCACCTTGCCCTGCAGACTTTTTAGAGAGAAAAAGAGGAGGATCGGGATGGAAAACCAGAAAAGAAGGCTTCCGTCTGAGTTCTTCTTTCTGAGGACAAATAGGCTGATGAGTATAAATACAAAGAAGACAGGAGAAACCACGCCTAACTGAGAGCCGATGAACTCGAAGAAACGTCCAATGGTTATCTTCATGCCGTCAGCGAGGTGGGCCTGCCCGGCTGTATGCAGAAAGGTGACCCAGTTGTGTTGTGAATTCCAGATCAGTACAGGGACAAAGCATAAAAGGCTTATGAGAAATGACAGCCAGGGTCCCGGATGCACGAGGAGTCCCCTCCTCTTCCTGTCAGTGATGAGATAGAGGAAGGCCGAAAGGTAGAAAAAGGACATTGTATACTTTACCAACAGACCTATGCCTACAGTCAGCCCTGCCAGGGCCCAGTACAGGAGCCTTGCCTTTCCTGCTTCAGGCCAGTCCTTCTGCGCAAGATAAAAGAGGTAGAGGGAGAGACTCCAGACAAATATAAAGGGCGAATCAATGGTCATCACTATCCCGTATGTTGAAAACAGGGGGACTATCTGTATCATCAGTGCTGAGAGGAGCCCTGCAGCTTCCGGTGCGCCTGAGCCTTTGGGGGCTTCCCTCTTCATCATATCCCTGCTCATCTGGTAAAGCACGAGGCTGCTGAAAAGACTGAAGAAGACTGCAGGGAGCCTTATACCTATCTCTGTATTTCCCAGGAATGTTTTTCCCATGGCAATAATGTAGGCTATTGCAGGCCCCTTGGAGTAATAGCTCAGATCGAGCCTTCGTGACCAGTCCCAGTACTGTGCCTCGTCAGGGCTGAGGTCAAGGGGACCCACGAAGATATAATAAATCCGGAAGAGGCTCATTACCAGGAGTACAACGCCGAGCACGGTCGGATAAGGGGCAATTCTGTAGAATTTCTCTGTTTTTGCAAAGACGAGGATTATAAACAGGCCTGTCAGGATACCTATTGCCATGCCTGCAATCACATCCGATGGATAGTGAACCCCTATGTATACCCTTGAAAATGCAATGGTGGAGGCCACAACAACAAGGTATCCACTCAGAATGGTGACAAGTGAGGAGGCGGATGAAGACAGGGAGGCCCTTGCTGAGCGCAGCCTTGATAACATGTAGATCAGTACCGTGGCGACAGATGTTGTGTTGGCGGCATGGGCTGAGGGCATTGAGAAGGACTTTCCCCTGCCTGCCAGTACCATTATATCCGTCAGGTTTACAAATGGCCGGGGGCGTTCAAAGTAGTGTTTAAGGATATTTGAAAGCCCATCCGAGAGTGCGAGGGCTGAAAGGCTGAGGATTATTGCAAGCAGGGCCTTTCTTCTGTCCTGCCAGAAGATAAAAAAAACAACAGTAAGTAATAGAGGCAAAGCCCTGTCAGTGATGAACGGCATAAATGAGTCAAAGAAGGGATTTGAAAGAGACCTGTTGATAAAAAAGAATAATTTATGGTCGAGGAGATTCTCTATGCCGCTCATCGGGTATTTCTCTTATTTATTTCCGGAATAATTAATATATCCTGAGGGGTTTTATTTATAAAGTTGGCTTTCTCTTGCAGGGGAAAGGCCTCTAATTAACACCAAGTCTAACATTTGTTGACCGGGTTAGACAAGGATTCCGGATTCTGGACCCCGGATTTCGTATATAAACCTCTGTGCTGATTCAGCCTCAAGCAGGGTGGGCCTTAAATAAAGTGGCCCCCATCTCGGAGGGAAGAGATGGGGGCCGGGGGTTTGACCCAATCTCGAGGGGGCGGAGAAAGGGTCTGGTAGGTATGGGTAGGTATGTATATCATTATATAAAAATCCGGAAGAAAAAGCAATGATTTTTTTCAGAAAAAATTAAAAAAAAACTCAAAGATTTTTCAGAATCATAATGCAAACAGCGCAGAATTCCTTTGATTTTCTGTCAGTTTCTTCGATAGAGTTGGAAAAATGCATTACACAGCGGGGGTCGGGACAGTGCTTCAGACTGTAGAGATGGCCCATTTCATGGATTGCTTCTTTAAGAGTCCTTTGCAGCAGCAGCTCCTGATCAGCCCCCCTGCCGTAGAACTCCTCTTTCAGCCTTGTAATCGATACTACGGCAACCCCCTCTGCAGGGTCTGCCTCGCCAAAGACGAAGTTGAGACCGGGTACAAACAGGTCGAAATCTATTATTCCCAGAACCATTCCGTTATAGCCCCTGTTCGCAATAGCCTCGATTAACCCTGTTGAATAGATCTGGCCCCTGTCCCTGTTTAATACCTCAACAGGAGGAGTCATCTCATCTGCTATAAGGGTTTCCTTGCCAAAGACCTCCCCGAGCTCCTCCTTGACCTCACTCAGGAGCCACCACTGTATCTTGGCTACAGGGAGTACAAATATCCTTTCTGCTTCCTGGAACCACATGGATTAACAGAAGACCGGTATGGTTGTTTCAGGCAGGAGCCCTTTCTTCCGGGCCTTGACAATGAGGGTCTCAACGGCCCGTTGGCCTTCTTCCCCAACGTCTGTACTGAACTTATTGACGTAGAGCTCGATATGTTGCCTTATCACCCTGTCGGACATCTCCTGTGCATGCAGCCTGATGTATTTCATCGGCTCCTCCGGATGAGCTCTGGAGTATTTTATGCCCTCTGCAATGAGGTCTTCAATAATTCCTGTTCTATCCTTGCCGAGACTCCTCCTGGCAACTATCCCCCCAAGGGGGATGGGCAGGCCTGTCTCCTCTTCCCACCACTTACCTAAATCCATTACCTCTGTCAATCCATACTGGGGATAGGTAAACCGTCCTTCGTGGATTATGAGCCCGGCATCTGCTTCCCCGCTCCTGACACTCTCCATAATGCGATGAAAAGGCATGGGTATCGCGTGACCTTCAAATTCAGGGTCGTAGAGACAGAGCAGCAGAAAGGCGGTTGTCAGTCTTCCCGGTATGGCTATCTTTTTGCCCTTAAGCTCCTCTATCCCTGTCTTTTTCCGGGCAACCACCAGGGGACCACACCCCTTTCCAAGGGCACCCCCGGAGCGTAAGAGACAATAATCTGCAAGCAGGTGGCCAACTGCATGGCAGGAGACCTTTGTTACGTCGAGCTCTCCCCGCAGGGCCATCTGGTTGAGCTCCTCTACATCCCCGAGCCTCTCCCTGAAGACAATCTCTCCTGTATCTATCTTCCCGTTTACCAGGGGATGGAAGATAAACGTATCATTGGGGCAGGTCGAAAAACCGAGCGACACCTCCTGACTCATCAGAACTTTACCTTGGGTGTCTCCTTTTGGGCCGTGGGTACCTCATAGTACTGTGCCTCGCCCACTCCGGCCAGAGAGGCAAAGAACCTTCCAAATACAGTCCGCCTGTATGTATTAAGGGCACGGACGGCGTCATTATAACGCTTCCTCTCAACGGCAATCCTGTTCTCCGTTCCCTCAAGACTGTCCTGCAGCTTAAGGAAAGACTCGTTGGCCTTTAATTGCGGATAGGACTCCTTGAGGAGGAGCAGACGCGAAAGTGCACCTTCAAGTCCGCGGGAGGCCTGAATCTTCTGTCCAACGGTCTTGGCCTGAAAATACTTGGTTCTCGCCTCTGCTATATTTTCAAAGAGCTCCTTTTCGTGTTTTGCATATCCCTTCACTGTCTCAACGAGATTTGGTATCAGGTCATACCGCCTCTTGAGCTGGTTTTCAACCTGGGCCCACTGTGACTTCACCTGCTCATCCATGGTAATCACCCTGTTGTACTGTGCAATCCCCCAACCAACAACAGCTGATGCAGAGAGCAGAATGATTGTAAGTACTATCAGAAATATCTTTAATCCCTTATTCATTTATAACCTCCTGTAAATAGTAAATCTTCAATAGTCAATCGTAAATCCGCTATGGTATGCTCAATCCAAGCAAGCCGTTTTGCCTGTAAATAGTCAATCGTAAATAGCCAATAGTCAATCGCTACCATCCCCCCGAGGCCCCGCCACCGCCAAAGCCTCCGCCACCGCCGCCGCCAAAACCCCCTCCGCCTGACCATCCCCCTCTGCGGCCACCACCTGAAAACAGTAGGAGCAGCAGAAAGAGCCTGGGGTTTTTTATAAAGAGTATGACGGCAAATATAAGAAAGACAACAGTCAGTATTATGCCGGGCAGACCCATCTCCTTGCCGGCCCTTTTGCCGGAGACCCTGACCGTTGGCATTCCTGTTATCGTAACACCCT
The DNA here is from genome assembly GCA_013152195.1 of Nitrospirota bacterium. Lineage (GTDB taxonomy): Bacteria > Nitrospirota > Thermodesulfovibrionia > Thermodesulfovibrionales > JdFR-85 > BMS3Bbin07. Next base: position 6,308 of record JAADGU010000017.1, read on the forward strand.
TGCTGCCTGCAATCTCCTGGGCCACTGCAACAACAGCGGCATATATGCCTGTAGAATAATCACCCTTTCTGAAATACGGGACTATGTATTGCCTGCCGATGGAGCCCACAAGGCTGTCCGGCAGTATGCCCTCAAGTCCGTATCCGATCTCAAACCTGTATTTCCTGTCCCTGGATGCAACAGTAAAGAGGACGCCGTTGTCCTTCCCCTTCTGTCCGATCTTCCATTTTTCCGCTATCCTGAGGGAGAAGCCGTCTATACTCTCTCCGTCAAGGCTCTGGACAGTCAGTACGATCATCTGGGCCGTGGTCTTCTGTTCGAGCTCCCTGAGATAGTTGTCCATCTTTCTCTCCACGTCATCCCTGATAATGCCTGCAAGGTCAACCACATAGTTTCGTGGCGTTGCCGGAGGTTTAGGCGTGGATGCCCATGAGATTGAGGTCAGACAGAGCAGTGTGATGAGGGACAGGACTATGCTTCTATGTATGGAGGTCATTGATAATCTTGCCTATCCTCTCTGTGCCCATGTAGTATTCTTCAAAGAAGGCGGTCAGTTCATCCATGGAGAGGGTGAGTTCGTTCCTTTTAAGCAGCAGCATCTTTTCAAATATGCCTGTTTCAATGGATGTCATTTCCTGAAGCGTAACCACCACATCATGACTCCTTACAGGAGGCTCCTTGCCGAGCAGATGAATAATCGCCCTGAAGAGGGGGATGTACCCAGTAATTGACTCTGAGAGTTTCTCTTTGAGGAGGGTCTTGTCTCCGAGAGAGGAGATATACCCCTGTCTCAGCCAGATGAGTTTTGTCTTTATCTCCCTTTCGCACTGAAGCCTGATATCCCTGTCTTCAATCTCCAGTTCTGCCAGTATGTCGTCACCAAAGAGTGTGTGGTGTATCAGTTTGAAGTTGAAAAACTCTATGGGAAAGACATCAAGAGATGTTTTTATATATTCCGGGGTCATAATCAAAGGCGCTGCAACGCCTTTTTTCCTGTATTTCTTGCCCAATGGCGCCAGAAACTTTACAAACCCGAGATTCATCTCTTTAAGAACAACCACTGAGTTGATATCAGAGGTCTTTTTGTTGAAGTCAGGGGTGAGGGCGCTGCCGACAATATGAAAGGAGTGCAGGTTGTTGGAGTCTCCCTTCATGATATCCTCTGCAAAGGGGGTTATCCTGTCTGAAACTTCCGGGATGATGCCTTTAAGGTTTAAATTTTCCATCTACAAATTATAGCATTTTTTACCGTACTTATTAAAACAATAGGCACCCTGTAACCAAATATCGGGCCTCCGGGCGTTCTATGGCTCATATGCAGACTTGTCACCTATATCATAATGCATGGGCATCGGGACCTTTCTTATTGTAAAGAGCACCATAAGTCCGGCTATCAGGATAAGTCCGAAAGCAGCCCCCCGGGGGCTCATGACCCTTACAGAGAGGAGCAGGATATATATCGGCATGATGATGGCCAGAAGGTAGCCCTCGTTCAGCCTGAAGCAGAAGGCCTCTTTTGCTGTAATAAAACCAAGGCATCCGGAAAGCGGGAGCAGGAAGAGGGGGCCGTAGCCGGTGCCGAAGATTACGGAACCTATGTCTCCATTGCCTGCAACAAGGGGGATAATCAGTGCAACAAGCGAGACATAATACAATCGCTTAAGGAATTTTCTGAATTTTGCAATGTAAAGGTGGATGAAGAAGACGCTCATACCGACTGCAAGATAGAGTGCGAGTATGTAGAAAGTGACACCGTATCCCGGCAGGGATGAACCAGGTTTCTGCCAGTCCCCGCCTGCATAGTTCCTGATGAAGAGAAAGGCTCCAAGGACAAGGAGTATTGCAGACAGGACTATGCCTGTCCTGTAAAGTATTACAGACATCCTGTCTTTGCTGCTTAGTGGCTGAAAAACTGTTTCTTCTCCCATATCTCTACCTCCAGGTGACACTCACCCTGTCTTGCTCTGTCAGGATGTCTTGCATGCTGCAGTCCTCTGTCTGGCCCTTTTTTTGTCATCTGCTTCAAGATGACACCTTTTATATTTTTTTCCGCTCCCGCACCAGCAGATATCATTTCTTCCAAGTCTTGGCACGGGTTCTTCAGTTTTTGTGTCAAAGAAAGAAGCAATCTTTTCAAGGATGCCCATCTGACTAATTCCTCCGGTATGTTTATAAATTTATTATAATAAAAAATGCAGAAAAGTCCTGATCCAGGATATACTTTTTATTTTAACGATTTATGTTAACAGAAAAGGACCGTGTTTTCCCATGAACAGAAATATCCCGGTAAATTATGATGAAATTCAGAAGGCTATGGAGGACATAAAGAGGGACAGGTTCGACTATTTTCTCGATTTAGAGACCTTCAGAGTGGTTGTCCTCTCAGTTGCCGCCTTAAACGAGGCATTAATGACACTATACGGCAAGACCTCTCCGGATTATGAAAAAGATGTAGTCTTTGACAGCGAGGTAAACCTTGATGCAGAACTTCCTGATTCATCTGAGGAGGCCCTGGATATTGCACTCTCAATATTGATGGATGAGGAGAGGTATCTCCGTATACCTGAAAGGAGCGCGGAGGAGGCGTTTAATGTAATGAAGAGCTTTATGGATACAGTGGCAGACCCGGAGTTGAGGGACTCCCTCCGGAGTGCCCTGGACGGGGCCGGTTCGTTCAGGCGGTTTAAGGCTGCCCTGTTATCTGACAGGAAAGAGCGTAAGCGCTGGCATGGTTATAATGCAAAGGCAATGAAGAGGGTGATAGCCGGATGGCTGAAAAGGGAGACCGGGGATCGGAAATTGAGCAGAAAAACCGAATCCTGACATCTTGTTTATCAGCCAGGGTGGAAATCTCCACCTTGTTTTTGGTATTTTAGTAACAGTTAACCAGTGAAAAGTTTGACAGGATAAGGGAGTTAAGGGAGTTAGGGAGTTCAGGAGTGGTGGAGTTCAGGAGTTGAGGACGCAAAGAGCATAGCGTTCAAAGATAAGACGCATAGCGCGTAGGGAAAAGGATTCCTTAAGCTTTGTCTTTAACGCTTTGCGCCATGCGCCTTTCATGTTTAAAAGTATTTGATTATCCTGATTGATACTGAAAACAGCTGAACTGTTATTATATTATTGTATCTATAAAGATTACACGGAACGTGGAGGCAGTGCCTCGAATGAATTCTCTATTTAATAATGATGATAAGGGGGTATGCAGATTGGAGACTTTGAGGAATCTTGACGAGAAGATAGTATCGGCTATTGAAAAGGTAAGGGTTTTGAGAGAAGAGAAGATATCTCTTGAGAACAGAGTGAGAGAGCTCGAAGCGTTGCTGAATGAAAAGAATATGGAGATTGAGAGTCTCAGGACAGAAAAGACGTCGGTAAAGGGACAGATCGAGGAGTTGCTCAGCGAATTGGAAAGCATAGAGCTGTAGTGAGGGGAAATGGGCAGTGTTGAGGTAAATATACTGGGGCAAAGATACAGGATTAAGGGTGACGCTCCTGATGAGTACATCCAGGAGCTTGCCCGGTTTGTTGACGAGAGAATCAGGGAGATTTACGATAAGAGTCCAAACACTGTTCCACTTAAGGCTGCAATACTGGCAGCACTGGATATAGCTGACGAGCTTTACAGGTACAGGAGAGAACAGGAAGACCTGACAAAGGGAATAGAGAAGAAGACAGAACAGCTGGTAAGGCTTTTTGACTGATGATTTACGGGTTGCGGGAGATGGCAAGGCAGTCAGCACACTTTTTATACTTTTTGGGACACTGCTGATTATGGATATATTATCACAATCAAAAGTGGCAGTCGTAATAGGACTCTTTCTGTTTACCTACCTGATTAATCTCCCCTTTGGTTCCCTCAGGGTGAGATCAAGGAAGTTCTCCTTCAAGTGGTTTATGTATATACATATTCCCATTCCTGCTATATTTCTCCTGCGGGTGTTTTCACATCTTGAGTTCCGGTACGTTCCCATCTTTGTTTTTGCCGCATTGATGGGTCAATTCCATGGTGGGAAGATAGAGGTTTGATCCGCGGTCAATACCTCTCGTCTGTCCCGTTACACACTTCCATGCTTTTTACACACCCCCTGCCCCCTCTTTTTAGAGGGGAGTTACATATTTGCTGCTTGCTTACCACCCAATACCTCGTTCCGTTCCTCCTGGTAAGACCAGGATTGTCAAGGATTTTTCCCCTCTATCAAGAGGGGTGCAGGGGTGTGTTACTTTCCCTGATATTATTAACCTTAGTAAATGAATACAGAAACGGAGAGATACTGAATCAAGTTCAGCATGACAAGGATCAAGTTCAGGGAGACAAAAAAAAGGCCTGGCAGCAAGCTCTTAAGTGGTTGATTTTGACGAACGGGGCTCTTACTTGTTAGAAGTTTATGGAAAATATTAGTATTAATAAGGCGAGTCAAGAGGAGAGCAGGAGCAGATGACAGAACGGAAAAAGAGCTTTGTTGACCGGATATGGGATTTATTTGCATCGATAAAGCTTGCTGCCGTGCTCTTTCTCCTTATAGCCCTCTCTTCCATTGTTGGTACTGTTATTGAGCAGGGAGCAGAGCCTGAAAAGAACATGATAATCCTGAAGCGGCTCTTCGGAGATTCCCTTGCCCCTTCAGCATACAGGGTTTTCGAAACCCTCGGTTTTATGGATATGTACCGTTCGTGGTGGTTTGTCGCCCTCCTTGCCCTCTTTTCAGCAAACCTCATTATATGTTCTCTTGACAGGCTTCCACGTATATGGAGACTCGTCAGAGAACCACTGAAACCACTCACTCCACTGATGGTACTGACCGTTCCCATACGAAAAGACGTGCAGCTTAAGGGATCTCCGGAGTCTGTGAGGGAAAAACTCCTGCAGGCGCTTAAATCCCTGGGATTCAGTGCCCGGGACAGTACCATGGAGGACGGAGGTTACCAGCTTTACTCACAGAAGGGGAGATACTCAAGACTCGGTGTTTATATAACACACCTCAGCATCATCGTCATTATGCTGGGTGCGGTGATAGGAGTGTTTTTTGGTTTCAGGGGTTATCTGCCCATTCAGGAGGGCTACACCTCTGATATTGCATATGCAAGTGATGATACCGAGCATAAACTCGGCTTTGCCATAAGGTGTGATGACTTTGATGTTGAGTTTTATGACATGTCGGATATGCCGAAGGTCTACAGAAGCCGGCTTACTGTCATCAGGGACGGAAAAGAGGTCTTGAAGAAGGTTGTGGAGGTGAACTCTCCCCTCAGGTATGGGGGGTATACGTTTTACCAGTCAAACTATGGAATGGTTCCCGATGCACGGGGATATTTTATTCTGAAAATCAGGGGCAGCAGTGGCAAGGCAGTGACTGTCAACAGGATGCCCGGGGAGTCCTTTGTCATACCCGG
>JAADGU010000068.1 GCA_013152195.1 Nitrospirota bacterium
GAGAGCAACCTTAAAAAGGCAATACAGCAGGGTGTGATTGATTCTTACAGCCTCAGGCACTCAGAGATAGTGGAAGGGGCAGACCTTGTTGTACTTGCCACCCCGGTTGGATGCTTTAAGGCAGTAATTGAAGAGACAGGGCCCTTTCTCAAAAAGGGAGCCATTGTTACAGACGTGGGAAGTGTTAAGGGGAGACTCGCAAGGGAGATGGAAGGGCTGATGCCTGAGGGTGTCATATTTGTTGGCGGGCATCCTATTGCAGGCTCTGACCGTTCGGGTATTGATGCCGCCTCTGAAGATCTCTTTAGCGGTGCGAAGTGTATTATAACTCCTACAGAGCATACACCTGAAGAGGCAGTCAGGAAGGTTACAGAACTCTGGACTGCGATCGGGGCCGAGGTCTGCTTTCTCTCCCCTGAAGAGCATGACCTGGTCTTTGCCCTTGTAAGTCATCTTCCCCATCTCATTGCCTATGCCCTTGTTAATACGGTAAGTGACGTTAGTCCGGAGTACATTCATTATGCGGGCAAGGGGTTTAAGGACACCACACGGGTGGCCCTAAGTTCTCCCGAGCTCTGGAGGGATATCTGTTTTAAAAACAAGGAAAACCTTCTTGACCTTGTTCAAAGGTTTCAGGAGAGTCTTACCAGTATGGTAGATGCCCTGAAGAGGAATGACGCTGAAGAGCTGGAATCCCTGTTTGAGCAGGCTCAGAGACTGAGGGGTAAACTTTTATAGATGTTATTCGTTAGAAGTTCAGAAGGACTTTATAGCAGGCTGTTTTTATAGGTTTTAATATGGTTAAATCTTTTGCTGTAGTTTTTCCCATGTCTCAAACAACAAATAATAAATGATAAATAGTAAATAAAATGGTTGACAGTATTAAACTTTTAAGGTCAGGCCCCCTCAGGGGTGAGGTCATCCCGCCTCCCGACAAGTCCATCTCTCACAGGGCCCTCATCTTTGCATCCATTGCAATGGGTAAAAGTATTATCCGTAATCTGCTGAGGGCTGATGACCCGCTGAGCACCCTTAATGCCATGAGGTCGCTTGGCATAGAAATAAGGGATTCAGGGGAGACGGTAGAGGTTTATGGAGAGGGACTTTATGGTCTCAGGGAGCCGGAGGACGTGATAGATTGCGGTAATTCCGGTACTACCATGAGGTTGCTTGCGGGTCTTTTGTCCGGACAACCTTTTTTCTCTGTCCTGACGGGCGATAGTTCACTCAGGCAGAGGCCGATGAAGAGGATTATAGAGCCGTTGAGGATGATGGGTGCAGGTCTGTATGCAAGGGCAGGGGATACACTTGCACCGATTGCTGTAAGGGGCGGGGGGCTGAAGGGAATCCATTATAAGAGCCCGGTTGCCTCGGCCCAGGTAAAATCTGCTGTCCTGCTCGCTGCCCTGTATGCTGAGGGTGAGACGGTTGTGGAAGAACCCCGGAAGTCGAGGGACCATACAGAGCGGATGCTGCCTGCTATTGGAGCAGATCTCAGGGTTGAGGGGCTCAGGATTACAGTATCAGGGGGAAATGACCTTGCACCTTTTGAGATTACAGTGCCGGGCGATTTTTCATCGGCGGCCTTCTTTATGGTGGCAGCCGCAATTGTAAGGGACTCTGAGATAATAATAAAAAACGTCGGCATTAACCCTACCCGCAGAGGTCTGTTCGATATCATGAAGCGGATGGGGGCGGATATCGAGATTACAGATGAAAGGGATGTCTCGGGAGAGACGGTCGGAAATATCGTCTGCAGATATACGGAAAAACTTGCTGCAACAGAGATTACACCGGAGGAGGTCCCTTCAATGATTGATGAGTTCCCGGTATTCTGTGTGCTTGCCTGCAGGGCTGAGGGGACGACAATAATCAGGGGAGCCGGGGAGCTGAGGGTTAAGGAATCAGACAGGATTGCAGCTATTGCCTCTGAACTGAGCAAGATGGGGGTTGATGTAACTGAATACCCGGACGGACTGGAGATCAGGGGACCCGTGAATCTGAGGGGTACGACCCTGGAGGCTCATAATGATCATCGGGTGGCAATGGCCCTCTCAGTGGCTGCGCTTGTAGCAGAGGGCAGTACCACGCTGCAAGGAGTTTCGGCTGTTGATATATCATTCCCGGGTTTTTATGACCGGATTATGGAGCTTACCGGGTGACGGAGCAGAGATGCCTGTTGTTCACCCCGCCGGCTCCGGTTAATAGAAGGAACAGATGACCAGGAAACGGATTATAACAATAGATGGCCCCTCTGGGGCCGGCAAGAGCACTGTTGCCAGGCTGCTGGCAGATAATCTGGGGTTTCAGTATCTTGATACCGGGGCCCTTTACAGGGCGGTTGCGCTCTATCTGAGACGGTACGGACTGAGCGAGGATGTTACTGATGAGACCTTGAAGCGGATTCTTAAGGGGCTGGATGTAGGCTTCTCCGAAGGCAGGGTCTTTATAAATGGGGAGGATGTGTCAGAGGCTATCAGGACCCCTGAAATAGGGCATTACTCTTCGGTCTTTTCTGCAAGGAGACCCGTAAGAGAGTTCCTCTTTGCCATACAGAGGGCTTATCCTGAAAAGTACGATACAGTTGTTGAAGGCAGGGATATGGGGACCGTTGTCTTCCCTGATGCCTGGATGAAGTTTTTTCTTGACGCCTCCCAGCAGGAAAGGGCAAGTAGACGGTATCTTCAGTTAGTGCAAAAGGGGATGGCTGTTACAATGGAAGAGGCCCTTCAGGATGTGCAGCAGAGAGATGAGAGGGATTCCCGCCGGGAGCTGGCTCCTCTGAAACAGGCGCGGGATGCAGTTTATATTGACACCACATCCATGGGGATTGAAGAGACTATTAAAAAGATGTTAGAGTTTCTGATGGGTAGCAGGTGATGAGTTTAGAAGCTGTAACCTGTTTATAACGTGTTATGTACTGGATATTCAGAGCTGTCTTAAAGATAGTTTATAAATTATTGTTTTGTTTTGAAGTCAGGGGGGCAGAAAATATTCCTGCCGAGGGGGGAGTTATAATCGCTGCAAATCATCTGAGCCATCTTGATCCGCCACTTATCGGAGTAAGTATAAAAAGGAGGGCTGTTTTTATGGCAAAGAGCAGTCTCTTTCATGTGCCTGTAATCGGATGGTTTGTGAGACGTCTTTCCATTCCTGTTGATAGGGATACGGCCCGACCTTCTACAATAAAAGAGGCAGTGAGGCAATTGAAAGAGGGTAGGGTTCTCGTGATGTTTCCAGAGGGCACAAGGAACAGGGATGGAGACGTTGGAGGAGGAAAGAGAGGGGTTGCCATGGTTGCAGCCCTGAGTCACGCAAAGGTTGTTCCGGCATTGATTGAGGGTACGGAAAGGGCCTTGCCTGCAGGGGGCGGATTTTTAAGACCAACGAGAGTGAGGGTGACCTTTGGACGCCCTATTGAATATAGTGGTGCAGAAACAAGCAAGGGTTTTCAGCAGCGTATAACCGGGGAGATTATGGATAAAATCAGGGAGCTTAAGCAGGAACCCACAATGCGCAGCTCAAAATTATAAGCAGGGATTTTTATTTATGGATATATATATTGCAAAGGGAGCCGGCTTTTGTTTTGGTGTGAAAAGGGCTGTGAATATAGCGTTTAAGACAGCTGAAAGGTCCGTAAAGAGGGTTGCAACACTCGGACCCATAATCCACAATCCCCAGGTTGTGGATAAATTGAGTGAGGCTGGAGTGAAGCCGCTGGACAAGGTTTCAGAGGATGTGGATATACTCATAGTACGGACCCATGGGATACCGGTCGAGCTTTATGAGAGTCTTCGGGATGCAAAGTTTGAACTTATTGATGCTACCTGTCCGTTTGTAAAAAAGGCTCAGCAATATGCTAAACTTCTCAGGGAAGAAGGCTACCAGGTGCTTATTCTCGGTGATAAGGACCACCCCGAGGTAAAAGGAATTCTCAGCTATGCCGGTGAGAGTGCCATTGTTGTCAGAGACGCCGGTGAGATGCCCATGCTCAATTCTCGTGTCGGCATTGTTGTTCAGACCACACAGCCTGTTGAGGCCCTGAAAAAGTTGCTTGAAAAGGTTATACAGACAGTAAAAGAGGTAAAAGTATATAATACCATATGTAACTCAACAGCCCTCAGGTTGAGAGAGACAGAGGATATGACCAGGAAGGTTGACCTTATGCTCGTTGTTGGCGGAAAAAACAGTGCAAACACAAAACAGCTTGTCACTTTATGTAATGACTGCCGGGTGAAGACATACCATGTTGAGACTGCCGGTGATTTGTTCCCGAAGTGGTTTGACGGGGTGGAAAAGGTTGGTATAACCGCCGGAGCTTCTACCCCTGACTGGATAATAAATGATATAGTAAGGAAAATAGAGGCCATTGGAGAGCGTGCATGTACTTCCAGAGGTCGGGAATCTTAGGATATAGAGGAGGTTATTTTGCTAATGGAGACTCATAACAAGGAGCTTGACGAACTTTACTCCGGAACAATTCCTGATATTGTTGAAGGGACCATATTAAAAGGAAAAATTATATCAATAAAAGCAGACAGTGTGGTTGTTGATATCGGATATAAATCCGAAGGTTTTATATCCATAGAGGAATTTGCAGAAAAGGATAGGGGGGGACTCGGAGAAGGAGTTGAAATAGAGGTTTATGTATCAAAAATTGATGCTGACGGTCTTGTAATACTGTCTCCGGAGAAGGCGAGGAGGATAAGGACCCTGCAGCGGTTGGAGGAAGCTCAGAAAGACGGTACCCCTGTTGAGGGGATAGTGATAGAGCGGATCAAGGGTGGCTATAATGTTGATATTGCGGGGATAAGGGCCTTTATGCCCGGATCCCAGGCAGACCTGAAGCCTTTAAAGGATCCTGACAGCCTTATCGGACAGGAAATCATGATCAGGGTCCTGAAATTTAACAGCAAGCTGACAAACGTGATTGTTTCAAGAAGGGTTATATTAGAGGAAGAGAGGGCAAAGCTCAGGGAAAAGACCCTTGCCAATCTCAGCCCTGAATGTATCCTCTCCGGAGTTGTCAAAAATATTACTGATTATGGCGTCTTTGTCGACCTTGGCGGAATTGATGGTCTTCTTCACATATCCGACATATCCTGGGGCAGGATAAGGCATCCCTCTGATGTCTTTAAGGTTGGGCAGGAGGTTGAGGTGATGGTGCTCAACTTTGTCCCTGAGACAGAAAAGGTTACGCTGGGTTATAAACAGAAGAGATCTGACCCCTGGCTTGATATCGAAGAGAAGTATCCTGTCGGCAAGGTGGTTAGTGGCAAGGTGGTTAGTCTTACCGATTATGGTGCCTTTGTTGAGATTGAAGACGGAGTGGAGGGGCTGGTGCATGTGTCTGAGCTCGACTGGTCTCCCAGACCCAAGCATCCTTATTACATGGAGATCGGGGATTTTGTAGATGCACAGATATTAAAGGTTGATCCAAAGGAGAGGAGGGTTTCTCTGGGGATCAAGCAGCTGAAGCCAAAGCCCTGGAAACTCGTTGCCGAGAGATATGAGGTTGGTCAGCGTATAAATGGCAGGGTAAGAAGCCTGACGGAATTTGGAGCCTTTATAGGATTGCCGGAGGGAGTGGATGCCCTGCTTCATATATCTGATATGTCATGGACGAAGCATGTCAGGCATCCATCTGAAGTCCTGCGTAAAGGGCAGATGATTGATGCGGTTATACTGAGCCTGGAGCCGGAAAAAGAGAGGATGGCCCTTGGTCTCAAACAGCTTGTCCCGGATCCGTGGGAAGAGAAGATACCCGCAGAATTTCATCTCGGTGAAGAAGTGAAATGCAAGGTGCTGAGACATACGGAGTTTGGTATCTTTGTTGAACTTGAAGGAGAGGTTGAGGGTCTTGTCTATTCCTCGGAGATTGATACCGGAGGGGGAAAGCCCGAAGAGATTTATAAGGATGGGGATGAGATAGTTGTCAGGATTATCAAGGTGGATGTGGAAGGTCGAAAGATCGGATTAAGCCTGAAAACGCTAAAGCACGAAACGAATGCGTAGTTCCGGTGTCGGTAAGGGATTAATTCCGGACCCTGACACTCTTTATGGAGACAAATGAAGAAAATCTGTGTAGTATTAGCTATAGTGCTGTTAGCCACTGTCCTTCTGAGCCTTATCGTGACACTCGTTGGCAGGAATATGCCGATAGGGGAGAAGGTAGCGCTTATAAGGATAGAAGGCCCTATCGTATCTTCAAGAAATGCCATTGAGGAACTCCGGGAATACAGGAAGGACTCGAGTGTAAAGGCCATAGTTCTAAGAGTAGACAGCCCGGGAGGCGCTGTCGGACCATCTCAGGAGATTTATGAGGAGGTGGGCAAGCTGATGAAGATAAAACCCGTTGTTGTCTCAATGGGGTCTGTAGCGGCTTCCGGCGGGTACTATATATCTGCACCGGCAACGAAAATATATGCCAATCCCGGGACCATTACAGGGTCAATCGGGGTAATTATGGAGATACCGAACCTTAAGGGGCTTATGGATAAGGTGGGAATCAGGACAGAGGTGATAAAGAGTGGTAAGCACAAGGACCTTGCATCTGTATTCAGGGGGATAGGCAAGGAGGAGAGGGCCATCCTGCAGGGTGTTCTTGATGATGTTCATGACCAGTTTATCAGGGCTGTCTCTGAGGGCAGGGGGATTCCTTACGAGCGGGTCAGGGAGATTGCGGATGGACGCGTCTTTTCAGGAAGACAGGCAAAAGCAGTGGGGTTAGTTGACTCCCTCGGTAATATCCAGGATGCCATTATGGAGGCTGCCAGCCTTGGGGGGATTAAAGGCGAGCCCAATGTGGTGTCAAAAAAAGAGAAGACATCAATACTTGATATGCTAACCAGCCGTATTCCTAAGGAGCTTAAAGAGGTTCTTGGTACCGTAAGTATGAAGTATATCATGTATTATTAAACCCGGGAAAATGCATTCTGAGTAATCAAGGAGGGGTTATGACCAGGTCTGAGCTTATTGAGAAAGTCTCTGAGAGACTGGAGGGTTTTACGCTTAAGCAGGCTGAGATAATAGTTGAGACCTTTTTTGAGACTCTCAGTGAGGCCATTGGCAAGGGTGAAAAGGTGGAGTTGAGAGGCTTCGGTAATTTCAGGATCAAGACACGGAATCCGCGAAAGGCAAGAAATCCCAAGACAGGTCAGTCGGTTGAGGTTCCGGGGAAAAAAGTTGTATATTTCAGGACCGGCAAGGAGTTGAGAGATCTTTTGAATTCCAGAAAGGGTTAGCTCCTCTTCTCAAACCGTTCCATCAGGTAAAACATACCCGCTGCAAAAACATACAGGAGTACTATAACAATCCAGTGGTTTATCTTCAGTAATCTCGGCAAGGTTATACTTCCCATGGCTGAAGAGACGTAGAACCCTTCAATATAAGGATACAGGACTGCAAATATCAGTGAGCCGGCGCCGATACCTGTCATGGCAACCAGGGCGTCCAGTCTTCCTGATGCAAGTCCGGTTATGGCTGTTCCGGGACAGTATCCGCTTAAAACAAAGCCTGCCCCGAATAATATGCCCCCCATAATCTGGGGCCAGAAAAAAGCCGGGACAATCCATACCCTGCTTATGTCCAGGAGTTTCAGGTCTGACAGCAGATACAGTCCGGAAGCGGCAACGAGTATTGCAGTAAACATGACCTTTGGGACGGTAAAGTCAGTAAAATAAAAGACACCGGTCAGTTTGTGGGGGTTGCCAAGGCCGCCCCTCTCTAAAAAGAGACCAAAGAAAATCCCCAGGATTACAGCCAGTAAAAGGCTTGTGTTTTCACCAAATATTCCATATCCATATAAAGGGGCTGTCATTACCATAACCTCCTGAAAAAGGCTGCGAAGACAAAGCCGCCTGCAAACATTGCAATGACAAATATCCAGCCTGCTGCAGCAAGTTGTGCTCCCCCGGAAAGGGCTACTCCACTGGTGCATCCCCTTGAGAGCCTGCTTGCAAATCCTATCAGTATCCCACCTGCAGCAGCAGTTAGGAATCTCTTTTTGCTGCTCATCTTTTCAGCCTTATCAAATCTGATCCTGAAGTTTCCACTCAGCAGTGACCCTGCCAGGGCACCGATGAAGAGACCCGTGACCTCAAAAAGGATCCAGTCTTTCAATGGCGATTCAGCATTGAGGTATCTTGAAAAATACTCGAGGCTGTCGGCATAACCTGGAGTGATTTCCTTCAGGCTAACAGCCGTAACCAATGAATAGGCACTTGAGGCTCCGAGTCCCCAGCCGATAATATAGAAGGTTGCCAGAAGGGTCAGACCGAGACCAACGCCAGCGATATACGGTGACCAGAAATTATTTTTTTCCATAATCCCCCCGCATTTCCGGTTTTTACGTTTCAGGATTTATCACCCCCCCATGTCGAGTGAAGTTAAGAAGATTATATCATAAAAAATGGAAGATGGAACTAAAAGACTGGCTCAATTTGGAGTAACTCGTATTTTTTTCTGCTGATATGTGGTAAAATGTGATTAATATCTGAGGGGCGTGTAGTCGGAAAGAATACATCTTTCTGATGATTCAATCTTTTGTCATGGAACGGCTTTCATTATCCCTGGAAGAAGGTCTGTTTCCGATATACTGACAGTATGAGGAAATGATCCAGAATCTTCGCAGACATCATAGATATCCAATATTGGCAACGGCGGTTGTTGAGGCAAGAAACGACAAGAATCCAGAGCCCATTGAAACCATGGTTGCAAGTATTTCACAGTCGGGTATGGGGGTATACGCATATGCTCCTTTAGAAAAGGGCACCCCTGTAACAATTGAGATTAGTTTTATATCAGTAAGGGGAATTAAAGAGAACGATACTGCAGAGGGCAGGATTGTATGGTTGTCCAAAATGGGAAAGATTTATTTCGTAGGTATAGCCTTTGATGAGGACCTGAACCCTGTCAGGCAGCCCCGCTTATATGAACACTTTTTTAAGGTAATAAGCTGGGACTGACAGGTCTGCAGGAACCTGCCTCAACCCTGTTTGTTTGCCAATACTGCCTTGACAGTTGGAAATTGTTCAATGTCGGTATGGGGAAGGAACATGGCTGACATGAATTCGTCCATGAAACCTCCCTTTGCAGATAGTTCTATGTAGGTCATCCTTGAGGCCACGTCTTCAGCCTCCCTGCGCATATCTTTTGAGAGAAGGCACAGATAGGCCCC
>JAADGU010000059.1 GCA_013152195.1 Nitrospirota bacterium
GAGAGGTGGGAAAATGGCTGGAAGAAAAGAAAAAAATAACACAAAGAAGTGTCCCTTATGCGGTGGGAGAATGAGTGACGGCATGACAGTAGCGCCTTTCTTTATCAATGACAGGGTTATTGTTATCAAAGATGTGCCTGCCGAGGTCTGCGGGGACTGTGGAGAGGCATATATGAAGAGCCGCGTCGTTGACAGGATCGAGGCTCTCCTTGACAGGCTTGAAGACCTTCATTCGGAAGTCTCTATCGTTCATTACAAAGCAGCTTAACACCTGATGCTATGCTTAGAAAAAGCAAAAGCTGTTAAAGAAGTTTCAGCTCATGTTCATAAGAAACCCAAGCGTAAAAAATCCCAACCAATGAGTTGCAGGACTTTGTAGAAGATTAAATGACAAGGCCGAAGAAAGGGTTCTATCTCAGCACCCTTTCGCTTGATCCTCAATTAGTCTGGAAGGGGGAAGATGAGATGGTAGTGGCTCTATCTGAAATGAATGAAGGAATAGTGAAGGAAATTATCGAACTGAAACCAAAAAGTGTATTGCTCTTGATAAACTGTTTGCCGGCAATGACCAGTTAAAGACCAACTCTGTTTTACAGATAAAGGATGCGGGGTTGAGTTTAAGACGATATAGAACTCAGGAAAAAATCAACTATTGTAAAAACACAAAGTCTGGAAAGCAGTTCTACATGAAGAATGAAGGTATTATAGAGAGGATGGACGGTTCAGTATCTCATTCTGTCTACAGACCGGCAACAAACAGGACTATGAAACTCCATTTTGACCCAAATCATGAATATCAAAAACAAGCGATGAAAGCCATCATTGACAATTTGAACTATAATCAAAGACCATGAAAAAAACGAGCCCGATAAAGGCGAGATAATTATTTATCAGACTTCAAAAAAAGAGATTGAGCTTAAGGTGCGACTGAAAAAAGAAACGGTTTGGCTTGATACGCACCAGATGGCTAAACTTTTTGACGTAGACAGGACAGGCGTTGTTCGCCATATCAGGAATATTTACAAAAGCGGTGAATTAAAGCGTGAATCAACCTGTGCAAAAATTGCACAGGTTGCTAAAGACGGGAAAGTCCGCATAATGGATTTTTATAATCTGGATACGATTATCTCTGTCGGCTATCGTGTAAACTCCAAACGTGCATCCCAGTTTTGAACACTTAATCCGGTTTTATCCACTCCCAGCATCCTTAATTTGTCTGAGATTTTCCCGGGATATTGATGTTAAACTTGCGGGTATACAAATACAGACTTTAAAAGGGGTTATATGCAGAAAATACAGGATATTATCAGGATATTATAGAAGAGATGAAAGATCTCGAAAAAAGATTAACTCTGGAGATTCAGAAAAAAGAAAAGGAATTTTCCTATGAAATTCATGGTAAAAAGGTCACTTTTGAAGAAGAGGTCAAACAACACCATAAAGCTCTTGCAACAAAGATTTACAAGTATGTCTTTAATGCTGAATGGTTCAACATACTAACGGTTCCGATAATATGGTTTGGCATTTTTACGGCAGTTTTTCTGGATTCATTTGTCACAATGTATCAGTCTATTTGTTTCCCGGTGTATAAAATCCCGAAAGTGAAACGGAGCGACTATATAGTGATAGATCGTCATGCCCTTAAATACCTTAATGCAATAGAAAAGTTGAATTGCATGTATTGCGGGTACTTCAATGGCTTAATCGCCTATGTTCAGGAAATAGCTGCCAGAACCGAACAATATTGGTGTCCGATCAAACATGCCAGAAAAATCCGCAGTATTCATAGTCGCTACAGAAAATTCCTGGAGTATGGAGACGGAGAGGAATACAGGAAAAGAATCGAAGAGGTCAGAAGAGATTTTGCCGATATAAAATAAAGAGCTATATTTCCTGTTGAAATATGGGCTACGAGATGATAGTATTTACTTAGAGAGGGTTGGCATGATAATAGGCGTTCCAAAAGAGATAAAAAAGGAGGAGTACAGGGTAGCTGTCACGCCTTTTGGTGCTGAGGAGCTTAAGAGGAATGGCCATACCGTTCTTGTTGAGTCCGGGGCGGGGGAGGGCAGTGGTTTTTCTGATGACGAATATCTCGGGGCAGACGCTGACATTATTGACAGGGAGAGTTTGTTCAGGAAGGCAGACCTCATTGTCAAGGTGAAGGAGCCCCTTCCTCCTGAATATGATTTAATCAGAGAGGGGCAGGTGATCTTTACGTTTCTCCATCTTGCACCAAACCGTGAACTTACTGAAGTGCTCCTTGCCAAGAGGGTGGTTGCATTTGGATATGAAACTCTGCAGAGGGATGGCGAGCTGCCCCTGCTTTCGCCCATGAGTGAGATTGCGGGCAGAATGGCCCCAATAATGGGAGCATTCTATCTGCAGAAGATTACAGGAGGAGAGGGTATCCTCCCCACCGGGACAACCGGGGTAAAGCCTGCAAGGTTATTGATAATCGGTGCAGGAGTTGTTGGTTCGAATGCTGCCCGTGTTTCTGTTGGTCTCGGAATGGATACGGTCGTAATAAACAAGGGAGTTGAAAAACTGAGGAAGATTGATGAGATATTCATGGGAAGGGTAAAGACCCTGCCCCTTACCGGATGCGACATAGAGGAAGAGATAAGGAATGCTGATATTGTGGTTGGTGCTGTACTTGTTCCGGGTGGGAAGGCCCCTGTGCTGATAAGCAGGGGGATGCTCAGTATTATGAAAAGAGGTGCTGTTATCATTGATGTATCTGTAGACCAGGGAGGATGCGTTGAGACATCAAGACCAACCACACACGATAACCCTGTGTATGTTGTTGATGGCGTGATACACTATACGGTTGCCAATATGCCAGGTGCATACCCAAGGACATCAACCCTTGCATTGACAAATGTAACTCTTCCATATATCAGGACCATGGCTGACAAGGGTGTTGAGCGAGCTATTAAGGAAGACCCTTCAATCAGGAGTGCCCTTAATACTTATGCTGGAGAGGTTGTTCATAAGACCTTAGCCGATTCCTTGGGGATTCCTTACAGGAGTATCGATCAGATATTGAAAGGATGATCCAGCCTTTTTTTCTGCAATCTTCAGATTTCGAAAATCCCGTCCGTGTATCTGCAACAACAGTATCTACAAAATTGTCAACTCTTTACATTTTTGTGTTCCTGGTTGTTATATTTTATATTTAAAAATCAAGGGATTAGTTCCTGGCACGTTTCTGGCTTTATTTAAGGTGTAGCCGGGGTTGAGAGCTATGCAGGGGTAGGTGTTTAACGCATGTTGGTTAGAGTCTGTGTATAAACTGCTGTTTTTTATTTTTGTCATACCCGAAGTCTGTAATCGGGTATCCAGAACTCACTGAAAAGAGTGGATTCCCGCTCAACAGACCGCGGGAATGAGGCTCAATTCTTATATTTATACACAGACTCTAGTTAGGTGTTTAACGGCAGTTCAGCAGAATGGAGCATGGATGGTTTCATTGAAAGACAAGGTTGAAGAGATGGAGAGGGAGGAGATTATCAGGGCCCTGAAGGAGACTGGCTGGGTCAAGGCCAAGGCAGCAAGGGTCCTGGGGATTACAGAAAGGATGATAGGGTATAAGATCAGAAAATACGGGATCAAGATAAGCCTGACAGGGGAAGAGAGAGATTTTTTCGACAAACAGGATTTATAGGGATGATAGTGTTTTTTAAATCTTTCCTCCTATCAGCGTAACGCGCTGATACAAGAACAGTAATGCTAACACACTAAATGTCCTCTGTTAGGTTGTTCCCTCCCGGTATGTTCTGTTTACCCGGAAGTCTTGCAAGGTTTCCCGTTCACAAATATCCTCTGTCCCAGGGAAGAGAAGGCGAATGCCGGACCTCCTGATCCATGCGGTTGATTTGACAATTACCCTGAAATGTGATAAAACTTTAGTATGAAGGCAGGCAGGGGCGAACAAAGACAGCGTCTTGGTGAGTTACTCGTTGAACATGGTTTGATTAATACAAACCAGTTGAAGGAGGCTCTGAAGAGGCAGGCTCAGGTAGGCGGGCAGATAGGGTCCATCCTGATCGAGCTGGGCTTTATTACAACTGACGATCTTCTTGACTTCCTGAGCAGGCAGCTTGGTGTCCCTTCAGCAAATCTCTTTAAACTGGATGTGCCGCCGCAGATTTTGCGGTTCCTGCCGTTGGAGAAGATCAAGAGCCTGAGGGTTGTTCCCCTTGCGGTTGATGATAATTCAGTGACACTTGCAATGGTGAATCCCAGTGACATGGTAACGCTCAGTGAAATCGAGTTTTCCCTCGGTAAAAAGGTAGAGCCGGTAGTAGTGCCTGCCCTGCAGATGGAGACTGCAATAAAAAGCCTTATGACAGACCCTGATAAAGGGCTTAAAGGTGCGGTACTTGAAAAGGAGGCACAAAAATCAGAGGCGCAAAAATCACCTGAATTGCTCTCATTGCTGCGCTATCTGGTGGATTCCCCTGCAACCGATATGCTGCTCACTGCTGGTGTTCCCCCTTCCTTAAAGATTCACAATGATATAAAGAGGACCACGATGGCTTCGCTTACACCAATTGATTGTCAAAGGTATGCGAGGGGAATGATGTCCGGGGAGGACTGGGAAAAGTTTCTCCGGAAAGGCGACCGGGATTTTGCGGTTACCTATCCGGAAATCGGACGATTCAGGGTGAGTGTTTATAAACAGCGGAGCTCCATTTCTGTTGCCATCAGGCATATTACAGAAATTATCCCATCCCTGGAGGAACTCAATCTTCCGGAGTGGTTGAAAGAGTATGCCCTTAAGCCTCAGGGGTTGATATTGGTGGCAGGTCCTGCAGGTCATGGTAAAACCACCACCCTAGCCGCAATGATTGATATTATCAACACCTACAGGAGATGTAACATTGTCACACTTGAGGACCCGATCGAGTATCTCCACAAGCATAAGAACAGTAATGTCAATCAGAGGGAGATCGGGCTGGATACAGAATCTTTTTATGAGGGGATGAAACGTATTTTCAGGCAGTATCCCGATGTGATAGTTGTTGGGGAGTTGAGGGACAAGGAGAGCTTTGAAATAGCCTTGCAGGCAGCTGATACCGGACATCTTGTTTTATGCACAGTTCATTCAAATAACTCCACTACGGCAATTGAGAGAATTATTAATATGTTTCCGTCACATCAGCAGAACCTGACCAGGACAAAGATTGCCGATACCCTCCTGCTTGTATTTTCTCAGAGACTGGTTCCCCTAAAGGATGGTGACGGCAGGATACTTGCCTATGAAAAACTGATAAACAGCTACAGGATAAAGAATCTTATAAGAGAGGAGAAGACCCACCAGATAAGGTCTCAGATGCAGGTAGGGACAGATGAGTTTTCATCCATTGACAGCGCTCTTGCAAATCTTTACAGGGAAGGATTGATCACTCTTGAGAAGGGTCTGCTATATGCTGAAAACGAACAGTTCTTCAGGGAGATTGCTGGGGTTGTCTGAGTTTACAAGGATGTTGAAATCTCTTTCTTTGAGATCCGGGGGCATTTCTGTCACCTCGGCAAGTACCCTTAACCTCTCAGTCTAAAAAATCCTCCCTATCAAGTCTTGTCTCGCAAATCCTTTTTATAAGCATAAACCCCCGGACTCTCAACAACTAATTGAAATCCCTTTTTGGTGGCCGAGTTGAGAATAAGTGGTCCCTGAAAATTTGCCATAACCCTGTTGTTCTCAACCCTGACAATTACGAGGATTGCGAGGTCATTAACGTCTTCAAGCCCGATGAGTTTTTTTGCCGTGTCAGGGACTTCAAACTGATAAGAGGGATTCATCAGGAATGGATTGATTACTATGAAGGCAACCTCAGCGTCATCAATTGCCTGCAGCCATTTAACTTCCGTTTCCTTATGGTCCATGAGGATGTATCTTTTAAGGTCGGGGAACCCGAAAAGCCCATCTGGAAAGTGAATGACCTGTTCTTCCGGTACCTCCAGGTTGCCGAATCTGGTTGTTGAAAAACTGATCACGATTTTCTGAAGACCTCCTTGAGTTTGCCAAAGGTGTCCAGCCCTGCCATTGCAGAGAGCCTGTTTTCCCTGGAGATTTTCTGGTATAGTTCTTCCCTGTAAATCCTGAAGTGCCTTGGTGCATCTATGCCGAGTCTTACCTGATTTCCCTTACCTCCACCACCCTGATGATTATATCATCACCAATACGGATTGATTCGTCTGACTTCCTTGTCAATACCAGCATCCTGCCTCCTCTTGCTTTCAACAGATTTAATTCAACCCGGATTCAGCGATAAAAAGCCTCTATCATATCCCTTCCAACAACCATTTATCGCTGGATTCGGGTTCAGTTAAATCCCCGGTTGGTCATTGCAGAAAATCCAGCAGGGACTGGCTCAGTAACCTTGCCCCTGTATTCCTCAATGCCTGAAGGGCAACTTCGTTTTTTGATACTTCAGATATTACCTCTGCAATGTCTGCATCCTCTGTTCCGGAAAGGAGGGTTCGTAAACCAAGAACAGTATTGTCCAGTCTTCCATGCTCTGTCTCCGTGAAATTTATTCTTGCCCCTAATTCTGCCCTTGCATTTGTGACCTGTCCGATGGAATCGTCAATCGGGGTCAGTATTGCATTGATCCTGTCGGTATTATTACTCTCGAGGGCACTCTGCAACTGTGCGGTCATCTGGATCATGTTGTCGAAATAAAAGGTGTCCTCTACTGAAGTATACGGCGGGCCACCCTGAAGCTCTGCCTCCACAGCAGACTTATCGTCTGTACTGGAAATGGCTATTATCACCCTGTTTTCCGGATAGGTTCCATCAATAACCTGTCCGGGAATGTAATGAATATATTTTGTCCCCTCCTCGAGTGTGACAACTTCATGGGATGACTGTATGTAGGCGAACGCCTGACTTCCCGTCAGGTTTTCCTTTACCCTTGCATTGGCACCAACCTTTATTTCCAGATTGTTTTCATCCCCCTGGTAATCATAAGTGCCGGGGTTAAAAGCCATCCTGTTCGTCAGGAGTCCGCTGAAGATGTATTTACCCTGAAACGAGGAGTTTCCAAGACTGAGAAGGTGTTTCTTCAGTTCTCTGACCTCCTTTGCTGTTGCCTCCCTATCCTCACTGCTCATGCTTCCGTTCAGTGCCGAAAGAGATAGCTCTTTTAACCGTGAAAGGGTATTGGTGGCATCTCCAAGGATTCCCCCGGTGATTTCAAGATTGGCTGTTACTCCCTCTATGTTCTTTATATTCTGTTGACTCTCCTTGATGCTGACCCTGTAGTCAAGTGCCTTCGAGGCCCCGACAATATCCTGAGACGGCCGGTTTATCTTCTTTCCGGTGGCAAGGGTTTCCTGGGCATCATAGAGCCTTCTCAGGTTCTCCTGCAGGGCCCTTGTCAGACGGTCGTATACTGTAAAACTGGAGATTCTCATAAGTTGAGTATAACCTCCAGCAGTTCGTCTGTGACCTTTATAAGTTTCGCTCCTGCCTCAAAGGCCTTCTGGTATCTGATGAGGTTTGCGGCTTCTTCATCAAGGTTGACCCCTGATACTGATTCCCGTCTCATATTCAGCTCATTTAGCAGACTCTGTTCAAAGTCTGTACTGTCCTGTGCAGTGCTGCTCATGGTGCCAGTAAGTGTTACTATTGTACGGTAGTAACCGTTAAAACTGTTTCCTATATCTGAAACATCCCCCTGATACAGGTCAATCATGGCAAGTGCGTTTCTGTTGTCCCCAGGCAGTGTGTTAGCATCTGTGGATGCTGCCACATCTTCAGCAGAAGATATATTGAGGGCAAAATTCTCTATGGATAGCTCAAGAGGAGTTACAAGGAATTTATCTCCTCCCTGGGGGCCTCCGGCATCATCTGTTATCACGATCTCAATGCCGTCGAATGCTATTGTATTGCCGGAAGTGTAGGTAGTCGGGGGAACGACGGTCGTATCCGTTGCAAGATCAACTACACTGTATGTGGATGAATCGCTGAACCTTATTTCGTATTCGTGGAGTGTCAGCTGGTTTAGGTCGGAGACGGTTTTAGAGGTTACAGCAGCGCCGTCCGAATAGTCCCTTGTAAATAACTGAAGTGGGGCAAAGAAGTCGCTGTCTGTTGACCCTCCGAGATCATACCCCTGCCGGTGCTGCAGGTTTGTTTCCTTTACGATGGAGGCAACAAGGCTTCTGAAATTCTTCAGCGGGCCCTCCTGTATCTCCTCTCTTGATGCAAGCAGTCCTGAAATGGCACCCCTTGAGATATAATCATTTATCCGGTCATTGCCAGCCGTTATGTCTATGGTGTTGTCGGGATTTACTGAAGAAGCAAGTGTAAAAGATCTTTCTCCTTCAACGAGGTTTTTGCTGCCCATTACAATAGTAACCCGTCCGGAGTCGTCTTCAAAAGACTTGAACCCGATAAGCTCGCTCAACTGACCCATCAGGTTATCCCTTTTGTCTCTCAGGTCGCTTGCCTCATAGGAGGAACCGGCTTCCACCTCTGTTATCATTCCGTTCATGGATGCAATCTTGCCGGTTATACTGTTTACCCTGCCAATCGAATCTTCTATCTCGCTGTCTGTCTGTTTTACAGTCTCCCTGAGTGAGCGTTCCATATCCTTTGCCATGGATATCAACCCCCTGGCCCTCTGCAGAAGTACAGAGCGTTGTGACAGGGCCTCAGGGTTATTGGATACTTCCTGCCATGCATTTATGTATTCATTGAAGGAAGCAGAGAATTTAGGGTATTGCTGTTCATTAAATACCTCTTCGACCTGTCTGAATACATCTCCGAGGCTGTTCGACCTGGCAAAGTTTTGCTGCTGAAGCAGTAGCTGGCTTTGCAGGAGGTTGTCGTAATGACGTCTTATCTGTCCGACGGTAACACCCCGTCCAATAAACCCTGTCCTGGTCCTTACCGGTGTCTGTATATCAAGAATAGCCTCCTTGCGTGAAAACCCGGGGGTGTTGATGTTGGCAATATTGTTTGCCGTTACATCAAGGGCTGCCCGGCTTGCAAAGATGGCTGATTTCCCGATATCAAATAGTCCGAAGATTGCCATCAGGGAGTTGTCTCCATAGAGTGTTTTTCATCTGCAGCCATCAGGCCTCCCTTGAGATGGTGCGTGAAGGGGAGGCTTTAATATCAAAGGTCTGGAAGAAGGCGGATGAGACCCTGAGATGAAGTGATGCCCGCTCTATAAGCAGCCTGTTGACTTCATTCAGCTCCCCAATGCCCTGCATGAGGCTGAGGAGCTGGGAGCGGAGATCAAGGAATCTTTTGTTTCCGGTAATCCGGTGGAGGTCGGAAATACTTCTCCCCCCCTCCCTGTCTCTGAAGAATTCATCAGCAAGTCTCTTCCTCTCTTCTTCAAGGAGTCTTAACTGTAGCACAAGATTGTCTTTTTCTTTGGCCATGGTTTCAACCGCTAAAGGGTCAAAGGAGACGATCGCCTCTTTTTCTCCCTTCAGCAGGTTGTAGAGCTTTGAGTAACTCCTTACCTGTTCTTCGAGTATCTTCAGTATCCGGGCTGATTCCTTCATATCTCCTCTAACATCCTGCTGAGAATCTTTCCAGGGTCTATCCTGTATGTGCCTGCTTCAATGGCCTGCCTGATAGCCTCAACCCTGTCGGTTCTTACTTCGGGTAGTCTTTGAATCTCTACCTTCATCTCGTTAATTTCCTTTGCCTTGCCTGAAACCTCTACACGGTCAGCTACCCTCTTACTGCCCTGTAATTGTTCGCTTTTTCCGGTGGCATCCTTGCCTTGTGCCTTCTGAGTCCTGAGATAAACATCCTGTCCCTCAGGAGGCTTTCCACCGTAGATTTTCATTTAAACCCTCCTTAAATAAATTTGCTGTCAACTTTAATACTATAGAATATTATCGGCCAGAGGTAAAAAAACTTTAATCTTCGCTTCCCCGAAGTGTTTTCATGAGCATTTCAGAGATTCCCGTGCCCCGTTCAGCAAGGTTCTTTGAGAGTTCCATATCAAAGAGCGTCTGAAATACATCACCGGACAGCCCTCCCTGAAAGAGCCCCTTACCGTTCATGCCACGCATCCCCTTCAGGAGTTCATAGATAAAGAGGGATTCAAATTTCCGGGCCACCCGTTCTGTTTCTGCTTCAGACGTTCTGTTTCCGCCTGAAGCTCCAGCTTTGCTGTCCTGATCCCGAAGCCCTGTGCTGTAAATTGAAAGAATAGACGGGTCAATCATCATATAATCTCCAGCTCCGCCCTGAGAGCCCCGGAGGCCTTAAGGGCCTGAAGGATGGCTATCAGGTCGCGTGATGTAACACCCATGGCATTCAGTGCCCTCACCACCTCACCCAGAGATGTCCCCGAGACCTGTATCAGATGGGCCTTCTCTTCCTTCACGGTTACATCCCTTGAAGGAACCACCACTGTTTCTCCCGCTGAAAATGAAGGTGGCTGGGACACCTGATATTCGGTTGTGATCTCTATGGTGAGACCTCCGTGGGCAATTGCTACAGGAGAGATGCGGACGTTTTCACCTATTATCACAGTACCTGTCCTTTCGTTGATTACAATCCTTGCAGGAAGATCAACAGCAATGTTTATGTTTTCAACAAACCGTATAAGTTCAACAATTCGTCCCTTGTATGGTTCAGGGACCTGCAGGGCCACGGTGGAAGAGTCCAGGGCCGCTGCGTATCCGTTCTTTAAAGCCCTGTTTATTTCCCTCATCATGTTTGAGGCCACAGTGAAGTCGGGATTGTGAAGGATTATCCTCACCTCAGTGAGTGAATTCAATGACATGGGGATTTCCCGTTCAATAATAACGCCGTTTGGTATTCTTCCCACCGTGGGATGGTTTTTCTGAACACCGGTGCCCCCGCTGCCTGCAGAGAAGCCACCTATTGAGACTGGGCCCTGGGCAAGGCCATAGACCTTTCCGTCAGGTCCTTTCAGGGGAGTCATAAGGAGAGTTCCTCCCTGTATGTTTTTGGCATCGGCCATGGCAGAGACAAGCGCATCCACCCTGTTTCCGGCCCTTGGAAAGGGGGGCAGGGTTGCAGTGACCATTACGGTTGCCGTATTTTTTGCCTTGATGTCCCTTGGATTGACAGTGAGGCCCATCCGTGCCAGCATATTTGCCATACTCTGCATGGTGGCCCTGCCCTTGTCCCCGGTTCCGTTCAGACCGACAACCAGTCCGTATCCGACAAGCTGGTTCTCCCGTACACCAGCAATGGATGCAATGTCCTTTATCCGTTCGGCATTAACTGCCTGGTTCGGCAATACCAAAGCCAGGACAAGAACCATGACAGCACTGAATGCAATCCTTTTCATATCCCTTGTCACCCCTTTTGATTGACGATTGAATATTGACGATTGAGTATTGAAGAAGCATCGATTATTAATCGTCATTTTTCATTCGTCAATATGAAATAGTCAATATTTAATCCTAAAATCGTCAATCCTAAAACGAAACGGCCATATCCTGTCAACTATATTGCCAAGCCAGCCCGAGACCTGCTTGTTGTCGATTATTCCGTCACCTACGAGGAATATCCGTGCATCGGCAACCTTTGTGCTGTAAATGGTGTTGTTTGTGGATATGTCGTCAGGCCTTATTAGGCCTTTCAGCACAAGGACCTGTTTTTCATAATTCAGGGTAACCTCTTTCCTTGATTCTATAACAAGGTTCCCATTGGGCAGGACATCAATGACCCTTGCCGTGATGGTGCCCTTTAGTGAGCCCTCTCTTGTGGTCTCCCCTGTGCCTTCGAAATCGTTCTTGAATGAACTTCCTGCAGTTGGTGAGAAAGTATTGCCCTTTCCGTAGAGATTGTTAAGGTTCAGGTTGAGAGGTGCGCCGAAGAAGGCATCGATACCCGCATTCATGGTTGAATCCTTTGCTGTCTTTGTCTCTGCCTTTTTGCTTCCTGATACGTTTTCAATAATCAGTACGGTTACAAGGTCGTTGAGTCTACGGGCCCTTCTGTCCTCAAACAGGCTTGCCCTTTCCCGGTAGATGGAGCCGGGTGTGGTATATCCGTCAGGGTGCTCTGATGAAGCCGGTACTGTTATGTAGTTAGGTGATGGTGGGGGAAGCGTATTTGTGGATGCACACCCTGCAGAGATTAACAGTATTAAGGTGCCCAGGGTTGAAAGCAGGACATTCTTCCTGTTCGGACTATGGCTGAACATTTACTGTTCCCCTGTTTTCTACAATTCCGGTTATTGTCTTCCTTGATGTCAGATTCATTACTGATATCTCCATTCTGGAGTATCCGTCTTCTCTGGCAATTCCAGGTGCGGTTACCCTCAGGGAATCGGTTTTGTAAAGAATGGTGATGTGCTGTCCCTTTTTGATCAGGGGTTTTTCACCTGTTACCGCCTCTGTCAGGGTTCTGTTGGCTGGCAATGACCTTTTCAGTATCTTTCCCCTTAGCACCTTTTCATCATTTATTGCACCCCTGGGGATCTTTCTGACATCCATCATTGTGGTATAGACATCAGTGCTTCGGATAACTGTTCCCCTGTATAATGCCCTTCTGGTCTTTACAACCTGCTCCCGTGCCGTTACCTGTGCCTTTATTCGAATCTCCCTGTTATCAGCGAACCGGAAGATGAAAGAAGCCCTGCCGAGGGGTCCCCTTTCAGTTATAATCTCAACCGGTCTGCTCCGGGGCAGTACCTTTTCCGAGACGACCTTCTGTACCTGAATCTCCGGCCATGGATAGTTGTTCATGAGGTAGCTCTGAATAACGGCTTCAGGAGCCCATCCGGAGACGATTGTTAAGGCTATCAAGAGGGATATCATCAATTTGCCCTTACCTTCTCAGGTTATTTGCTATCTGCAGCATGTCATCTGCGGCCTGTACTGCCTTGGAGTTGATCTCGTAGGCCCTCTGGCTTACAATCATCTGGACCATCTCGTCTACAATATTTACATTACTGAGTTCAATAAAGCCCTGCTGTATCGTCCCCAGACCTTCAGTGCCGGCGATGCCGGTGGTCGGCACGCCCGATGAAGCGGTCTCTTCAAAGAGATTCTTTCCAATTGATTTCAGGCCGCCCGGGTTGGAGAATCTTGCCACCTCAATCTGTCCTACCTCGCTTGATGAACTGCTGCCCGGCTGTGTTACACTTACCCTTCCGTCCGAGCCTATGGTTATATGAAGTGTATCTGGAGGGATGTTTATCTCCGGTTCCATGGGGTATCCTTCAGATGTGACTATTCTGCCCTCGCTATCCAGCTTGAATGCTCCTGCCCTTGTGTAGGCAATCTCGCCATCCGGTTTTACGATCTGAAAAAAGCCCTCACCCTCTACTACCATATCAAGGGGGTTTCCTGTGGATGTGAAGTCCCCCTGCTCAAATACCTTCTGAACAGCAACCGGCCTGACACCGAGCCCGATCTGTATGCCTGAGGGCAACTGTGTGCCCTCGGCAGAAGCCGCCCCCGGGGTCTTTATCTCCTCATACATCAGTTCCTGAAAATGCCCTGCTTCGTTTGTATCCGGGTGTATTTACATTTGCAAGGTTGTTGGCTATAACGTCAATGTTCAGTTTCTGGGCTTCCATGCCTGTTGCTGCAATAAAGAGTGACCTTATCATCGCTATATCCTCCCTATCTCGTTTAGTGCCTTTGATGTGGCTGAATCAAAGGCCTGTATCATTTTCTGGTAAGTCTCAAACTCCCGTGTTGTCTTTATCATTCCGACCATCTCCTTTATAATATTTACATTAGAGCCCTCGATTACACCCGGCGAGACCTGCGAAGATGACTCAACCGGCTTCAAATCCGTTGGGGCAAGGTATGTGGCTTCTCCTGCCTGAATGAGATTGTAGGGTTGGGGAAAGTCAACAATCCTGAGCCTTCCCACTGTTGTATTATTTACCAGGATATTCCCCCCGGGTCCTATTTCCACCCTCCCCTGAGGGAGCTGAATCGGGGCATCATCCACACCCATCACCTTCAGTCCGTCAATGTTCAGGAGGTATCCCTCTTCATCAAGCCTGAAATCCCCCCTCCTTGTGTACTTTTCACCTTCAAGTACAAAGAAACCATCACCCTCAATGGCAACGTCAAGAGGGTTGCCGGTTTTTATGAAGTCTCCGGCTGAAAAATCAGTGACGACTCTTCCCTTTTCTACCATGACGCGTTCAGGATTGGAGATATTTTCAGCAGAAGGCAGGAGAAAGGAGCTGAAGGATGTCCGTTCCTTTTTGTAGCCCGGTGTTGATGCGTTGGCGATATTGCGCGCAGTGAGTGAGAGTTCTGCATCCTTGAGTATGGCGCCTGATGCCGCTATGTAGATGCCTTTGTACATGACAGGCTTAGTGAAGCAAGAGCTATGCCAACCATTCATTGCTGGTCTTGAACAAGTGCAGACCGTGGCATAATCATGAAAAAAAGTCTGCGATGTTCTTCTGAGTCTGCTACAAAAATGCCGTGTTTTCAATGGGTTGCGTTTCATGCGGAACCTGAAAACAGCTTCATGGTGACAATTGGGACAAGACCTGGGTATCAGGGTGGACTGCTAAGCCGGGCTTGGACAGAGAGGTGAATAATGGCGGCAAAATTTTGTCCTGAGGAGGAAAAAAGTTCCCCCCTCAGGTGTTCATCAGGCATTCATGCTGATTATAAACTCAACCTCTCCTCCGGGTATATCAAGGAGGCTTGCTATCTCTTCAATCTTCAATCCCTTACGGGATAGCAATACTACCTCTTTGTAACGGTAATCGAGTGTGTTCTCAGGCTCCTGCAATATGTTCTCTGCCTGGACTAACAGGTTTTCGAGGACCTCAATCTTCTCATCCAGCCTCTGTTCAACTTCGTTCAATGCACGGACCCTTGTATCTACGCGGCTCATGAGAAGAGATGAAAGCTCTTCAATCTCGGAGAGCTCGAGTTGCAGCAGCCTGTCTGCCTCCTTTACACTCCCACTTTTTTTTCTTTGCTTGAGAATCCCTTTAATCATTATTACACCTCCTGAATCTACCGGTGACCGGGGTCTAAGCCATTATATCCACGATGCCTTTTCTTTTCCTTTTTTTACCTTTGTCTTTTTGCTTTTTGCGCTTCTTCTCTTTTCGGGAAGTTATCTCCGGACGTTCCCTGACTACGGGTGTTTCGTTTACTTTATTTATCCTGTCTACCGGCATAGTCTATACCATAAAAGATAACTTTTCTTCAATATACTTTTTCTTGAAGCTTTCTGTTATCTCTTCAATATCTTCCGGGGTCAATCCGAGGGCTTCTGTTTTTACAGAATCATCAGGGCACAATTCAGGCATTGGGCCGCGATACCCCACGCCAAGTCTCAGACAGAGACAATCAGCAAGGCTTATGACCTTGCAGAGTCCTTCAGCCTCGTAAGTGCCGTCAACTTCATGACAGTTGTTGTGGCTGGCTACCATTTCAATTAATTCAGGCGGCAGTCCCCATTGTTTAAAGAGGAGTGCCCCGACTTCGGAATGTGTGAACCCGAATAGCTCTTTCTCCGCTGTGCTGAAGGGTGTCCGTTCATCATATACCCTTTCTATAACCATTGCATACCTCTGTGGCTGACTCTGGTTCATTACAGCCTTGCCTATGTCATGCAAGAGTCCTGCCACAATGTATTCCTCGAGGGGAATCTTGAAGGCCTTCTGTTTTGCGCCCACAAGGCCTGCCGCTATTGAAACCCCCAGGGCATGCTCCCAGAGTTTTTGTTCTATCAACCCGTGGGTGTTGTATATCTCCTTGGTGGCAACAGCAATGGATAGATTCTTGACTGCCTCAAACCCAAGGACAAAAAGTGCATCCGATACAGTGTCGACTTTACGACGGAGGCCATAGTATGCGGAGTTTGCTATCATCAGTATTCTTGAAGTAAGTGCAGGGTCCGCAAATATGACATGCTGAACCTCATCCACACTTGAGGAAGGATTATTTGCAAGCCTTAATATCCTGGCTGCCACCTGGGGCATGGCCGGCAAGCTGCACTCCTTGAGTATTAATTCCGGACTCAACACAGTGTACCTCCTTAAATAGAGTCTGTGTATAAATATAAGAATTGAGCCGTCATTCCCGCGGTCTGTTGAGCGGGAATCCAGTCTTTTCAGTGAGTTCTGGATAGGATACCCGATTACAGACTTCGGGTATGACAAAAATAAAAAACAGCAGTTTATACACAGACTCTAAATAATACCTTGCTTTTATATCTTATCGGACAGCGGGAAGCTAACTTTAATCCGTTGTTGAGCAGGGAGCTGCAAAAATGAATTTTGAAGCTCCCTGCAGCGGGCAGGCTATGGTTCAATAGAGAATTGCTGAAAAAGCATGACAATTGCTTGAAAAAATCCGGGAAAATCTGTTAGAGTCAGATTCTATAATCCATTGAATTATGTAAATCATTTCCATAAATTATGTAAGTCATTTCAAGGCGGGGAGTCAGGATGGAAAAGCTTGAAAAGTTAAGAGTAAGTATTGACAGCATAGATGAGGAGATACTGGATCTCCTGAACAAGAGGGCAAAAGTGGTCCTTGAGGTGGCCAACGTGAAAAGGGACACCAGTCTGGGGTTCTACTCTCCGGAGAGGGAGAGGCAGATACTTGAGCGTTTGCAGAGTATGAATCCCGGTCCCTTTCCCAATGATGCGCTCAGGATAATCTTCAGGGAGATACTTTCAGCCTCCCTGTCCCTTGAAGAGCCCCTTAAGGTGGCCTGTCTCGGCCCCCTTGCTACTTTCACACATCTCGCTGCACTGAGGCACTTTGGGTCATCAGCACAGTTTATCCCCGTTGACAGCATAAAGGACGTGTTTGAGAGTGTTCAGGAGGGCAAGGCGGCGTATGGTGTCGTCCCTATTGAAAACTCCAATGAGGGTGTCATAAGTTATACCCTTGACATGTTTATGGATTTTGACCTCAAGATAGCAGCAGAGATAATGCTGGAGATAAACCATAATCTTCTTTCGGTATCGGGAGATATAACGAAGATCAGGAAAATATACTCCCATCCCCAGGCCATAGCGCAGTGCAGACGATGGATAGAGCGGAACCTGCCGCACGCTACCATTATTGATGCAACAAGCACTGCAAAGGCAGCTGAGCTGGCCTCAAAGGATGAAGAAGGTGCGGCTATTGCGAGTGAACTGGCTGCAAAGGTATATGACCTGAGGTTTGTTGAAAGACATATTGAAGATAACAGGAACAACTATACCAGGTTTCTTGTTGTATCAGAGGAATTTCCACCGCCTACAGGAAAAGACAAGACCTCGGTAATGTTATCAATCAAGGACAAGCCGGGGGCCCTCTTTGAGGTACTTACCCCGTTTAAAAAGGCCGGGATAAACCTGACAAAGATAGAGTCCCGTCCATCAAAGAGAAAGGCCTGGGAATATATATTCTTTATTGATATGGATGGTCATGTCCAGGACAAGAAGGTTAAAAAAGCCCTTAAAGAGGTAGAGAAGGATTGCATCTTTCTGAAAGTCCTCGGTTCTTATCCGCGCACTGACAGAAATGATATTAATAGTCAGGCATGATCAGACCTCCTGAATATATACAGTCTATCAAGCCCTATGTGCCTGGAAAACCGGTAGAGGAACTTCAAAGGGAGCTTGGAATAAAGGATGCGGTTAAACTTGCATCCAATGAGAACCCGTTAGGTCCGTCTCCAAAGGCTGTAGAGGCCATATATAAAGTGGTGGGCGGACTTAACCGCTATCCTGACGGCAGTGGTTTTTACCTTAAAAATGCGTTATCAGAGAAGTTAGCTGTAAGGCCGGAAGGGCTTATCCCCGGTAATGGTTCAAATGAACTGATAGATATTGCGGTCAGAACCTTTATGACTGCCGGAGATGAGGCAATAATGGGTGTGCCGTCGTTTGTGGTTTATCCCATGGCTGTTCAGTCGGCTGGTGCAAAGGCCATACAGGTTCCGCTGAAAGAGTGGCGGCATGACCTGGATGCAATGGCAGGGGAGATTACGGATAGGACAAGGATTATCTTTATTGCAAATCCGAATAACCCGACAGGCACAATAAACCATACAGACGAGTTTGATAAATTTATGCAAAGGGTGCCTGACGGTGTCCTGGTGATTGTTGATGAGGCTTACAGGGAGTATGTGCGTGACAGCAGGTACCCTGATGCCATGGAGTACCTGAAGGCAGGACGGGACATCCTTATATTGAGAACGTTTTCAAAAGTCTACAGCCTTGCAGGACTCAGAATAGGATACGGCATTTCCGGGGAGGAGATTGTAAGGGAGATGAACAAGGTGCGGGAGCCTTTTAATACCAGTAGCGTTGCCCAGGCTGCCGCCATTGCCTCTGTGGGAGATGACGGACACGTAAAGAGGTCAATTGCCCTGAATGAGGAGGGTAAGGCATATTTGTATAAGGAGTTCCGGAGACTGGGACTGGATTTTGTTGCCACAGAGGCAAATTTTATATATGTGGGATTTGACCGTCCTGTAGAGCTTTATAATCACCTGTTGAAGAGGGGGGTAATCATCCGGCCCGTAGGCGCTGCTGCAGTACGGATCACCATAGGCCTTCCCGAAGAAAACAGGTTGCTTGTCGAGGCCCTTGGGGCTGTTATCGGTAAGATTCTGATTTCGTGAGTATTGCAGTGTAAATATAGTTTCTGTTTTTTCAGGATTAATTTTGATATCAGAAAACGAAAAGGAGGATCATATGGATATTATAGTGTTGAACCCTTCTGCAACAGAAGAAGATATAAGGCATATCATTAAAAAGCTCGCTGGAAAAGGGCTCAAGGCCAATATATCAAGTGGCACGGAGAGGACGATTATTGGTGTGATCGGCGATACGTCAAGGGTTTCAGAAGATGAAGAGAATGCAATAAGGGCAATCGACTGTGTAGAGACTGTAATGAGGATTCTTAAGCCCTACAAGCTTGCAAGCAGGGATTTTAAGAAGGAAGACACCCTTATTGATATTAAGGGGAATATCATCGGCGGCAAGAGAATTCATGTTATGGCCGGTCCCTGCGCAGTGGAGAACAAGACCATCTTTGTCAATATAGCCAAAAAGGTAAAGGAAGCAGGTGCAACCTTTATACGTGGTGGTGCATTTAAACCAAGGACCTCTCCCTATACATTCCAGGGCCTTGGTGAAGAGGGTCTCCAGATACTGGCCGCAGCCAGGGAAACTAC
>JAADGU010000031.1 GCA_013152195.1 Nitrospirota bacterium
CTTTGCGGCTGAACAGGTTTTTGAATGGTCGGGGCGAGCCGATTTGAACGGCCGACCTCTCGCACCCCAAGCGAGTGCGCTAACCAGGCTGCGCTACGCCCCGAATTTTGAGGGGTTATAATTGCTTGATTATGTTTCTTAGACGGGCCTTGATCCTTGAAATGGTCTCTTCCAGTCTGACTTTGCTGTCTTCACCTTCCGGTTTGACTAACCGGAGGTGGGGTTCTGAAAACCTCTTTTTTACTCCTTCTATTGTATATCGCTCTTTATAAAGCAATCTTTTTATCTCAAGGATGCTCTCTATATCTTTTTTTATATACAGTCTCTGGCCCGAACTGCTCTTCCTTGGCCTTAGAAAGGGGAACTCGCTCTCCCAATATCTCAGGACATAAGGCTCTATGCCTGTAATCCTGCCGACTTCACCGATTTTATAGAATAGCTTTTCGGGGATGTTATGTTTTTCAGGATTCTTTCTTTCCCTGGGCTTAATCATTCTGTTTCCCTATCATGGATTTTAGTATGTTGCTCGGTTTAAAAGTGATAACCCGCCTTGCGCTTATCTCCATCTCCTCCCCTGTCTGGGGGTTCCTGCCCCTGCGGGGTGTTTTTTTCCTGACATTGAAGGTGCCAAACCCGGTTATCTTTACCGACTCTCCCTCGGCAAGGGTCTGCTTCATGGTGTCGAGGATTATTTCTATAATGTCCTGGGCCTCCTTTTTGGGAAGTCCAACTTTCTCAAAGATTATTTTTGCCAGTTCAGCCCTTGTCATAAGAATATTGCTCCTCTGCTAATTATATTCCCTGGATTCATAATTGTCAAGTTTTTTTATTTAAAAATAGCGGCTTAGTGGAGGAGATTATTGTAACTGAAAGAAAAGGGATTAAATTATGTCCTTGCCTGGACACAAGAAAGGGGGGATAATCCCCCCTTCTTCAAATAATCCTGATATCGGATAATCTCGTAATTTTCTAATATATTATTTTTTCTTTCCGGCAATGATTTCCTTAAGTCCTTTGCCAGCCTTAAATTTGGGGCTCTTCCTGGCCTTTATCTTTATGCTCTCACCTGTTATCGGATTTCTTCCCTTTCTTGCTTTCTGTTTGACCACGCTGAAGGTGCCGAACCCGACAATAGTGACGTTTTCGCCTTTCTTGAGGGTTTTTGATATTGTTTCGAATACAGCGCTTACTGCTTTTGCAGCCACAGCCTTTGATGACTCTGTGACAGATGCCACCTTTTCAATTAATTCGCCTTTGTTCATAAAACTACCTCCCGATTAAAAGTTTTAATATATTGGAAATTTTACAGGATTTGCTGAAAAAATTCAAATCAGTCAGCCCTTGTCTTAAGAAGGGAGGCGTTTGATTACCTTGAATAGCTCTATTGAGGCAGATCTTGGTCCGAGTTGTTCAAATCCCTCAATGCCGAGTCTTGTCCTGATCTGCCCGACCTTTGTGCCGGATTTGAACATTTTATCAAAATAAGAGACTGCGCACTTCTCATGTTCCTCTTTGCGCTGGGGAGCACCAAAGGGATTGGCAAAATAAGTATGGACAAGACCTTTCTCATCTGTGGTGCCCTTTGCAAGGCGGGCTCCGCTTCTGAAGAGGGAAATCGCCTCTTCAGGGGTAGAGAAGAACTCGATTGCCGGGTGTTCATCGTCGACCTGCTCATAATTGTTTGCATACAGCAGGATATCCACAGGGTAGCCCTTTACTATATGGTGGTAACGGGTTATCGGCATTACCAGTCTTGCGTTTGTCTTGTCGGGGTTCATAAAGACGCTCCTGTCGATCTCCTCATAGGCATATCCGGGCTGCAGATCGTCGAGCCTCACAAATGCGCCTATCTCTGTGCCGTATCCGACTACCCTTCCGTTATGGTCAAGGCCCAGAGACCCCATATCGTCAAAAATTATTTTCATCTCGCAGATATACTCTTCCGATAGTACGCGAAGTGCTTCAAGGGTTTCTGATTTCCCTGCTCCGCTGTCTCCGATTATTACGACATTTGCAGTCCCGCCGGATTTGAGTTTTATGTAGACCATGGCCCCATGAACAGGCAATCTGCCCCTCCTGAGCATCGCTATATTATGCAGCGTGAGAGTCATTTTCTTGAAGTAACCGAAATAATCCACTTCTTCGGAGTGTCTTATGAGTCCGATAAGCGTGCCACTGTCTTTGTCTTCATAAAAGACCGTGTCTCCTGTGAAGTTGTCGTTTGTGAGGCCAAAGACCAGCATCAGGTCAGGCATCCTGCTCTCAATATCCTCATAATCCGCTATTTCAAAGAGATTGCTCATGGTGAGGCCAAGGGATATGAAATCCCGATGAAAATAAATAAAGGCAGTCAGGTCTCCGACTTTTGCAGGAAAACAGAACCACTCCTCCGGGTTAAGCATGAGCATTTCTTTTGTTAGCACCGGTATTTCTTCAAACCTGCCCCTTCTTTTATTCATTGCAGGGTACAGTATCAGCGGAGGCTCTATAAGGGAAAGCCGTATGAAGGGTATGTCCTTCAGTGTGGCATATGTCTCGGAACAATCCCAGTCTATCCTTTCAAGGAGCATGCCCATATTTGCCCCAGCCGGCAATTGCCTGTAAACCCTGGGGTTCTTGCCTGTCAGATTCTCACTGATACGTCTGTAAACAAAGAGAACGAGATTCTTGAACTCCTCATTCAGTTTTATGAACTGGGCATGGTGGATACTGCTTTTGGAGTATCTGGACCTTTTGGGTGCCTCGAGATAGATAAACCTCTCGAATCTCCTCCAGTAGTTGTACAGCTCTTCGATAAACTCATGCAGGTATTCTTTTTCAGAGAGTATAGGGCTGAATTCGCTGTTCATGGCAAGAATCTCTTCTGCGGTATGGCTGGAGAGCAGTCTGAAAAGATTTACAATATGTCCGGTTAGTTCACTTCTTTTCAATCCGTGCAGATTGTTCTTCAGGAACGCAAATATTGAACTCTCCCTGGCCGCTATTCTCTCTATAAAGCGGTCAACGGTCTCTTCAAACAACTCGCTCCTGAGAAGTTGTTCCGGTGTGTCGCAGTAGAGGCCTGAATAGTCAACTATTACCTTTCCGCGCGTTATGATATATGGTTTTTTTGCTGTCAACATGTACGGGAACTCCTGTGTCTTGTTATTTGAGTGTACGTATGCTGTATTTAATATTATATATTATAGCAGATGTATTATATCAAATGTTACTCTGTTTTTATTAGTGGTGATATAAAATAGTTTCGTTGCTTTTTGTCCTTGAAATATGCCATAATGGAAATACCTCGGAAGTTTTTGGCGAGTAGAAAGCCGCAGAAGCTTTTGATTTTGCGGCTTTTTTGTTTACTGACTTTGAATTTCAGTGAAGAGGAGGGGTTGCGGATAGTTATCGATTAATATCATCGGTTGAGGCTGATTATTTTTTAATAGAATCAATAATCCATAACAAAAATCAATACTTTAAACAGAAACAAGGTTAAAACGAAGTGCAGTTGATACTGTTTTGTGCTTTTCCTCCATAATCAGG
This sequence comes from Nitrospirota bacterium, assembly GCA_013152195.1. GTDB lineage: Bacteria > Nitrospirota > Thermodesulfovibrionia > Thermodesulfovibrionales > JdFR-85 > BMS3Bbin07. Next base: position 3,529 of record JAADGU010000031.1, read on the forward strand.
AGGATGGCAGTGTCCCGGTTTTTATGGAAAGTCAGATCCGGGGATCCATTACAAAGAGAAAGGAAATCAGGCAATTGGAGATAAGAGTTAACGGACATATTGATAAGGCCATCAGGCTCCTTAAGCGTGTGGCAGAGAAGGAAGGACTCTTCAGAGAGTTGAAGAAAAGACGTTTTTATGAAAAACCTTCAGTTAAAAAGAGAAGAAAACAGAGGGAGGCCCAAAAGAGAAGGATTAAAAACGCCAGGATGAGAAGGCAGTATAAATAGAGCAGTGGCCCTATTTAAGAGAAGTATATCTAATTGAAAAGAGTAATATTTCACCCCGGAGATAACAGAGAAAAAACCATGAAACAATTAAACAATAGATTTTTGTTGAAAACCTCTTGGATAAAGTATAAAATATCCCGTTTTTTGTTTTTTGAAGATCTCTGCAATTTCGGCGGTGGGTTGGATTATTACGAAAAAAAGGAGAAAAATGTATAAGAGATTTTACAATTTTGATCTCTCAGACGAAGTGCTTAATGCACTCTCTGAGATGGGATTTGAAAAACCAACGCCTATACAGGAGAGCGCAGTTCCCCCGGCAATGGAGGGGCTTGATATTATAGGCCAGGCACAGACCGGTACAGGAAAGACCGCAGCGTTCGGTATTCCTATAATAGAAAAAGGGAAAAGGGGCAAGGTTCCATATGCAATCATCCTTGCACCAACACGTGAGCTTGCAGTGCAGGTAGCACAGGAGCTGAACAAGATCGGCAAGAACAAGGGGATACTCTCGGTTCCTATTTACGGCGGTCAGTCTATTGATAGGCAGATACGCTCTCTGAAGAAGGGTGTTGATGTTGTTGTTGGTACACCTGGACGTGTGTTAGACCATATCCGCAGAAAGACGCTTAACCTTAAGAATATCCAGACACTGGTGCTCGATGAAGCCGACGAGATGCTCAATATGGGTTTTATTGATGATATTGAGACTATCCTGAAGGAGATACCTACAGAGAGGCAGACCCTGCTGTTTTCAGCTACCATGCCTAAAGAGATAATGCGTATAGCCACCAGATACATGAACAACCCAAAGAAGGTGGCTGTAGATGCAAAGAACATGATTGTCCTGAAGATAAAGCAGGTCTTTTATGAAGTCAGGGAGGAATACAAGATAAAGGCCCTCACAAGATTGCTTGATGTTGAAGATCCTTCCCTTACGCTGGTCTTTTGTCATACAAAGCGGGAAGTGGATGAGGTGTCAGGCAAACTCCAGCAGATGGGATACTATGCAGGGGCAATACACGGGGATTTCACGCAGTCTCACAGGGATGAGATGATGGATAAATTCAAGAAAGGTGATATCGAGATACTTGTTGCCACTGATGTTGCAGCAAGGGGACTGGATATCACAGATGTGTCCCATGTGGTCAACTACAGCATACCTCAGAACCCTGATAGTTACATACACCGTATTGGAAGGACCGGAAGGGCAGGTAAATCCGGCATAGCGATTACCTTTGTTACCCCAAGGGAGTACAGGCAGCTGAGACTCATAGAACGGTCTGCAAAAACACGAATTGAAAAGGCAAAATTGCCCACCAGGGATGAGGTCAGAAGGGCCAGGGAGCAGGAAATACTTGATGAGATTGATGACATAATCAAGGATGAAAATCATTCCGGCTATTTAGCCATGGTAGACGAGCTTTCCAACAGGTATTCCCAGCGTGATATAGCTGCTTCTGCCCTGAGCCTTATCTTTTCAGATATGGAAACCGATGAGGAAGATGAAGTCGGGGTGTCTGATATCTCCTCAGCAAAGAACTATGTAAGACTCTTTATGACCGTGGGCAAGAGAGACAGAGTGAAGGTTGCCGACATCGTCAAGTCTATTGCCTCGGGTGCAAATATTCCGGGCAAAAAGATCGGAAATATCGCACTCTTTGATAAATTCAGCTTTGTTGAAGTTCCTCATGATCTTGCGGACAGGGTGATAAGTTCTGTGGATAATTCCGTTCTGAACGGCAGGAAGATACGCGTACAACCTGCCAGGGCAAAGAAGTCCGTGGCTCTTGATAGTGTAAGGGCAGTATAGTTAGAGTCTCTGTATAAACTCAGATTTTTCTTTCCGTCATTCCCCGAAATTTTTCGGGGGATGACGATTAAAAAAGGATTTATACTCAGACCTGATTTGTTTTTTCCGGAGATGCTTCAGTGCAGGGATAAAAACTCATGGGAACTAACAACATAGTATTCCTGGAAGTCATTGAGTGGTTTGATGACAGTGGCAGGGAGATGGTTCACAGAATTCCTGAAACAGGCTCCGGTGAGATAAAATACGGCGCACAACTCATTGTCCGGGAGAGCCAGGCAGCAGTGTTTTTCTATAACGGAAAGGCCTTTGATGCCTTTGAGCCCGGAAGACACACACTCACCACCGCAAACATTCCCATTCTTACCAAGATATTGAGTACACCCTGGGGCATGACGAGCCCCCTGCGGGCTGAGGTCTATTTTGCAAACATGAAGGTCTTTGCCAACCTCAAGTGGGGGACAAGGGACCCAGTTGCCTTCAGGGATTCGGAACTCGGCCTTATACGTCTGAGGGCTTTTGGCGTTTTTAATATCCGGGTAATCCAGCCGGTCCTCTTTATCAACAGGCTTGTAGGCACACAGGGTGTCTATACCACGGAAGAGATAGGAGATTATCTGAACAAGGTAATAGTCTCCCGTTTCAACGATCACCTCGGCGAAAATCTGGACACCCTTCTAAACCTTCCCGGCAAATACGACGAAATCTCCGATGGCCTCCTGAAGCGTCTTGAGGAGGATTTCAGCCACTATGGCCTTGGGCTTGCCAATCTTTACATAAACTCCATAACCCCGCCACTTGAGGTTCAGAAGGCGATAGATGACAAGAGCAAGCTTAATGTCTTTGATGACCTTAACCGCCTCTTCAAGATGAAGGCGGCCATGGCTATGGAAAAGGCCTCAGAGGTGCAGGGGGAGGCCGGGGCAGGTATGGGAATGGGGTTTGGTTTTATGATGCCCACAGACATGATGAAGAATTCAGAGACGGCACAGTCACGGGAAGTACTCAAGTGTCCTGAGTGCCGAAACACGGTTACAAAGGATGCAAGGTTTTGCCCGCACTGCGGCCACCAGATTCTTATATTCGAGCAGTGCGAACACTGCGGAAAGAACCTCCCGCCGCACGCCAGGTTCTGTATGCATTGCGGTAATCCGGTTGAACAGAAACCGGTTGAGAAAAAATGTCCTCACTGCGGAACTGCGAATCTGCCGGATTCGGTTTACTGTAATCAGTGTGGTCAGAAAATCTAACAACTGGCAGGTAGAACAACAGTGTCCCCAATGCGGAGCCCCTGTCCTGCTTGAGGAGACGGACAGGCTTTTTGCCTGCTCTTTCTGCAGGGTAAGGCTTTTTCTCTCATCAGGAGGGTTTTTCAGATACTATATTCCTCCAGCGGATCCGTCCATGCAGGAGCTCATCTTTGTCCCCTACTGGAGGTTCAAGGGGATGTCTTTTTTATGCAGGGCAAACAGGACAGAGCAGAGGATTATAGATGCCACGGCCCTTGCAGCAGATTACAACAAACTTCCGCACTCCCTTGGGGTAAGGCCCCAGGCCGTACCGCTGAGGTTTGTTGCTCCTGAATTGAAGCCCCATTTTTTTCTATCTCACCAGTCATTTGAGACTGTCTTTTCATGGATCGAAAAAAAACTCCTCTCTGTTGAGCGCATGAGTATTGCAAATCCGGGAACCAGCCATGTTTCCAGGGAAAAGGTTTACCACAGGGCATACATAGGCGAGACGACAAGCCTGATATACCTTCCTGTCTTTATCAGGGGCAATGCGCTATACGACGCCATCACAAAAAACAGTGTTGCATCCATTCCTGACAGGGAATCAGGTGCTCTCTCTTTTCAAAAACTCCGGGCAGGGCAAATCTCTTTCATCCCAACCCTCTGTCCCCGCTGCGGCTGGGACCTCCAGGGTGAAAAAGACAGTCTGGTGCTCTTTTGCAGGAACTGTGATACCGCATGGAAGGCATCAGGGAACGGCCTTAAAAACCTTGACTTTGCGGTATTTTCAGGAGAAAAGGACTCCCCTCTCTATTTTCCTTTCTGGAGGATGAAGGTCCGGATAACCGGGGTCAGTCTGAAGTCATATGCAGACCTGGTCAGATTTGCCAACCTTCCGAAGGCGATACAGAAAGCATGGGAAGAGCAGGAGATCCATTTCTGGTCACCTGCCTTCAAGATCCGGCCCGGGCTATTTCAGAGGACGGCAAAGGCTGCAACCA
>JAADGU010000071.1:0-5282 GCA_013152195.1 Nitrospirota bacterium
GAGATCGGTAGGGAAATTAATTCAATAATAAATAAAATTGCACGGATGGCGATGAAAAGGCCATCCACCCGCAGGATTTCAAAATTTGAAGAGACCTTTTAGTTTACTGGATGTTGTTTGAATAAAGATTCCTATCTGTCTGCTTCCGATCTTTCTGTGAATAATATAACTACAGAGCCCCAGAGTTTATAAAACGAGTATTGTACACACCCCATGCCCCCTCTTTTTAGAGGGGAGCTACACCTTTCCTGTTTTCTCATAACTGTATTTTCCCATCTTGCACACCGCACCTGACCTCGTTTTGTTCCCCCCTGGTAAGACCGGGCTTGTCAAGGATTTTCACCTCTATCAGGAGGGATTTAAGGTCTGTGTTTCGTTTTGTAAGAATGACTGTGAAGTGGAAGATGGCGGTTTTGAAAAAGTAAAATGCTGGAGTAAATGGCGGGGTGGACGGGACTCGAACCCGCGACCTCCGGCGTGACAGGCCGGCGTTCTAACCAACTGAACTACCACCCCTGAACCCTTTATTGGAAAATTATGTAAACTTTAAATGATTACCGTTCAAGGTTGTTTATTGTATATGTTATGGGGAAATGAAGTCAAGGCTCTGAATTGTCCTTGTCAAGCCAATTTGGAAATGTCCTGTGTGTATCAATAAGGAATAAAAGATGATATAATTATCTGTATGGGAACCTTTGTGTTCATGTCCCTGGGCATAGTTTTAGGTCTCCTTTACCACGAGCATCTCTGGCAGCAGGTAAACAGGGCCGGCAGCGGAAAGAGGTATTCAGTCTTTTATACTTTCTGGACAAGGTATCTTGTCCTTGCTGCGGTCATGTTGTTTGCAGCCACGGCAGGAGGAAATAATCCCCTCTTTTTACTTCTCGGTGTGCTGATCGGCCGGCCACTTTACCTGTACATCTTCAGAAGGAGGTTTTTCAGGTTAAAAGGAGCGCCGGAGAGATGAGATTCGGTATATTTTCAGAAGTTCTCTTCAGGGTTGGCCCTGTAGAGATTACAGAGGTGGTGGTGACCACCTGGGTTGTAATGCTTGCACTTGCCCTGTCAGGCTTTTTCCTGACAAGGGGGCTCACCGTATGGAATCCAGGAAAGAGACAGCTTGTGCTTGAGGCCGTCTATCAGGCAATCTCCGACACCATCAGGGATGTATTGCAGAGGGACCCCTGGGAATTCGTTCCCCTGATAGGGGGGATGTGGTTATTTATAGCATCACTGAATCTTGTAGGTCTTATCCCCGGACTCCACAACCCCACGAGGGACTTGTCAACCGCCTCAGCCCTGGCCTTTATCTCCTTTATGTCGGTCCACTATTACGGAATAAAACATCAGGGATTGAAGGGGTATCTTCAGCATTATACAAGGCCGATCTTTATACTCCTGCCCTTTAATGTCTTTGGAGAGCTTTCAAGGTCTCTTGCGATGGCGGTCAGACTCTTCGGGAATATGCTGAGCTGGGAGATGATAGTTGCAATACTCCTGCTGCTCGTGGGGTTTCTTGTCCCCGTGCCTCTGATTCTATTAAGCATTGTCGGTGATGTTATACAGGCCTATCTGTTTGGTGCATTAACTCTTGTATTTATTGCCGGAAGCATAAAGGCAACGAAAATCTAAAGTATCAGGAGGTGTGATATGGACGCAGTCAGCATAGTTGTAGCTGTTTCAATCCTGACAGCAGGCCTGACCATTGCCATCGGTGGCTACGGGCCTTCAAGGGGAGAGGGAGAGGCCCTGACAAAGGCGATTGAGGCGATAGCAAGACAGCCGGAGGCTACCAACCAGATTATCAGGACCCTGTTTGTAGGCATGGCCATGGTGGAATCCGTTGCCATTTATTCGCTTGTAATCTCCCTGATACTCCTCTTTGCCAATCCATTAATATCACTGGTTATGAAATAGGGGCATGTTTAACTTCTGGACATTCATATTTGAGGTCTTAAACTTTGTTGCCGTGGTCTATATCCTTTACAGGGTGCTCTTCAGACCTGTAAAGAATATCCTGCAGCAGAGGGAAAGAGAGATAAAGACGGTAAGGGATGAGATTGAAAGAACACAGAAGGAGGTGGCTCAACTCAAGGACGAGTATGAGAAAGGTCTTAAGGAGCTTGAGAAGGTAAAGACCGGTTATATCGAAGATGCAAGGGTGGAGGCCCTGAAGGAGAGGGAGAGGATTATAAAAGAGGCGATGGAGGAGATAGAGACCGAGAGGAAAAAGACCGTCAGGTTCATCAGGCAGGAGAAACTGAGAGCCCTTGAAGAGATAAAGGAACGGGTTATCTCGTTATCGGTTGAAATGGCCGGCAGACTTATGTCGGATATCTCGGATGACCTGCTGCAGGAGAGGTTGCTGAAGATGGTTCTTGAAAGGCTTGAAAACCTTCCTCAGGAAGAACTGAGAAGGCTCTCGGAAGTGGTGAAAGACGGCAGTTGCCGTGCAGAGATATACTCTGCACGGCCGTTGAGCAGCGGCCAGATAGAGGAGATAAGGTCTTCCCTGCAGGAGATACTGAACTGCCGTATTAATCTGCTTGCGCATCAGGACACCTCTCTGATTGCAGGAATAAGACTGAAGATAGACGGGCATGTTTTTGATGGCACCCTGAGGGGTAATCTTGATGCCATTGCCGAGAAGCTTAAAAAACAAAGCTGAGCCCAAATCCATCAACAGGAGGTCTTAAGGAGTGACATGAAAAACCCTTCACTCATTCTCGTCCCGGCATCCAGCCGGGACTCCGAGGTAAGTATCACGATTCACCATCCAGGTGAACCTTTGTGATACTTAAAACCGTTCAGGGTTAATCATGTCTCTCCTTACATCGCACTACGCTGCTTTATCACTGGATCCGGGCTGATCTGAGCTTTATTTAAGAGAGGATAATGGATTTCCATGGAAGAGACATTAAATATTGAGGAACTGCTGAAATCAATCGAGAAAGAAGTTCGGAAGCTGAGGTTCGATGTGCGTATTGCGCAGGAGGGTGTTGTTGTTGATGTTGGTGACGGTGTGGCCAGGGTTGAAGGTCTCCCGGATGCCGGCTACTATGAGCTGCTGAGCTTTGAAGAGGATATTCACGGAATAGTCTTCGGAATGGACAGAAGATTTATTGATGTTGTGATCCTGGGTGATTATTCCCTTGTAAGGGCCGGCAGCAAGGTGGGTCTTACAGGAAGGGTGGCCTCACTACCTGTAGGAGAGGAACTCCCTGGCCGTGTAATAGATCCCCTTGGCAGCCCACTTGATGACCTTGGGGAGATAGAGGAGCGGCTGCATTACCCGCTTGAAAGAGAGGCCCTTCCCATAATAGAGAGGGATTTTGTCCGGGAGCCCCTGTATACAGGCATAAAGATAATAGACTCCATGCTCCCCATTGGACGCGGACAGAGAGAGCTTATCATTGGTGACAGCGGCACAGGCAAGACATCCATTGCCCTGGATGCCATTGTTAATCAGAAAGGTGGCGATGTCATATGTATTTATGTGGCTATAGGTCAGAAAAAGGCACAGATTGCAAGGGTCATTGAAGACCTGCAGAGGCATGACTCGATGAAATATACGGTTGTTGTGGCTGCAGATGCTGATACTTCACCTGCAATGAGATTCCTTGCACCGTATTCAGGATGTGCTGTGGCTGAATTTTTCATGGACAGCGGCAGGGACACCCTTGTGGTATATGACGATCTTACAAAACATGCCAATGCCTACAGGGGGCTTTCCCTTTTGCTCAGAAGGACGCCGGGCAGGGAGGCCTTTCCCGGAGATGTTTTTTACATCCACTCCAGGCTTCTTGAGCGGGCAGCAAGACGGCATGACTCCATTGGAGGTGGCTCCATCACAGCCCTGCCGATAGCAGAGATATATGCGGGCAGGATATCGGGTTATATCTCTACAAACCTCATCTCTATAACGGATGGACAGATAGTGCTCGACCGGGGGCTCTTCAATAAGGGGGTTTTGCCACCCATTGACGTCAGGCGTTCTGTGTCACGTATTGGCGGCAAGACCCAGGTGGCTGCCATGCGAAAGGTGGCCGAAAAGTTAAAGCTTGATTACGCCCAGTTTCTGGAGGTCGAGATATTCACCCGGTTCGGGGCAAGGGTTGAAGAAAAGACTGCCAAACTTATCAGCAGGGGCCAGCGGCTGAGAGAGGTTTTAAAGCAACCAAGGTACTCTTCTCTGGGCCTTTTTGAACAGGTCCTCTCCTTCTTTATCCTGAATGAGGGGTATCTCGATAATATTGCCCTTGAAAAGGTCCATGGATATATCCAGGAGCTCCTTAAAGAGATTAAAAGGGAAGGCAGGAGGCTTATTGAGGACATACAGACGTCAGGAGACCTTACAGAATCTCATCAGATTGAGCTGAGGTCCCTGATAGAGAAGGCGCTGGAGAGGGTTCACTGAATATGGCAGGGTCACTTGAGCTGGAACGTAAAATTGAAAACCTTAAGTCGATTCATGAGATTGTCAACTCCATGAAGGCACTTGCTACCCTTACAGTCCGAAAGGTTGAGAGACTGTTGCCCACGATCAGGATGTACAATGACCATGTCCATCAGTCCATGGGAGAGATACTGTATCATTTTCCATACCTTGCCGAGGTATCAATTCCTGTCGGCAGAAAGACCGCGTATGTGGTTTTCACCTCTGAACAGGGCCTCTGCGGGACATTTAACGAGCGTTTGCTGGATTACTGTCAGGGTTTGCAGGATATCTCAAAGGCTATTTTTATAATTTCAGGAAAGAGGGGGCAGGACGAGGCATTCTCAAGGGGCATGCCGGTAATAAAGGCACTGAAAGGTCCGGTGAGTGTTGATGGGATAGATATAAAGGTGATGAACCTGACCGTTGAGTTATATGAACTCTACAGGAAGGGCTCCTTTGACGAATTATCTGTGATATTTGCATTTCACAGGAGGGTCGGTGAATACAGGATCATAAGCAACAAGGTCCTTCCCCCTGATATGGGGACGCTCGGGAAGAGAAAGGCAAGTATAAAAGAGCCCCTTATCTATATGAATCCTGAGGATGTACTCGAAAGGCTTGTTGAGGAGCACCTTCTGATATCACTCTACAGGGCCTATGCCGAAAGCCTTGCAAGTGAGAATGCAAGCAGGCTCAGGAGTATGGACTCTGCAGTTCAGAATATAGATAAAAAGATGGATGAGCTTACTACCCTCTACAACTACGTCCGGCAGGAGGAGGTTACGGCAGAGGTGATTGAGATTATCAGCGGGTATGAGTCCCTGACCGGGGAAGAATAAAGGAG
>JAADGU010000071.1:5318-5946 GCA_013152195.1 Nitrospirota bacterium
CACTCCATTTACTTTAAACCTCCCGCATGCGTTTCAGTATGTAGTAGACAAACAGGTAGGAGAGGGCTGCTGCTATCAGGCCGAAGGCGATGGTGCCCACAAAAAAGGGCAGGATGAGCTCTTTTAGTATGCTGAAGATATTGATAATGGTTATATCTTTGAAGTTTGTCTGCGAGAGTGTGTTTTCCTGTCCCGTCATTTTGATCCCTACCCATGTGGCAAAGCTGTAAATGGGAATGATTGTCAATGGGTTTGTTACAAAGGCACCTGCAAGTGTTACCAGTTTGTTAACTCTCAGGATGGAGGCAAAGGCTAGGGCCATCAGGGTGTGAAGCCCGAGAAAAGGTGAAATCCCGATAAAAATCCCTACGGCAAAGGCAAGGGCGATCTTCTCAGGTGTATCCTTGACACTGAATATTATTCTTAATCTGTCACCGAGAGACAAAGTGCTGGTACCCTTCCGGTCTTATTTCTTCCTCAGAACCATCTCTTCTGACAATGTATAAGCCCCTGTCCATTATCTCTCCTATCTCCGTAAACATGGGGAGCTGCTCGCCGGACGTAAATAGCTGCTGATAATCCTCCCCTCCGGAGGTTATGAATCCGTAAGGGTCCTTGCCAAGGAAGG
>JAADGU010000115.1 GCA_013152195.1 Nitrospirota bacterium
GGGGATGACCTCCAGATCGGGGATATATGGACCCATCCTGAGCATATGAGACGGGGTATTGCTTCATTTGCAATACAGCAGATTCTTTTGTCAAAGGGCAGGGCCGGCCGTAATTTCTGGTATGTTGTCAAGCGTGGTAATCTGTCCTCAATCAGGGTAATTGAGAGGGCAGGTTTTGTTAGAGTCGGAGAAGGGGAGAGGGTGAAAAGATTCGGGCTCAGGCTTCCGGGGTATTTCAGGATAATTCAGGAGAGGTGAGTGAATAAGAGATTGGACGGTTTTCTGAAAAGGACTTTTGATATAATAACCTCTCTGTCCGGGCTTGTACTTTTGGGTCCCTTGATATTTTTTTTAATTATATTTATTAAACTTGACTCTCCGGGACCTGCCTTTTACCGCGGGGAGAGGGTTGGCAGATTTGGGAAGACTTTCAGGATATTCAAGTTCAGGACGATGGTGGTTGATGCCGAGAAGCTTGGTGGTCCTTCAACTGCCTCGGATGATCCGAGAATTACAGGGGTTGGCAGGTTTCTCAGAAAATACAAGCTTGATGAAGTGCCGCAACTTGTTAATGTATTAAAGGGAGAGATGAGCATTGTTGGCCCGAGGCCGGAAGTCCTGACGGAAGTGGAGACTTATACGGATGAGGAGAGAAGGATACTGGAGGTCCGGCCGGGTATTACTGACTGGGCCTCGCTTACCTTTCATAACGAAGGGGAGATTTTGAAGGGAAGTCCTGATCCTCATCAGACATACAGGGAAAAGATCAAGCCGGAAAAGATGAGGCTTGCCTTAAAATATATTGATGAACGCGGTCGTTTCTGACTGATATCAAGATAATACTTGAAACTCTTCTGACCCTTGTAAAGACACGGGCGTGAAAGGAACCTGTATGGAAATTGAGGATGACTTTTTGCAGTATGAAGAAATATCAAAGAGTGTCCGTATCTCTGTTTTAAACATGATCCATAAAACCGGGAGTCCCCATATCGGCCCTTGTTTTTCGATTGTTGAAATCCTTGTAGCCCTCTATTTCAAGTCTTTAAATACCTCACCTGAGGCTGCTGTTGACCCTGACAGGGACAGATTCATTCTGAGTAAGGGGCATGCCTGTCCAGCCCTGTATGCCGTCCTGTCTGAACGGGGTTTCATGAGCAGGGAAGACCTGAAAGGATTTGCCGTCAACGGCGGGACACTGGAGCAACACCCGGCGCGGGATTTAAGCCGGGGGATAGAGGTCTCCACCGGTTCCCTGGGACATGGGCTTTCTGTTGCAGCAGGGATGGCCCTTGCAGGCAGGGTTGACAGTAAACACTATAAAGTCTATGTGTTGTTGAGTGATGGTGAATTAGATGAAGGCTCGGTCTGGGAGGCCGTTATGTTTGCCGGGCACCATAAGCTTGCTAACCTGACAGCCCTTGTGGATTATAACAGGATGCAGGCCCTTGGAGACACAGGGGATATACTGGGGCTGGAACCGCTTGGAGAGAAATGGAGGGCTTTTGGGTGGCACGTACAGGAAATTGACGGACACGATTTCAGGCAGATTTTCGATGCCCTGAGCTCTCTGTCAACTGAAAAACCGAATGTCCTGATTCTGCATACAGTAAAAGGAAAGGGAGTATCATTTATGGAAAACCAGGTGCTTTGGCATTATCGCTCGCCGGATGAGGAGGAGTATGAAGAAGCCTTAAAGGAATTGCTTCAGTGAAAAAGATCTTTGTAAAGACACTTGAGGAGTTGTCTCAAAAGGAGAAGAATCTTTTAGTTATCACCGCTGACCTGGGATTCAAACTCTTTGATAATTTTAAGGCAGGATGCCCTGACAGATTTTATAATGCAGGTGTTGCAGAGGCCAACATGATCGGTATAGCTGCCGGTCTCTCTTTATGCGGCAAAAATGTTTATTGTTATTCGATTATTCCGTTTCTGGTAATGAGGGCATTTGAGCAGATAAGGGTTGATATCGCTTATCATAATTTAAATGTAAAACTCGTTGGTGTAGGCGGGGGTTTTACCTATGGACTTGAAGGCTTTACACATTTTGGACTGGAGGACCTCTCTTTGATGACTTCCCTGCCGAATATGACGGTAGTCGTTCCTGCCGACCCCCTTGAGGCCAAAGCCATTGCAGAGATTTCTCTGGAATATGATAGTCCACTGTATATCAGGTTGGGAAGCACGGGTGGGCCGGTAATCCATGATAAAACTCCTGATCTGAAGATCGGCCGGGCAATGATATTAAGAGAAGGCAGGGATGTTGCTATATTTGCAACAGGTGATATGGTCCATACAGGAATGCAGGTTGTTGATAGGCTGGCTGAAAGGGGAATCAGTACTACCATGGTCAATATTCATACCCTTAAGCCCCTGGATACTGAAACTGTTGTCCGGATTGCATCAACACACAAGGCCATCTTCTCCATTGAGGAACACTATATCAGGGGAGGACTTGGTTCAGCAGTCTCCGAAGTGCTTGCTGAGAGTGGATTCAGCGGGGTTTTTAAGAGATTTGGCATCAGAGAAGGTTTGCCCCGGCATCTGGTTGGTAAGGCGGATTTTCTCAAAGAACATCACGGACTCACTCCGCAGAAGATATATGAAAAAATTTCAGATTTAATAGAGGGGGTATGACAATGCAGTGGAAAGTGAAATTCTTTGATTATCCGCTGCAGTTCAATGCCCATGAGGAAGAGTATATTGAAATAATAAGAGGTGTGCTTTCCCGGGGCGCCTTCATTCTTGGTGAGGACCTTGAAAAGTTTGAAGGGAAGTTTGCGGAATTTGTGGGGAGTAAATTTGCAGTCGGAGTCAGCTGCTGTACGGATGCAATGCTCCTTTCCCTTTATGCTGCCGGTGTAGGCCCCGGGGATGAGGTTATATCCGTCTCCCATACTTTTGTGGCAACCATTGAAGTTATTAAATTCCTGGGAGCAAAAACTGTTTTTGTGGATATTGCCGATGATCATAATATGGATGTAGACCTTGTAGAGTCTGCCATTACACCAAGAACAAAGGCCATAATCCCTGTTCATCTCAATGGCAGGATCTGCAGCAAAATGGATAAACTGGCAGCTCTTGCCGAAAAATATAACCTTGCAGTTATTGAGGACGCTGCCCAGGCCCTTGGTGCCACTTACAGGGGTAAGGATGCAGGGACTTTTGGACTGAGCGGGTGTTTCAGCTTTTATCCTGCAAAGCTTTTAGGGACTTTTGGAGATGCCGGGGCAGTTGTTACCGATGACGAGGCATTTGCAGAAAAGGTAAGAATGCTCAGAAATCACGGGAGAGGAAAGGGGACTGATATAAACCTCTGGGGACTTAACTGCCGTATGGATAACCTTCATGCAGCCATTCTTGATTTCAAACTGCCTGGATTGGGCGACCGGATAAAGAGACGCCGGGAGATTGCCGCGAGTTATCATAATGGGCTCTCAGGCATTAAGGAGCTAAGGTTACCCCCTCCGCCGGTAGAGGATGACGGGCATTATGACGTCTTTCAGAACTATGAAATTGAGGCGGAAAGGAGGGACGAATTGATGTCATATCTCAGGGAGAACGGCGTTGAGGTAGTAGTCCAGTGGGGTGGTAAGGGAGTTCATCAATTCAAGGCCCTTGGGCTGGATGGGTTTAATCTCCCCCGGACCGAGTTTTTTTTCAAGAAGGCATTGCTGCTTCCGTTGTATCCGGAACTGGGGGATGAGCAGGTCTTGTATGTTGTGCAGAAAATAAGAGAGTTTTATGGGTGATGGATGAAGGCATACCGGGATTGCTATCTCATCCTCAATGTTCGTATTATACCTTGAAGTACGATGAATAACATGAAATGAAGGGTGAGTCTGCATACCGCGGACTGTTTTTTTACAGAATCGAACCTTTTTTTTACGATTAGGTGTAGACAAAAGTCTTTCTGTATTGATATCCTCATGCAGGGCATTTATATAACAGATTTGTAGTGTGTTTGGGGCTACAGCCGGGATTACAGCAGATGCAGGACAAATAAGGGTATTTCCTATAAAATAGATAGAAAGCCATGAACCATATCCTACTGCAAACTACTTTACCATTCTTTGCATCCTTTCTAATCCAGTTTATAGTAATAAGGAATTTCCACATCCGGTCATTCTGCATTGATCAGGCAGATACCGACAAGCCTCAGAGATTTCATGATGTGCCAACCCCGAGGGCCGGGGGGTTGGGGATAGTTGTTGCTCTGATAGTCGGGTTAAGTGTGTTCGGGAAAGAGGGGGAGTATCTTGCCCTGTCTGCGCTGCCTGCATTTATAATAGGGTTTTATGAGGATATGACGTCAAACATCAGTCCAGGGGTGAGGCTCCTGATAATAATGGTGGGTGCTGTAATGGCTATGGTGCTGATGGACAGTATAGTTTACGACATAGGTCTGATGAGGATGCCATTATGGATGGCCATTCCCTTTACATTAATTGCCGTTACCGGATTATCCAATGCCATCAATATAATAGACGGCTTTAACGGCCTTGCATCCGGAGTGTCGGTTATAATCCTGCTATCGTTTGCCATGGCCTCCTATCTTTATGGAGATCAATTGTTGCTGGGAGTGAGCACTGCCCTGATAGTTGCAATAGGAGGTTTTTTTGTGTGGAATTTTCCGAGGGGCAGGATATTTCTTGGGGACGGAGGGGCCTATTTTATCGGTTTTATACTTGCCGAGATATCCATACTCCTTGTAAACAGGAATCCCGGCATATCCCCCTGGTTTCCCCTGGTGATACTTGCGTATCCGATATTTGAGGTCTTTTTCTCAATCTACAGGAAGAAATTCAAGCGGGGCCTTTCAGCATTTGAACCAGACAGGGTGCACTTTCACATGCTTATTCACAGGCGAATAGCAAGGAGTAATCCGAAGACGTCGGTCTATATCTGGGTGTTGGTAGCAGTATTTAATATAATGGCCTTTCCCTTTCTTTCAAACACCCCTGTATTAATCTTCATATTCTTTCTCTTTTCAGCCAGCTATCTTTATTTCTACAGAAGAATTGTGAGGTTTAAAAGATGAAAATAATAATAGGGACAGGCTACTTTTTGGTTGAAGGATTTTAACGATGCCGAGGATTCCGAGAGGACTGGTTGATGGTTTTGTTTACCATGTGCTTAACCGTGGAAACGGGAGTCAGCGTGTTTTTCATAAGAGTCAGGATTATGAAGTTTTTATTGATTTAATGAGAGACGCAAAGGCCCGGTATTCTGTCAAGATACTGGCATTTTGTTTGATGCCGAATCATTTTCATATGATCCTGATGCCCACCAGAGCTGAGGATTTAAGCAGATGGATGCAGTGGTTGATGACTTGTCACGTCCGCCGTTTCCATCGGGATAATGGGACCAGTGGTCATGTATGGCAGGGGCGCTTCAAGAGCTTTGTCATACAGAGAGATGAGCATTTGTTAACGGGATTAAGGTATGTTGAAGGTAATCCGGTAAGGGCTGGACTGGTTAATTCGGCTAAGGATTGGCGGTGGTCATCTCATGGGACGATGATTGGTAATAGTTCGCGGTTATTGCTTGATGAAATACCGATAGAGATACCCCGGAACTGGGATAGATATGTGGATGAGCCTTTAACGGCAAGGGAGCTGGAGAGGCTTCGTCAGAGTGTGAATCGTCAATCTCCGTATGGAGATATAATGTGGCAGATGCAGATGGGAAGGGAACTTGGATTGGAATCTACGCTCAGGCCACGGGGAAGACCGGCGAAGAGAGGGGCTGCAAGTGAGAGACCGTAGCCCATCTCCTTTTATAATCATTGGTATGCATCGTTCCGGGACTGCAATGATCGCTCGGATACTTGAGGAACTGGGTCTGTTTACCGGCAGGAAAAAACAGCAAAACCATGAAACCCTGTTCTTCATGAATATTAATGATTGGCTCCTGCATCAAAGTTGTGCTTCCTGGGATTATCCTGAACCCTTTCATTTCCTGCTTGAAAATAAAGAAA
>JAADGU010000003.1 GCA_013152195.1 Nitrospirota bacterium
GTCAACAGAAAATCGTCAATAGTCAATCAAATGGCTGGGGAGAGAGGATTCGAACCCCTACAAGCAGAGCCAGAGTCTGCTGTCCTGCCATTAGACGACTCCCCAACTTTTCGTGTTACCGTTCTATTCTAAAGATTAGGCCCCCAACTTGTCAATCCTTAAAACTGCTCCTGCTGCTATTTCAGTTTTTTTCACTCTGATTTTTGCTCTGAATTGCTGATAGCGTTCAATTCCTGTTAAAATAGAATCTGTCTGCTGCAACTGTCACAATAGAATATAAATAAAAATCATATAAAGGAGGGGGCATGCCACATCAAAAGGTTCTTGCCTTTGTTCT
The DNA here is from genome assembly GCA_013152195.1 of Nitrospirota bacterium. Classification (GTDB taxonomy): domain Bacteria; phylum Nitrospirota; class Thermodesulfovibrionia; order Thermodesulfovibrionales; family JdFR-85; genus BMS3Bbin07. Next base: position 338 of record JAADGU010000003.1, read on the forward strand.
TGCAGGTGGTAAGGGTGAGAGGCTATTTCCACTGACAGCCTTTCGTTCAAAACCAGCAGTACCATTCGGAGGACGTTACAGGATCGTCGATTTTGTCCTGAGCAACCTTGTGAATTCACAGATATTCTCCATCTATCTCCTTGTCCAGTATAAATCACAGTCTCTCATCGAACATATCAGACAGCACTGGGTCATGTCACCTATTGTGAGAGACCACTTTATAGCCGTGGTGCCCCCACAGATGAGGATGGGACCAGAGTGGTTTCAGGGAACCGCGGATGCCATCCTTCAGAACATTAACCTCATCACACAACAGAATCCCAGGCTGGTTGTGGTATTCGGAGCCGACCATATCTACAGAATGGACATCAGACAGATGATGGATTTCCACCTTGATAAGGACGCTGACGTGACAGTAGCGGCAAGACCGGTACCAATTGAAGAGGCATCATCCTTTGGAGTTATCCAGACGGATGCAGACAACAGGATCGTGGGATTCCAGGAAAAACCGGAAAAACCCACCCCCATGCCCTCTGACCCGACAAGGGCTTACGTCTCGATGGGGAACTATATATTCAGCAAGGATGTGCTTATCAATGCCCTCGTCGAGGCACAACAGAAAAAACAGCATGACTTCGGTGCTCATATCCTGCCGGATCTCGTTAAGTCGGGCAAGCTGTTTGCCTACGATTTTGCCACCAACACTATCCCCGGCACAAAATCATATGAAGAGACGGGATACTGGAGAGATGTTGGTACAATAAAAGCCCTCTTTGAAGCCCATATGGATATGCTTGGAGAGGAACCGCAATTTGAACTCAACAATCTTCAGTGGCCAATCTATCCGTCAGGTCAGAAGGCCCCGGCCTCAAAGATAATGAAGGCAGAGATTATCAACAGCATGATCTCCGAAGGTGTGACCATAAAAGATGCGATAATAAAAAACTCCGTTATTCGGACCGGCGTGGTGATTGAAGATGGTGTGGTAGTTGAGGATTCCATCCTGATGGACAACTCCGTCCTTAGAAGGGGATGTCATCTGAAGGGAGTCATCGTCGATAAACTGAACAACATAAAGGAAGGGTCACGGGTCGGGTTTGCAGCCGAGGACGAGAGGTTCGGACTCCATGTCGACCCCTCCGGAATAAGGGTCATACCAAGAAGAGGGTGGAGAGACGGTCAGTAAAAATACCTGATACCCGGCAAACAAAATTAGGAGACACAGATGCTCTTATGGTCCGGTTTTCTGCTTTGCACACTGTTGATCGTTTATTCAGGTTCAAAACTCTCAAAATACGGAGACATTATAGCGGAGAAGACAGGCCTCAGCAGAACATGGGTAGGCCTGGTTCTGATCGCTTCGGTCACATCCCTTCCCGAGCTTGTAACAGGCTTATCTTCCGTTACATACGCCGGCACTCCGGATATTGCAGTAGGGGATATCCTCGGAAGTTGTGTATTCAACATGCTGATCCTTGCAATTCTCGATGCAGTATACCGTCCCATGCCCATCTCGACAAAGGCCCATCAGGGACATGTACTCTCTGCCGGCTTTGGACTGCTTCTCATCGTACTGGTCACAATGAGTCTCTTTGCAGGTACGGCTATCGACCCGATCGGATGGATCGGACCTTACACCCTGCTGATAATAGTCATTTATTTTATTGCAATGAGGACGGTATTTTATTACGAAAAGAGAAAAATTGCCGCCTTTGTGAAAGAGACTGTAGAGCTGAGATATGAAGGCATATCAACCAGGACCGCAATCATACATTACAGTATTAATGCACTGGTTGTTATTATTGCCGCGGTCTTCCTGCCGGAGATCGGCAAGGGGATTGCGGAGACAACCGGGCTGGGACAGACCTTTACAGGCAATATATTCATTGCCATCTCCACCTCCCTGCCCGAGGTGGTAGTCTCCATAGCCGCACTCAGGATAGATGCCGTAGACCTGGCGATCGGCAACCTCTTTGGAAGCAATATCTTCAATATATTCATCCTTGCCATTGACGATATCTTCTTTACCAAAGGCCCGATTCTCTCCTTTACCAATACCAACCACGTAATCTCTGCCCTATCAGCCATCACCATGATAACCATTGCAATCATAGGGTTAACCTACCGTGCAACCAAAAAACCCCTGTTTCTGGCATGGGACTCACTGGCAATCCTGCTGGTGTATATAATTAACCTGATGCTGCTGTATGCAAGCATATAACCCGACATTACAAATAATAAAATGGACTGGTACAGGAAAGAGACAAGTGAGGTCATCGAAGGTCTGAACTCATCCCTTCAGGGACTCTCACATGAAGAGGCCCGAAAACGACTTGTTGAATACGGCCCGAATGAACTGAGGGAAAAAGAGAAAAAGACCCCCTTTATGCTCTTTCTCGACCAGTTCAGGGATTTCATGATCCTCGTACTGATTGCTGCTGCAGTCATCTCCGGGTTTATAGGTGAGGCCTCCGACACCATAGCCATAACAGTAATCGTTATCCTTAATGCCATTATAGGTTTTGTCCAGGAATACAGGGCTGAAAAGGCAATGGCGGCCCTGAAGAAGATGGCATCACCCACCGCAACCGTAATAAGAGAGGGCGTACCTGCAAACATCCCGGCATCTGAACTTGTCCCCGGTGATGTTGTAATACTTGAGGCAGGGAAGATCGTACCGGCAGACATGAGGCTACTGGAGGCAGTCCGGCTAAAGACAGAAGAATCAGCCCTGACAGGGGAATCCATTCCTGTGGAAAAACACACAAAAACCCTGCATGAAGAGATGCTGCCGCTTGCCGACAGGAAGAATATGGTTTACCGGGGCACCTCCGTTACCTATGGCCGCGGGGTGGCAATGGTCGTAACAACAGGCATGAATACGGAACTTGGCAGGATTGCCGCCATGCTTCAGGAAGAGGAAGAGGTAAAGACACCGCTTCAGAAGAGGCTTGCAGGGTTTGGACAGAAGCTCGCCATCGGCATCCTTGCCATATGTGCCATAGTCTTTGTGGCCGGAATTTTGAGAGGGGCGTCTCCGGTACTGATGTTGCTTACGGCCATCTCCCTTGCAGTTGCAGCCATCCCGGAGGCACTGCCTGCCGTGGTAACCATATCCCTTGCATTCGGGGCAAAAAAGATGGTCAGACAGAATGCCCTGATAAGAAAACTCCCCGCAGTAGAGACCCTGGGCTCTGTTACATACATCTGCTCTGACAAGACAGGCACCCTCACCCTGAACAGGATGACTGTTGAGAAGATATATGTTGACGGAAGGCTTGCAGGTGTCTCTCCGGAAGGCACAGTGGCCGGCACCCGGGAAAAGCAGGAATATACGGACTCACCCCTGCATATGTTCTTTATTGCCCTGGCATTGAGTAACGATGCAAGGGCTGATGCTGATAACAATATCATTGGTGACCCAACAGAGGCGGCCCTTTACTCCATTGCCAAAAGACACGGATTTGACAAAAAGGACCTGCAGGCAGATTTTCCGAGGGTTGCCGAGATCCCGTTTGATTCTGAAAGAAAGTGTATGACCACCTTTCACAGATGGAGTGACGGAAAATTCATCTCCTTCACAAAAGGGGCGGTCGATGTACTGATCGAAAAATCCGCTAACGTCCTGACATCCGGAGGGTTAAAGGATATAGATGCGGAAGAAATTCTCGGGGTAAGTGAGCAGTTGGCTACAGATGGACTGAGGGTGCTGGGAATCGCCATGAGAAAATGGGAGAGGCTCCCTGAAGAGATCTCACCTGAAAATGTTGAGACCGGCCTCACTGTTTTGGGCCTTACAGGCATGCTGGACCCGCCAAGGGAAGAGGCAAAGGAGGCGGTCAGGCTCTGCAGGACAGCCGGTATAATCCCTGTAATGATAACGGGCGACCACCCACTTACAGCAAGGACTATTGCAAAGAGGCTCGTCATCCTTGAAGACGACTCCACAGCAGTAATCACGGGGAAAGAGCTTGATGCCCTCTCTTTAGAAGAGTTTGAAGCACGGGTTGAGCAGATAAGGGTCTATGCAAGGGTTGCCCCTGAGCAGAAGTTAAAGATAGTCAAGGCCCTTCAGGACAGGGGTCAGTTCGTTGCCATGACAGGAGACGGTGTTAATGATGCACCAGCCCTGAAGAGGGCGGACATCGGCATTGCAATGGGGGTCACAGGAACGGATGTCTCAAAAGAGGCAGCCCACATGATACTGCTTGACGACAATTTTGCAACTATTGTAAAGGCCATCAAGGAAGGCAGAAAAATATACGACAACATAAGAAAATTCATCAAGTACCTGCTGGCAACAAACTCCGCAGAGGTCTGGACTCTTTTTCTCGCACCCTTTCTCGGCCTCCCCCTGCCCCTGCTACCCATCCATATCCTCTGGATTAATCTGATGACGGATGGCCTGCCTGCACTTGCCCTTTCGGTTGAGCCTGAAGAAGGAGATGTGATGCAGAGACCGCCGCGCCATCCAAAGGAGAGTATATTTGCCCATGGACTCGGCATAAGTGTCGTGTGGATAGGCGTCTTCATGGCTGGAATCACCCTGTCACTGCAGGCATGGAGTATAAAGACCGATGCACACTGGCAGACCATGGTCTTCACGGTCCTCTGTCTGAGCCAGCTTGCCGGCGTCATGGCCATGAGATCGGAAAAAGAGTCACTCTTTAAAATCGGCCTCTTCAGTAACATACCCCTGTTAGGTGCTGTACTGCTGAGCTTCGTCCTGCAGATGGCAACTCTTTATTTACCGCCGCTCAACTCCATATTCAGGACAGAGCCACTGACACCGGCAGAGCTATTCATTACCCTGTCACTGTCGTCAATGGTATTTTTTGCTGTTGAGCTTGAGAAACTGGTAAAAAGAAAGAAAGTTTTTCTAACAATTCCTTGACAGCTCACACTTTATGTGCTACTTTATATGGTATTATGCCTGTATTTAAACCTTGAACAGGAAAGGAGAATGCATTTATGGGGACAGTGTCAAAAACAGACGGCTCATCCGTGGATACGATTTATGAAGTCCTTAAAAAAAGGGGGGTTTCGCGAAGGGATTTTCTGAGATTCTGTTCCCTGATGACAGCCACACTTGCACTTCCTTCCGTTTTTGTCTCTCAAATAGCTGAAGCCCTTGAAACGGGAAAGAAACCCTACCTCGTATGGCTTGAATTTCAGGACTGTGCAGGTGACACAGAGGCCCTGCTGAGGGCAAGCAAACCTACGGTTGCTGAAATCCTCCTGGATGTACTTGCAGTAGAGTATCATGAGACGATCATGGCTGCTGCAGGATTTCAGGCAGAAAAATCCCTTCAGGATGTTGTCAGAGGACAGAAGGGCAAATATATTGCAGTGGTTGAAGGCTCTATTCCCTTAAATGATGGCGGTGTTTATTGCTGCATTGGCGGAAGGGCTGCAAGTGATATAGTTAAAGAGGTCTGCACTAATGCAATGGCCACAATAGCAGTTGGAACATGTGCCACGTGCCACCTACGGTGGCTTACCCGCGGCAAATCCCAACCCTACAGGGGCAGTGAGCGTGAAGAAGGCTGTTCCGGGGATACCTGTACTAAACCTCCCCGGATGCCCTGCAAACGCAGAAAATATCACTGCAACCATAGTACATTTTCTTACATTCGGCTCCCTGCCGCCCCTTGACAGTATTGGCAGACCACTCTTTGCTTACGGCAAAAGGATTCACGATAACTGTGAACGAAGGGCCTCATTTGATGCCGGACAGTTTGTAAGACAGTGGGGAGATGAAGGGCACAGAAAAGGGTGGTGCCTCTACGAGATGGGATGTAAGGGACCCGAGTCGTTTCAGAACTGCCCCACAGTAAAATACAATGAAGGCACAAGCTGGCCTGTTCAGGCAGGGCACGGCTGTATAGGTTGTGCAGAACCGGCCTTCTGGGACAAAATGACACCATTTTACAGGCGGCTCCCTCCGCCTCCTGGATTCGGGGTGGAGTCCACGGCAGACAAGGTCGGCGCAGGCCTCGCCGCTGTAACGGGTGTAGCGCTTGTGGCTCACGGGATTGGACGAATACTGTCCGGCGGAAAGAAAGAAGACTAATTAGAGTCTGTGTATAAATACAAGAATTGAGCCGTCATTCCCGCGGTCTGTTGAGCGGGAATCCACTCTTTTCAGTGAGTTCTGGATACCCGATTACAGACTTCGGGTATGA
>JAADGU010000010.1 GCA_013152195.1 Nitrospirota bacterium
AAGGAATTCAGAGACGACTGGTCTTGCCGGACTTACTGAAGAAGTTAGGGGAAATAACAACAACACAACAGTTATAAAGAGATTCCATTTTTCAGGTATTTACTCCTTACCGGACTTTATGATACTATATGAAACCTTATAACTGTTTGTTTTTTAAGAAAATCCTTGCTTGCCGGAGTGGCGGAATTGGTAGACGCAAGGGACTTAAAATCCCTCGGGGCATAGCTCCGTGCCGGTTCAAATCCGGCCTCCGGCACCATTTATACTGACACCCTCACTAATGTTGCCTTCACCCGTCTCCATGCAATTATATAACCCTGACAACCTCTTCATAGCTCGTCAACCCCTCTGCAGCCTTGATCAAACCATCCTGCCTGAAAGTACGGTATTGCTGTCTTCCCGCAATCTCTTTCAGTTCATTTGGCTGAGCTTTGGCCAGAATGGCTTCACGAAGCTCCTTGGAGGGAATAAGCAGTTCAAATAATGCAATCCTGTGATTATACCCGGTCAGACCACAGGATGGACAGCCATGGCTCCGGAAAAGCCTTGGTCTTTGGGTCCCGGTAAGGTCATGAATTTCGTCAGCCAACTCTGCAGGTGGCTCGTAATCCTCGATGCATTCCTGGCAGAGCCGCCTGATAAGCCGCTGACCAAGAACGGCAGTCAGGGATGAAAAAAGCATAAAGGGGGGCACATCCATATCCATTATCAGAGAGATAGCCCCGATGGTGTCATTGCACAGGAAACGGCCAAGGACAAGGGTCTTTGAAAGAGACGCATGCAGGGCAGAAACAACCGCCTCTCGAGTCATCATCTCTCCGGCCATAAGCACATCCATATCCTGACGCAGAAGGGACTGCAAGCCTTTCTCGTAGCTATATCCGAATTTTTCATTAGGTTGCCCCTGGTTGATTCCGGACAACTTGTTCTTTATTGTTCTCTCAAAGGTAAAGATGGATTTCTCCGGGCTCTTGAGGTGGTTTAAGGCTGCATATATTGTGGAGCTCTTACCACTGTCCGAAGGTCCTGTAACCAGGATGAATCCCCTTGGACTTGAAAGCAAACTCTTGAAATTATCCAGTGTTTCAGGTGTAAATCCAAGTTTTTCGAGCTGCAGTTCTTCTTTTGAAAATGGCTGCTGAAAGGTCAGAACCATCCGTTCTCCATGCAAAGACGGAATAGTGGCTGCATCAATATCATAATACTGGCCCTTTGATTTTGCCCTGAAAAAGCCCTCAGCCGGAATGAAACGCTTGAGGATGTCTATGGAGCTGAGTATCTTTAAACGGTTTATAACATTATATTGCAGATTGGCCGGAGGGTTCACCAGGAGTTTCAGTTTTCCATCAATGCGGAGGTATATTTCGTAGGAATCCTCCCGTGGTTCTATATGTATGTGGGTGGCTTCCTGCTCAATTGCCGCAAGAATGACTGCATTGACAAGCTTGATCACAGGAGCTTCCTCTGCAGATTCAAGGGCATCTTCAAGGTCCTCCTCTACGATACCGGTGTCTCCCTTGATAATCTCCAGATCCTCTGTTTCATTCACTTTCAGTGACTCTTCCCAACTGATGGGCTTCTTAAACAGCTCCTCTATCTTACGTTCCAGGGAGGTGATGGATGTAACCACAGGAGCTATCTTAAACCCTGTAATATAAGAAAGGTCGTCCATACGTATCAGATCCCTGGGGCTTGCTGTGGCCACTGTAAGTGACTTGCCATCGACAGAAATGGGAAGAACCTGATACTTCTTTATTACCTTTTCCGGAATCGTGGCAAGCAATTCCGGAGAGGGGTTATAGTTTTCCAGATTGATCGAGGGAATATCGAGCTGCCGGCCAAGCAGATAATCAAGATCCTCCTCTGAAAGAAGTTCCAGCCTGAGAAGAGTAGCGCCCAAACGTTCACCTGTGTGTTTCTGTTCCTCAAGAGCCTTGTCAAGGTCTTCCTGTGTCAAAATGTTCAGATCAACTAGTAACTCTCCAATCTTTTGCTTATTTTTCATTTATATTCCTCCTGGATTTGACCGTTCTGATCCTTTCACACGTCTTCCAGACGCAGCCGTGACACCTTGCGAGTCAGTTAGCCATCTAATAGTCTTCTGATAAATTGCTCCAAACTGTGAATGAATGTTTGACAGACAAAGCTGAAGCTCATTAAAAAAAGCATCAAATTGAGTCTGGACCTCGGACAGGTCAATACGGTTTAAATCAGGTTTATGCAGAAGCAACGGAATTCCCCTCTGAAAAAGCTTTGTCCGGATCACCGTCAACGGGAGAGTTGCGGTCACAATCAACGGCATATATGCATAGTCGCTCTGTATTCTGTCAAGAGCATCCTTACCTGCCGGGTCCTCGCTCCCCCCCTTGGCAAAAAAGAAGGAGGAGTCAGCAACCAGGACGTGAAGACCCGGGTCTCTGGAGCGTTCAAGGGTCTCAAACAGCTCTTCAAGGGTGGCGAGAGCAACTGTATCCATCCCTTTCTCCTGGCATTTATCTTCAAGCCTTACCCTCATTCTTGCGTTCTTCTCAAGCACAAAGAGAGTCATCGGCAGGAGACCTTTCTGCTGGCTATCCTCGTCCTGAACAGATGATTCTTCTGTACGGATTTTCCCGTTACCTTCCTCCTTGTCCTCTGAATGAATATCAGCTGACGGGGGTACCGGTTCTTCTCTGCTTCCGGTGTCCTGATCAGCAGTAACAGGACCGGGGGCAACAGAGGGTGTCTCATACTGATAACTGCCTTCTACGCTTCCATGATTAAAAAGGTCGGTTATCACCTCTTTAAACAGGGACATTGTAACCACCTGCTTATCTGCAAAATACCCATACAGGAGTATGGCGTCGCAGATCATATTGATTAGCCTGGGTATTCCCCTTGAAAAATGACAAATCTCTCTGAGTACATCCTCGGGAAAGACAGTAAAATCAGTGCAACCGGCAGTGGCCAGTCTGTGCCTGATATATTTAGGAATATCTTCATCCGGAAGGTTTTTCAGATAATAGGGTTCAGCAATTGTATCCTTGCAGTCAAGGTTGCTCAGGGCATAAATATTATCCCGCAACCCCGGCAAACCTGCCAGAATGACCCTGACAAGGTGTCGGCCGTCAACCTCAAGCCCGGACAGCCTGCAGGCTTCATCGAGTGCATCCTCACCCAGATCCTGGGCTTCATCAATTATCAGAAAAGTCTCCCTGCCTTCCCGGAGCAAATTGCTCAGGTGCTCTTTTACCTCTGAACGCAAGGAATCAACATTGGTCTGCCCGGAATCTATCCCCATTTCAAGGAGGATCATCTGCAGGAGCTGAACACGGTCATTGCCGCTATAAAAAATCTGCGCAAGATTGACTTCAGGTCCCAAGGCCTTGAGAAAAGTCCTCAACAGAACCGTTTTACCAGCACCAATATCACCGGTAAAAATAATGGGATTGGATTTTTTTTCAACTTCGCTGGTCAGATATGCCAAGGCATCGTTATGATATGAACTGAGATAAAGATACCCTGGATCCGGGACGGGATTAAAGGGTCTGTCCTTGAGACCATAGAATTTTTCATACATGGCAAAACCCTGTTTTCTAAAGTAATGGGCTTCTTCTCTTAGCCCTGAATCCCAGAAAAGGCATCAAATATCATGCTTTTCGCTTTATAAATTACTATAGCAACCTGCCAAGATTTTGTCAAGGAAACAGCGGGTAAAGTGGCCTTTCTCAAACACGTTATCCTGCAACTATCAATACAAACCCTGTAAACATCAGTGCAGCACCAAACAACCTTTCCCTGATATTGCCCTCCCTGAAAAAGATGAACCCGTAGATACTGCCTATAAGAAGGCTTGAACGCTTTATGGCAATCATATAAGCTACCCTGGCAAGACTCATTGCCAGCATATGGGAAACAATCATTGCCGAGTAGAAGAGCCCCGGAAGTATTACACTTCCAATCTGTCTTCTGAGTACCCTGCCAACAGGGTGTTTATTGAAGTTGATATAGACGAGGGGAGTAAAGCATACGGTTACAACAATAAAATAAGTGGCTCCAAAAAATAATGGAGATGAATGCTCAATGGCAAGCTTTCCAAGTGACGAGGTTATGCTGTATATCATTGCCACGATAATCATATAAACAGAACCCCTCTCCCTTGCAATTGCCTTGATGGGGGCAAAAAACCCCTTCCTTACAGAGGTAATATTCAGGGAATACCCGCCTGTTGCTATGAGGATTATACCCACTGCACCTTTCAGGGAAACACTCTCGCCAACAATCACCCTGGAGAAGACAATCAGGAATATCGGGGTCAGGGAAAGGAATGGCAAGGTGAGAGACATGGGGGATATCCTCAAGGCCTTGATATAGAGGATAAGGGCAAGTATCTCAAGGGGAAGTGCACAGAAGAAAGAGAGATAGAATGTCCTGTCAAGTTCAGGAACAGGGATAAAGAGAAGAAGCAACACAAGGGGCGGCAGGGAAAAGACGAGACGGAGCCAGGCCACGAGATATTCGTTATCAAGCCTCAACGCCTTTTTGGTCAGGGCGTCACTCGTTGCCAGGGAGAAGGCAGAAATAAAAGAGAGAAAGACCCAGGAGTTTTCCATTATTTTTTGCACGAACTACACTGTTTGATGTAAAATTATACATCATCAGAGCTTCATTATGAGATATAACGGCATCTTTAAAAACTTCAGAAAGAAAAAGATACTCGTCGTTGGTGACATTATCCTTGACCACTACATCTGGGGACTCGTTGAGAGAATCTCCCCGGAGGCACCTGTGCCGGTGATTGATGTAAAGGATGAGAATTACACACTCGGGGGTGCTGCAAATGTTGCTGCCAACATAGTGGCCCTTGGTGGAAAGGCAACAGTCGTTGGGATAAGGGGTGATGACGTATCCGGAAATGTTCTCCACTCCCTGCTCAGTGACCGTGGGATTGATACCTCCGGTCTCTTCAGCGGAAAGCGGCCAACAACTATCAAGACCCGAGTTATTGCACACAGCCAGCAGGTGGTCAGGTTTGACAGGGAGGACAGGAGGAGGCTGGACGAAAGGCTTTTTAAAAAGATAAAAGACTTTCTCTCCTCTGACAGGGACAAATGGGATGCACTTATAATCTCTGATTACAAAAAAGGGGTTATATCTGAAAAGATGATGCGCTTTATTGCAAAGGAATTCAAAAAGAAAGGCACCTTTGCCTTTGTATCGGTCGACCCAAAGGTTGGCCATTTCAACTTCTATAAAGGTGTTTCCCTTATCACCCCGAATACAAAAGAGGCCTCTGAAGGAACGGGGATAGAGATAAAGGACGAGAAATCTCTTCAAAAGGCCGGGAAAAGCCTTCTCAGGGAATTACGGTGTGACTCGGTCCTGATTACGCGTGGAGAGCATGGAATGACCCTATTTGAAAAAGGCTCTGAAATAAGCCATATCCCCACTGCTGCAAAGGGGGCATTTGATGTGACCGGGGCAGGCGATACAGTAATTGCCACAATTACACTTGCACATGTATCAGGTGCTGACCTGAAAGCCGCAGCTATAATTTCAAACCATGCAGCCGGGATAGTTGTAGGTCAGGTGGGCACTGCAACTGCAACGCCGGAGCAGATAATGCAGTCAATAAAGGATACGGTCTGACTGGAAGAGAGATGGAAACAGATAAAGAGAAAAAAGACTTAAAAATATATAAAACCGGAAAGACAAAGGCAGTTGCACTGCTTTCAGGAGGGCTTGACAGCACGCTCGCCATCCTTGTCCTCCTGAGACAGGGGATTGACGTAACTGCCATTACCTTTCTGACCCACTTCGGGTGCGATATAACGGACAGCTCGTCCTGCTCCCATAACCCCATGCCTGTTGCAAAGGAGTTCGGATTCAAGGTCAAGCTCTCGCACCTTGCCGACAAATTCATTGAAATAGTGAAGAACCCGGGATTTGGACACGGCAGGAATATGAACCCGTGCATTGATTGCAGGATATTGATGTTAAGAGAGGCAAAGGTATTTATGGACCTCATCGGTGCCGACTTTCTTGTTACCGGAGAGGTCCTCGGCCAGAGGCCCATGAGCCAGAGAAAGGCATGTTTCCCACTCGTGGACAGAGAGGCTGGTGTGGAGGGCCTTGTACTGAGACCCCTGAGCGCAAAGCTGCTTCCTCCAACCTTTGCAGAGTTAAAAGGACTTGTAGACAGAGAAAGTCTCCATGACTTTAAGGGAAGGACCCGCAGGCCACAGATGAACCTTGCAGCCGAGCTTGGACTTACAGACTATCCCTCACCGGCAGGGGGGTGTCTCCTGACTGAACCGTCCTATGCCTGCAGACTCAGAGACCTCCTCAAATACAACTCCGCTCCTGAGCTTAAGGAGTTACACCTCCTGAGGGTGGGCAGGCATTTCAGGACATCTCCCGAATGCAAAATCATAGTCGGCCGTAATGAGGCGGAAAACGAAAAGATCATCGCCCTCGCCTCTTCAGAAGATACACTGATGAGTGTGGAGGACATTGGAAGTCCGACAACCATTATTACCGGCAGGGCATCTAACGATGAGATTA
>JAADGU010000081.1 GCA_013152195.1 Nitrospirota bacterium
AAAAAACTCAATTTTTTTCAGACAGGATTAACAGGATGTTTTAAGAAACCGGTTGATTATCTGACTCTGTATAAACGTTTGCTATTGCAGTAAGTTTTATGTAGATGTATGCCCTGTCAGCTCGTTCTTCTGGTGAATCAGTATTGTCCTGCATATATTTTACGTATCCGCATTTTGTCCGGATTCAAGCTCAAAACAGACCGTGACTATTTGTGAACAGGCTGTATTCAGCAGAAACAAGGCCTCTGCAATAATATATTTGAATATTGCCATGAGTATCAAGGGATTCCGGAGATTCATGAATTGTATATTGTTGTTGACAAAAATGGAATTATCGTATATTATTAAGCTATGTTGCAGAAACTGTTTTCCTCAACTGTAAGGGCCGATATCCTTGCGCTGCTTTTGAATAACCCGAACGAGAAGTTTTATGTTCGGGAGATTGCAAATATCCTGCGAAAAAATCCATCCGGAGTCAAGAGAGAACTTGATAACCTTGAGAAGATGGGCATACTCGTCAGTGAAAGGGTTGCCAATCTGAGATATTTTCAGGCAAACACAAATTCCCCCTTTTTCCCCGAGCTCAGAAATCTGATAACAAAATCACTTGGCCTGCCAGGTGCCCTGAAGTCTGTACTGCGGGCTTCCGGAGTCAAGGCTGCCTTTATTACCGGTCCCTATGCCGAGGGACTTGCAACTGATTCTATCGATCTTTTTGTTATAGGTGGTGGAGCTTCATTAAAGGAGTCATTCGAGAATATTGAAAAAGAGTTTAAAGTGACGATTAACATCAGACAGGTTCCAGAGGCAGACTTCAGAAAGATGAAGAAGCAGATGACTGGGGAGATGAAAAAGATAACAAAAGGGAAAAAGATGATTCTCTTCGGAAGAATCTGATTTTATAAACCCCGTATTCGGGGAAGAAAGGGGGTGAAAAAGAGATGGCAACTGTAAAGAAGACGGTTACAAAGAAGGCGGCCACTGCAAAGAAGACGGTTGCAAAGAAGGCGGCTACCGCAAAGAAGACGGTCACAAAGAAGACAGCCACAGCAAAGAAGACGGTTGCAAAGAAGGCAGCCACAGCAAAGAAGACGGTTGCAAAGAAGGCGGCCACTGCAAAGAAGACGGTTGCAAAAAAGGCGGCCACTGTAAAGAAGACGGTTGCAAAGAAGGCGGCAACTGTAAAGAAGACGGTCACAAAAAAAGCGGCCACTGCAAAGAAGACGGTCACAAAGAAGGCAGCCACTGCAAAGAAGACGGTCACAAAAAAAGCGGCCACTGCAAAGAAGACGGTCACAAAGAAGGCGGCCACTGCAAAGAAGACGGTTGCAAAAAAAGCGGCTACTGCAAAGAAGACGGCCACAAAAAAGGCAGCTACCGCCGGGAAGAAGGTTACAAAGAAGGCAGCCGCTGCACTCAAGTAGAAACGTTTTATGGCTGGAGTGCTGTAAACTGCTCTCCAGCCTCCCTTTTTTTTCGTGTTTTATCTCCTGGGAACAGGAGATGTCCGGCTAAAAAGGAAGCTCCCCTTGATAATTAACGGTTTCATGGCGGGCTCTGTGTTTTCTGCGGTTAAAAAATCAGTGCTTGTGATTATCCGATTATAGGTGTCTAATTGAAAGCAGTGGCATAACACTGGCTGAGCTCGGTCTCCTTGGAGACGAGTTCCCATGAATCCACTGAGGAGAGGAGTTTTCTGAGAAACCTTATATGTGAGGAATGGCCGGCCCTGTCAGCTATTATATGCCCATGGATGGGATAGCCGATGAGAGAGAGGTCTCCTATCAGGTCGAGTATTTTATGCCTGACAAATTCATCATCAAACCTTAACCCTGTTTCATTGAGTATCCCGTGGTCACCTATAACTATTGCATTATCAAATGAGCCACCCTTTGCAAGGCCGTTAGCCCTGAGCATCTCCACATTTTTAAGAAAACCAAAGGTCCGTGCAGGGGCGATATCCTTGATAAATACCTCTTCATCGAGGTCAAGACTCAGGTTCTGAGTGCCGAATGAGTGGTGTTTGAAATGGATGCTGTAAGTCAGTCGCCTGCCGTCATATGGAATTGCCGTGACTTCTGTATGGCCATCATTGAGCGTGATTGGCTTTGTGATACGGATGTAGGAGCGTTTTCTGTCCTGCTTGGAGATTCCGGCCCCCAGAATTACATTGACGAGTTCAGTAGAGCTTCCATCAAGAATGGGAATCTCCGGGCCGTTGACCTCAATGATAATGTTGTCAATGCCTATACCTGCAAGCGTTGAAAGCAGGTGTTCAATGGTCTTTATCCGTGTACCGTTATACCCGACTGTGGTTGCAAAGGCCGTGTCCACGACTGAGCCGACGTGGGCCTTTATGATGGTCCTGCGGTCGGTTCTTATAAATACGATTCCCGTGTCACGCGGAGCTGGTTTGAGTGTGATCTTTGTAACACGCCCTGTGTGAAGTCCGATCCCCTCAAATGTTGCTCTCTTTTTTATTGTTCTCTGTAGTCGCATAATCATTAAGGTTTTAATTGAAGCAAGAATGGTGCCAGAGTGAATGCTTTGACAGGCAACAAAGTCCTGTGACAATATTTGCAGAGTGGCTACATAAATGTGGTATTTTCTACACAGTAATGCCTGCTGACCTGATACCTATGTTACCTCACCGCCAACTACTATTTCCGGAATCCTTACTGTAGGCATGGCATCAGAGACAGGGACTCCCTGCGCATCCTTGCCGCAGGTTCCGATGGCAAACCCGAGGTCGGAGGCGACCATATCCATGGATTTAAGTATCTGCGGTCCGTTACCTGTCAGTGTAGCCCCCCTTACAGGTTCTCCGACGACTCCGTCCTTTATGATGTATCCCTCCTGAACCTCAAAGACAAAGTCTCCGGTGACGGTGTTTACCTGGCCTCCCCCCATCTTCTTTACAAGGAGTCCCTGCTGCACTGAGCTGACAATCTCCTCCGGAGAGTCTGAGCCTGGAGCAATAAATGTATTGCTCATGCGGGGTATCGGCCTGTGCTGGTAAGACTCCCGCCTGCCGTTGCCTGTTGGGCTCTTTCCCTCTTTCAGGGCATTCAGCCTGTCATACATGTAAGCCACAAGCACTCCCCTGTCCACAAGTACCGTCCTCTGTGAGGGGGTTGCCTCGTCATCGAATCTGTAAGAGCCTCTCCTGTTTGGCAGTGTTGCATCGTCAACTACCGTTATCAGGCTGGATGCCACATTCTGGCCCAGTTTTTCTGAATAAACAGAGAGACCCTGACCGGCAAGGTCTGCCTCAAGGCCATGTCCGATAGCCTCATGAATCATTGTTCCGCCGGCCTCAGAGGCAATAACCACGGGCATACGGCCGGCCGGTGCCCTCCTGGCCTTCAGCATCATAACAGCCCTTGCAGCAGCCTTTTCGGAGATGACATTCAGCGGATGCTCGTCAAACAGCTCAAACCCTATATGTCCGCCCACCGGCTCATAACCCGTCTGGATTGTACCGTCTTCAGCAGCAATTACCTGGACAAGGGCAAGGGTGTGTACCCTGCTGTCATCCGCAATAACCCCGTCAGAGGTTGCTATCCTGACGGTCTGAACCGATTCCCTGTAGACCACAAGTACCTGCTTGATACTCTGATTGAAGGCCCGTGCTGTCTGGTCGGCGTCTTTCAGCATATTTATCTTTTTCCGGGACTCTACTTCCTCGGGCGGTATTTTTATAACAAAGTCAACTGCAGGGCTGATGCTTCTGAGGTCAATCGTCTTCTGCGGTGCAGGGCCTTGTGATGCCTTGCTTACTGTTTCCGCCAGCTCAAGTATCGCCTTTTGACTGAACTCATTTGTGTATCCGTAAGCAGTTTTTCCCTGAAATATAACCCTTATTCCAACCCCTGCATCTGTCCCTTTCAGGAGTTTCTCGATCTTGCCATCCTCAAGTTGTACTGATAAAGACCTCTTTGATTCAACAAAGACATCGGCATAATCTCCTCCATGCTTCAGTGCAACTTTAATTGCCTTGCTCAATATATCCCGGTCAATCACAAAAACCCTCCTGTCTGTATGTCATGTAATGTAATGTTACTATTTTATGGTAAACTATTATATCATTTTCTTTACCAGTATCAGTATGAAACCGAAAACACGAGACAGGGAAATATTCCGGGAAGGGGAGGGGCGTCTTTTTTTATGATCGGTTTGATAGGTGGTAGTGGTCTGTATGAGATCCCCGGGTTTAAGGTCAATGAGAGGAGGGCTGTTGAGACTCCCTTTGGTCTCCCCTCCGATGAATTCATGATTGGTGAATTATCCGGTAGGACTGTGGCCTTTCTGCCGCGACACTCTTTTAAGCATAATATCCCCCCTCACAGGGTGAATTACCGTGCCAATATCCGGGGTTTTAAGGAGCTGGGTGCAGAAAGGGTGATAGCTGTCAGTGCAGTGGGCGGCATTAACAGCAGTTTAAGGCCGGGTGATATCGTGCTGCTTAATCAGTTGATTGATTTTACAAAGTCCCGGGTAAATACTTTTTATGATGGTGATGATGTGGTGCATGTGGACTTTACAGAGCCGTATTGTCCTGAGTTGAGAGATAGCTTTATCAGGGCATCAGGGTTTGGGGGGATAGAACTCCGGGATTCCGGGACATATATATGTGTGGAGGGGCCGAGGCTTGAAACAGCGGCCGAGATCAGTTTTTTCAGCTCCATGAATGCTGATGTTGTTGGTATGACAGGCATGCCAGAGGCAGTGCTTGCACGTGAGAGTGAATTGTGTTATGTGGCCCTGTCTGTGGTCACAAACCTTGCAGCAGGAATTTCACCTGTGAAGCTTACTACTAAAGAGGTGGTTGAAACAATGAACAGGAGTACCGAAGTTGTAAAGACCCTGTTGTCAGGGGCAATCGGACTGATTCCTCAGAAGAGGGATTGTCCCTGCGGGGAGGCACTTGAAGATGCAGGAATGTGAGGCCGGCGTGGAGAGTATTCTGATAGTTGAGGACAAGAAGTCCATGGCTGATATGCTTAAGGCTTCCCTGAGCTCGGAGGGTTACGAATGTATAATAGCCCTTGACGGAAAGGAGGGGATAAAGCAGCTTCAGCAGAGGACAGTTGGTGTTGTCGTTACTG
>JAADGU010000027.1 GCA_013152195.1 Nitrospirota bacterium
CTGGAGCTTGTAAAAAAGCATAACGTTAAATTTATAAGGCTCTGGTTTTCTGATATCCACGGTATGCTCAAGAGCTTTGCAATGCCTGTTGAGGAGCTCGAATATGCCTTTGAGGAAGGCATGGGGTTTGATGGCTCATCAATCAAGGGGTTTGCCCGTATTGATGAGAGCGACATGATTGCCCGTCCGGATCCCGCAACCTTTGTCCTCCTGCCCTGGAGGCCGAAGGAAAAGGCTGTTGCCCGGATGTTCTGTGACATCTATGAGCCGGACGGGACTCCATACAAGGGAGACCCCAGGTATGTCCTTAGAAGGAATCTCGAGAAGGCAAGGGAAAAAGGTTACACATTCTATCTTGGTCCCGAGCTTGAGTTCTTCTATTTCAGAAGCGAGAAATCCCCCGAGATACTTGATGCGGGCGGTTACTTTGACTATCCGATGGATGCTGCCGAGGACCTGAGGCGGGAGACCATCCTGGCCCTTGAGTCGATGGATATCAGGGTCGAGTATTCGCATCACGAGGTGGCCCATTCGCAGCATGAGATAGACCTCAGGTATACTGACGCACTCACCATGGCGGATACGGTGATGACCTACAGGGTAACGGTTAAGGAGATTGCAAGGAAATACGGAGTTTATGCCACCTTTATGCCAAAACCGCTATTCGGTCAGAACGGCAGCGGCATGCATACGCACCAGTCCCTCTTCATGGGAGAAGGGAATGCCTTTTTTGACCCAAATGACAGGTACTATCTGTCCGATACGGCAAAAAAATACACCGCCGGTCTCCTTACCCACGTAAGGGAGTTTACACTTGTCCTGAACCAATGGGTAAACTCTTACAAAAGGCTTGTCCCGGGTTATGAGGCCCCCGTGTATATATGCTGGGCAAGGAGAAACCGCTCAGCCCTTGTAAGGGTTCCCCTGTACAAACCCGGAAAGGAAGGAGCCACAAGGATCGAACTGCGCTCTCCAGACCCTGCCTGCAATCCATACCTTGCCTTTGCGTGTATGCTTAATGCAGGCCTTAAGGGAATAGAAAAGGAATACCCCATGTGGGAACCGGCAGAGATGGATGTATACCACCTCACAGATGCAGAAAGACGGGGAATGGGGATTGAGCAGCTCCCGGGAAGCCTGATAGAGGCCATTGAGTATGCCGAAAAGAGCGATCTTCTCAGGGAGACACTTGGAGAGCACGTCTTTAATGAACTTATCATGAGTAAAAAGATAGAATGGGATGACTACCGTGTCAGGGTCTTCCCCTACGAGATTGAGACCTATCTTCCAATGCTGTAGTTTTTTAACGGGTTGTTGTCCGGATAGAAATATGGCCAATACAGTCAGATAAAAGCTATACGGGATATTTATTGAAGCTGCAGTTTTTTTGTCTGGTGGACGGTAGGGGGGTCGAACCCCCGACCTCCAGAGTGCGATTCTGGCGCTCTCCCAACTGAGCTAACCGCCCAAAAAGTGACTGTATAACCATACAGCACCTGATTCAAATGACAGGAAAGACCTTTGAAAGCCTTGTACTATAATATCATAAAATTAAGGGATTTATATTGAGACTGCTCACACAGCAGGGGGTATCCGGGTGCACAACAGATATCAATACGAGACAACTATTTTATCCGGAAGGTCCTGCCTGTGACACCTGAGGCAGAAGTTTTTCTCCATTACGATCCTTCTTAAATAAACCTTCTTCTTGAGGATGGGCATATAAAAAGAGGAGTGAAAGGTGTGACATGTAATGCACATCAGCCTGCCATCACTGCTTAGGGGCATGTCTTCAGAAAAAAGATGCCTTACCTTAACCCCCACCGGATGGGAAAAGAGCGTTTTCTCGCTCTTGTGACAACTCAAACATATACTGTCAGTGGCGTCATTAAATTCCGGGGATATCTCGTTAAGGAAAAGAGTCTGGTGACATCCCGAACACCGTATTGCAGTATTCAGGATAATGTCATTATGCGGTCCTGTGCCACGGGCAATCAGAGGACTTGCCAGGAATGAAAGGAAAAAGATTAAAAATATCAAAAGCCTCATAGTTAAAATAACTTCAAATCTCAAAGGAAACTTGCTGGTCATGCCCCGGGTATGTATCCAGCCTATTTTCCATCTACTATCGGACAGGTTTTCAAGAAACTTTAATCTTTACTCCGGCTGAAAAGAATTGATTCACTTCAGAAATTTTAATTTTTTCAATTTTCTGCTAAAATGGTAACTGTATTGCGCATAAAGGCAAGACTGATGGAAAACAGCAAACACTTAAAGATATTTAGCCCCCAAAAAGAACTCCCCGGGGCGGTTACACTGGACCTTAACGGTCTGGTAAAGAAGGCTGTTTCACTTTTGGAATACCAAATGAGGGCCAGAAACATTCCTGTTTCTGTATGCCTGCACAAGGATCCACTGTTCGTTAAAGGCGACTTCCATCTTTTATCGCAGGCCCTGCTCCATATGCTGCTTGGTATCATGAAGTCCTTTGAAGCCTATGATGGAGAGAAACAGGTTATGGTCTCAACTGTCAAACATGAGGGAAAGGCAGTATTAAACCTCAGCGACTCTATTCTTGACTACTCGGACGAAATGGGGGATATCTTCAAATCACATGATATTCCCGGCAAGATGCGTGGCCTCGGCACGCCCCTTGCCCACAGGATTATCAAAATTCACGGTGGGGCAATGGCATTGAAGCTCTCAAGCAAGGGCAGAAATTTTCGCATCGAGATTCCCTTATCAAAAACCTGCTTTCCCAGGAAGGGAAATGGGTCATTAAGGATCCTCGTTGTTGATGACGATGCAATTGTAGTTGATGTATTCAGGGGGTTTCTGGAGATCCTGGGACATGAAGCTACAGTTACATGCTCACCCCTTAAGGCACTAGATATGCTGGTTAAGGAAAAGTTTGATTTTGTGCTTGTTGATTTCAGGATGCCGGAAATGAACGGTATAACCTTTATGCAGAAGGCAGAGGAGTTTATTGATAAAGACAGACTTTGGCTGCTGACAGGGGATATTCTTTCATTTGAAGTGGAGTTGCTGAAAAAGAGAGGCAACATAAGGATACTTGAAAAACCTGTAAGCATCGGAAGGTTCAAAACCCTGTTTGACAATTCTCCGGGAGAGGATCAATGAGAGATATACAAGGAGACATCAGCAGTCTGAAGACCATTTCAACCATACCTGTTGTAATGAAACGGCTTTTGGAGACCATCAATGATGAAAATTCATCGTTTGTTGATCTGTCCGAAATAATTCAACATGATCAGAGCCTTTCCGAGAGGGTGGTTGCAATTGCCAACGCCCCATATTTCTGGCATTCTGGTCTGATAAACAATCTGGAGCAGGCAACCCTGCTTTTAGGCTATGACCTTGTCAGAAGCATAGCTATCAGTGTATCTGTTTTCGATCTACTTGGCAAGGACGAGGGCAGGAGGATGAAGGAGTTATGGGCTCACAGCTATGAAGTCGGCCTAATCGCCGGACTCCTCTGCGATAAGGTGCCTGTTACCTCAGGGGCTGTATGCTTCCTTGCTGGACTTCTGCATGATATTGGAAGGGTTATCTTTTATACTCTTTATGCCCCTGAATACAGGGCTGTAATGTTTGATGAAGCGGTAATTGAAAAAGAAACAGGGCTCTTTGACGCTGACCACGGAACTGCCGGAGGCTGGTTTCTGGAGTATTCCCTCTTTCCTGAGGAGATAATCTCTGCAGTGAGACATCACCATAGCCTGAAGGGATGTGAAAAACACAAAGGGATAGCCGTCACGGTGCATCTTGCCGAAGCTCTCTCATCTCTTTTTACTCCAAGAACCGAGGCTGACGGTTCCTGGAGCAAGGACAAGGAAAGACTCTTTTATAAAAACGGGCTAAAAAAAGAGGACATAGATCACATTGGGACCATAGTAAGGCAGGAATCCCCGTTTATTGAAAACTTTTTCGAGATGTAAAACAACTCCCCTCCTTATTGCATAGTTTCTTGATTAATAATTCTATTGACATTTTAACTCT
Source organism: Nitrospirota bacterium (assembly GCA_013152195.1). Taxonomy (GTDB): domain Bacteria; phylum Nitrospirota; class Thermodesulfovibrionia; order Thermodesulfovibrionales; family JdFR-85; genus BMS3Bbin07. The sequence goes on from JAADGU010000027.1 coordinate 4,021, forward strand.
CCGGAAGTATAATTAAAGTACGACCTTGAAATAATGGCTGTCCTTAAGATGGCAGAACCATGCTCTTAAGAATAGTTTTTAAGGTGTTTCCCTATCGAATAAAAACTTTAAGGAGGCAGAAATGTCTGAAGAAAAGAAGAAGAAAAGGATGGCGATAATTGCCAGCAAGGGGACAATGGATATGGCCTATCCACCTCTTATACTTGCTTCAACTGCTGCTGCAATGGATGTTGAAACAGCAATATTCTTTACTCTCTACGGTGTGGATATTGTGAACAGGAAAAAAAATGGCAAGCTCCAGGTTGCACCTATAGCAAACCCTGCAATGCCTTCACCAATACCTGTGCCCAATATACTTGGCATATTGCCCGGCATGACCTCAATTGGTACAACCATGATGAAGGGAATGATAAAAAAGATCAACTGGCCAAACATCCCGGAGCTTATTGATACGTGCAGGGACATCGGAGTCAGGATGATCGCCTGTGCCCCAACTCTGGAGATGACAGGGGTAAGCAAGGACGACCTTGTTGAGGGAGTTGAAGTTGCCGGAGCTGCCGAGTTTTTGCATTTTGCCCTTGATGCGGATATAACTCTGTTTATATAGGTTTTACCCTGGGAAATGAGTTTCTTTCCTGCAGGGATAGAGTTCTCTCCCCTCCAAATCCTTGCATTGCAGGCCCCCGTTAAGGGGGCCACTTTTTTTTGACACCCACGGTCCCTTTCACAGAACATGCCCTGTGTCCCTTAAGCCATTCCGGGAATATTTGTTATAACAAATACTCGGCCTTATCCTTTTGCCTCTTTTATTATGCGGTCCACATCCTCTCTGTCCAGAACCTCATCTTTTATAAGAGCCTCTGCCAAACTATCAAGGACTTGCCTGTTCTTCAGCAATATATCTTCGGCCTTTAATTCTGCATCAGTTATGAACCTTCGTATCTCCTGGTCCATAAGCCATGTCATCTCTTCACTGAAACGTTTAGGCTGGGCAAGTTCTCTTCCTAAAAACGGGTGTTCCTCTCCCCTCCCAAGGTTCAGGGGACCAACTTTATCACTCATACCCCACTGGGCCACCATCTCATCTTCTCTGCAAGGGAAGTTGCTTCTTTCAGATCATTCTGTGCACCCGTGCTCACATCATTAAAGGCCGTCTTCTCGGCAACCCTTCCGGCAAGGGCTACGCTCAGTTTACTCATAAGGTATGTCTTGGGATAATAATGCCTGTCTTCTTCGGGCAGGAGCTGAGTTACACCCATAGCCATTCCGCGAGGCAGGATGCTGACTTTGTAAATTGG
>JAADGU010000023.1 GCA_013152195.1 Nitrospirota bacterium
GTGGGATTTCGTCACTGTTGACTTCACCATGGGAGAATACCTTCCTGACCTCGCCACCGTCATGCCGGAGACGAAAAAATATATGGTGAAACAGATTACGGAAAAGTACGGCACAAAGCTCATGTTTACAACGCATGTAATATCGAAAGAGACCAAAATACCCTCCGCAGAAAAGGCACAAGAGAAAAGGAAAACAGAGCAGACCGGGAAGACAGGGATATTGATTCATACGGTCATGTTCTACTCCATAGATGAGCCTGTTGCCCCGGTATATGGCAACAAAAACCAGCGCTTCATGCTCAGAAAGGCAATCGAGGAAAACAGAAGGCAGGAGGTCTGGTACTGGCCTGAGTCAGCATACTGGGTCACCTTTGACAACTCGGTGCCCCTCTTTCTGCTCCCCTATCTTGTGACATGGTTACAATGAAACGGATCGGGGTTGACAATCATCTCACATTCAGCTCGGGATGGGAATGGGGGTATTGGCTTACGGACTGGAGTATCGCACGCTGGTCCTGGAATTATGTGGAAGACGGGATCCTGAAAAAGTCTCATCCTCTCAGCATACTTTGGGATATCTTTCCGGACCCTGCTCTTCAACAGTCATGGAAAGAGGCGCTTCAACTGCAGAAGTATTATTTGAAGCAGTTAGGGTTAATCTCGTTTCTGGCTGCCCTTGACCCTTCCGCCGAGTTTCCCCGGCCCTTTAACAGGCCCTTTCAGCCAAGGCCCCCATTTACATACAATTGGCTTCTCAGCAAGGCTTCTGATGCGGAGATATCCCAAGTCTTGAACGGACCGGTTAAGTCCCTTAATGAGTATGCCCGCAAGATGAGCCTGCTCACAGATAAGATCGAGATTCAAACCTCTTCTTTTATTAAGAAAACCAGGGATGCCTCGCCTGAATTGACGGTGATAGCCGGGGAGCTGACAAGGGGGCTGAAGGTGACTGCCCTGAGGGCCAGGCACAAGGCCCTGCTCTTAAAGACCCTTATCGCCATGAGAGAAAGGGACAAAAACGGCAAAGACCTTCCGGAAAAGGCCGGTTATCTTTTAAAGAAGGCCGAAGCGGTCCGGCTCACGGCACAGAGACTCGTCTTAAAGCAGGAACAAATCTATCGATATCCCATAAACTTGATTGCAAGGCAGAGAAAGAGTTTTACTGCCTACAATTTCGGCTACCTCTACCCTGTCAGCAATCTCTATTTCTGGAAACGGGAAGAGGAGCAGATTAAGCACAGGCGCTTTGATGCCCTTTATATGAGTCTATGGGATTATCCACGAATAATAGGAATCGACAGCCTCTGCAGGTAAAGCACTTCTTCTGACAGTAAAGTCCTTACACTCATCACACTCAGGCTCAATAGCGGCTGGCTACCTGACATATCCCCCCAGGCAACTCAGGACACTTAAGACTTACCCCTTTCTCAATATCTTTGAAAGAAACATCGGACAGTTGTCATACTCTTCTGTCTCGCAGCAATCCGTCTTTCTCTGACGCCCGATCGAGAAAGAGGATATAGAGGCAACACAGACGCTTCCATGGTTATAGGGACAGACATTTTTATGCCTTGTTATCCCATTACGTAAATACCCGACTGATAAGATGACTTCCATTTGATCCTCCTTAACTCTTTCCTGATTTTTTCCGGTTACGCAAATCTTGCCTTTATCACATCTGCAATCCTGTATCGCCACCTGCTGTTTTCAGCACATGGTGAGAGCAGTGATGCCTTTCCGATAGTGTACCTGTTGCCTCTCCATACAACCGTATTTGAGAGCAACGGGATGACCCAGATACATCCTATGGCGATATCCTTAACAGGGGAGAGCATGTAAAAGGGGAACTTTATGTCTGCCTTCATAATCCTGCCAAGATAGAGGTCTCCCATAATCTTAAGCAGACTCGTAAAGAGGGCAAATGCTATGGTTATCCGGGAAGGTTTATAGAGGAGTATCGGGATAAAAGACATGAATACTGCATTGGTGATCAGCTCGGATACATACTGTATCCCCCCAATCTTCCACCTGAGCTTTCCCCACCTTGTATGCCTGTTAAGAAAATTCTTCATCCCCCAATGTTTGTTCACCGTATTTATCATGTAGTTTGACAGCACCACCCTTCTGCCCGCCTCCTTCATCTTTTTCCCGATGATATAATCCTCAGCAAGCACGTCCTTTACAGCCTTAAACCCGCCGATGGCCTCAAGGTCGCTCTTGCGCATCAGCATCGACTTTCCGACAACACACGGCATCTTCAAAAACCTGTCAAGAAAACATACACTTCCCAGAACAAAAGAGTTTAAATGAAGATTCTCAAATATTGAGCCGGATGTGCGTCCGCCCACCCCTTTTATCATGTTGCTTACGAGACCAACCGCCGGGTCCTGCATATGTTTGACTATCTCCTTCAGGTAGTCTCTGTCAACCAGCACATTGCTGTCACTTACAAGTATGTACCGGTATTTTGAAGCCCTGCAGGCGGGTATGAGGTTATTGACCTTCGGGTTCAGTCCGTCATCACACCTTTCAACTACGATAGAGATGTCCCTGTCTGGATACTTCTCCTTTATCTTGCGGGCTACTTTATATGCCAGGTCGTTGTGGTCCTGAAGTGAAAATATAATTTCAAACTCCGGATAATCCTGCATACAGAAGCTTTCGAGATTATCAAACAGATTGTCATCAATCCCTTTCAGGGGTTTTAAGACCGAGATAGGGGGCAAATAAGGGGAAAGGGGAGGGGCTTGACCTTCTCCGGCATTAAGGGAGGAAATCTGCGAACGAACCGCTATTATCTGAAACCCGTAACCAATGAGTCCAAGGATCGTAAAACCTGCAAAAAACCAGAATATCTCCATATCTTTCCTCCTTTAGCGTCTAAAAAGAGTTATGGCAACCCCTTTGTTATGCCGTATACATTGCTTCACTGGTTCAATCTTTTTTTCACAGTTCAGAAGCGTTTTCCATGAATAAATATGCCGGACCTTATGGAAATCACTGTTTGCAATATAGGGGTATTTTTTTAGGCTTATAACATTAAAGACATCGTCCCTGTTGGCTATCTCCCAGGCATCTATATACTTGGCGTATCGTTCCCTGTTATTCCAGAGAAACAGGGTATCCCTTGACAGGTCAGACATGTGGTGCGGATGACATGCTATTATCAGGGCGTCCTGTTCTTTTGCCTCAGTAAAAATTCTTTTATAATCCCAGCAGGCAGGGATAAATTCCTTTATATCGAGAAGAATAAAATGGGCTGATTTATCAGCGGACAGGTGGTTCTTGCTTATTTCCACACCCGGAATTATGAGCAGTCCGTATTTATCCCAGGCCCTTTCCGCCTCCTGCCGGATCCTGCCCATGTACTCATCAAAGTTATCTTCCCTGACAGAGAACTTCAATTTGTGAGCGAGCCTTCCCATGGTGTTATCTCCATTGACCACATGGTCTGTTATGGCAATCACATCAAAGCCTGCCTGCCCAAAAAGGTCAACCGTTCTTCTGAGGTTCACTGAGCCGTCGGAGTACGTGGTGTGAATATGGAAATCACACAATAACATCGTAATTAATTATAGGTCTTTCTCATTACAGGGGCATTAAGCAAAGATTAACTTTAAGTTAAAACGAAGACCTGCTCTTGATGAGGTAGGAATAGTATGCTGCTGCATTGGTAGACTTGCGCTCAAGGGTATCAAAATTAACCCTGTAAAGGCCAAAACATGCATCAAGTCCCTGGAGCCATTCGTAGTTGTCGATCAGGGACCAGTAGAAATAACCTCTTATGTCAATGCCCTGTTTCAGACATTTTTCAAGGACATCTATATGTTTCTTCATAAACCTTATCTTCTTCTGATCATCTCGGGTTGCAATACCGTTCTCTGTTATTATCAGGGGAACGTTCAGTCTCGCCGCACGTTTCAGCACCCTCTCAAGACCCTGCGGATGTATTTCCCATCCCATATCCGTAAGCCCGTAACCCCCGATATCCCTGTGCCTCAGCTCAATCCCCATCTTTTTAAACGGGTTAAACCTGAGATGCATCCGGGTATAATAATTCACACCAAAGAAATCGATCTTCTCCTTTATCGGAACAGGAATCTCCATGACCTTTTTAAATGGAAACTGCAACCTCAGTGTGCCTGTACTGAAGGCATCCAGCAGGGAGTTATTATAAAAGTGCCTGGCTATCCTTGAAATGAGCTTGTCTGCCGGATTCCATCTGTGCCAGGGGTTGAATGCCGCCATGTTATGGGCAACACTCACCATTGCATCTGGGATATGCGAATGTATAACGTCGTAAGCCTTCCCGTGGCATACAAGTATATTCTCCAATGCCTTTACTGCCAGGGAGACATCCCTGATGCCGGGAGGCATACAACCCTCAAGATACCCGCCAAGGATGAGCACGTATGGTTCATTAAATGTTATCCAGTATCTTACACCCTTCAACATTGAAACCATTTTTTTTGTATAGATCAGGAATTTTTCAATTGATGCATCGTCATGCCATGCCTTTTTGATAAACCATAGGGGGTGAGTAAAGTGATGGATTGTAACCATTGGCTCGATATTATTTTCCAGCAGAATATCGATTATCTCCTGATAATGAGCTATAGCATCATAGTCCCATACATCTTCTTCAGGCTGTATCCTGCTCCATTCCAGAGAGAAACGGTACGAATTCACACCCAGATCCTTGAGTAACCTCAGATCTTCCTTATAAAGGTTGTAGTGATTTGTTACATCAGGCTTTTCATTTAAGGTCTTATCCCATGAGGCCCAGTCAGCGTTGAGGGAACCCTCGAGCTGAAAGGCTGATGTTGCAATACCCCAGAGGAAATCAGACGGAAAACCCTTGGCCCTCTCCCTGGGGCTCACTTATAAAAATCCCGAATCAGCTTCTTCCTGTTATTGCAAAAATGCACTGCTATGCCCGGAGTTCCAGCCGGTTCTGGATAAAGAAACTCACAAAGTAAACCGGGCAGACCTCGTAACTTCTGCCTGTACATAACTTAATGTCAGCGCAATCAATTAAATCCACCTCTATACCTGCAACCCTGCACGTCCTGTCCTTCATCTCCATATGTTGACACATATCCCCTCCTTTTTTTTCATAACCCGGGATTCTTTTTGATGGAAAATATCATAGCAGCATAATGTTACAGAGGTGTTAAGGAGAGGTTAATTCTAAGCTTTTTTTATCAGCACAAATACAGCCGTTTAAAACTTGATGAAGTCGTAAAAAGTCTCAAAATGTCCTTTCTTGTCATTGCGAGCAGAGCGAAGCAATCTCTATCCATCTGACTTTAAAACAGATTGCTTCGTCGTTTTACTCCTCGCAATGACAATCACGGCTTTTTTACGAAACTATCAAAACTTAACAAAAGCGTAATAAACGTGTAACAGGCATCACTTATAATAAAGGCATGATAACACCAACAATAAAAGATAATTCAAACCAGACAATCCCGACCCTAAACCCAGAGCCTGCATTTATGAAAAGAGAGGCGGCAAACTGGATGAAGAAACTCGCTTCTCATTATGAGAAAATGAGGAGTCGATACCCAAACGACAAGCTGATAATCCTCTTTGATATTGATGGAACCATCCTTGACATGAGATACATGATCCTCTACGTCCTGAGGCTTTTTGATAAAAAGAACAATACCTCTTATTTTGAAAGACTGAATATCTCTGATATCACTGTTCATGAAAATCAGGTCAAAACCCTGCTGACCCAATTAAAGATACCCGATTCTCAAATAGAGCAGATCCATAACTGGTACCTCAAGGAACGCTGGACCAGGGCAGCCATGATAGAATCGCACCGTCCATTCCAAGGAGTCATGGAGGTAATACGGTGGTTCCAGATACAGCCAAATACATATGTCGGTCTTAATACCGGAAGGCCGGAATCCATCAGAAGAGAAACCCTCACCACTCTTAATGAGCTTGGCAGGGAGTACAAGGCCGTCTTTACCAACGAACTGCTTTATATGAACCCTCTCGACTGGGAGACGAACATTAAAGATTCAAAAGCAGCAGGGGTAATCCACTTGCAGGAGGCGGGATACCGCATATTTGCCTTTGTTGATAATGAACCCCTTAATTTAAAATCGGTTTCAGAAGTTGATGCAAACAGCGAGATACTCCTCCTTCATGCTGATACGATTTTTGAGTCAAAACGTGTACAGTTACCGGCTGTCACAGTCAGTGGCAAGGCATATGACATTACAGAGTTAATCGATGAACATCTACTGCCCTGTCATGTTCAGTTTGTGTGGCACGGTGTAAATGACAGGGCAAACCTGCGCCAGTTCATTGCATCAAACATTCAATGGTGTGAGTGTGACCTGAGGCTTGATTCACGCACCGAC
>JAADGU010000143.1 GCA_013152195.1 Nitrospirota bacterium
AGCTCTATCTGAATGTTCTTTGTCCTTTTATCGTATTTTACCAGTTCAAGGGTTGAACTTATCAAATCCCGGACCCTGAATGGTTTTATGTCTTCGGCCTTTGTCTTTGCAAAACTCGACATCTGCCGTACAATAGTGGCAATACGGTTTATATGTTTTGCTATTGTGTTAAGTGCATCCCTGGTAAAATCATCAAAATCCATATCCCTTAATATCTGGACATAGGAGGATATGGATGTGAGCGGGTTTCCTATCTCATGGGCCACGCCTGCGGAAAGCCTTGAGAGGGCAGTCAGTTTCTCTGACTGCATAAGTTGTTCCTCAGCCTTTTTCATCTCTGTAACGTCCTGTACGAGGACCAGTATCCGGCAGCGGCCATCGGGGGTCTTCAAAGGGGTTGATGTTACCTGGAAATAGCCCTTTTTATTGCCAAGATCAAGATATGCAACCTCCTGGATTAACCTGTTATCTACAGTTGCACTGCAGACCGTATTTGCAGCACCGGTATCACCCTGAAGCTTATTTAATGCAAGATTCTTCATACACTCTTCAGACAGCCATTCCTGCATCACCCTGTTCATCCACACGGGCCTCTCTTGTTCATCAAAGATGCATATACCCGCCTCAAGAGAACTCACAATTGCATCAAGCTTCTCCTTCTCACTCTTCAGCTCCTTTGTCCTCTCCTGGACAATGTCTTCAAGTTCCTGGGCATACTCCTTTAGCTTATCCATATACAGCGCCTTTTCTTCAGCCTTAACCCTCTCCCTGTTAATCATGACAACAACAAAGGCACCAATAACTGTTGCAAGAAATATCGCAAGGACCAGCATGGAGTGGAGTCTCAGACTGTTTTTTATGCTTGCTGTAACTTCTGAGTAAGGGATGGATACACATATGATCCAGTTCATGTGGCCTATATTTATTTTTGAGAATGCCACAAGCTTGTCCTCGCCCTGAGGAGCAATGTATGAACTGAACCCGACCTCTTTTGCACCAAGTATCTGTATCTCTGTCCTGAAAGACTCGTGGCATCCGTAGCAGGACTTGTCGGCCCTGAAGATGTTCCTCCCAATCATAGCTGGCTCTGTTGGATGGTAAATCAATGTTCCGCTGCTGTCCATCATCCAGGCATAGCCCCTCTCTCCTGACTTAACCGGATAAAAATACTTCCTGGTGACATCATCCATGTTGACACCAAGAAGGATGGAGCCAATAAACCGCCCCCCTTTTGTTATGGGAGTGGCAAGCCTTATCTTTCCTGTCTCTGTTATGCGATCGGAAAAACGTACCTCTCCGGGGCTAAGCCCCTTCGTTAACTCATAGAGCCTGCGGTCGTCTTCATTAAGGGATACCCCCTGCAATGTCGAAAAAACCGGTCTCTCCCCTGCATCAAGCACCATCATATCAATACCGATATCCGCTCCGGGTTCTGGAAAGGCATTGGCAATGAACCCGGCCATCCCATCCTCCTGAAGCCCCCTGTATGCAAGTAATTGAGAAAGAACGCGGGTCTCGTCTTCAAGGTGTTTAAGTGTGGTCTGGATTGAGGATGCGATGGTCTTGGCAATTATAAGCTGTTGCTGGTTGAACTGGGCGGCCATCTCGGCCTGGTAGTTCCGCTGAAAGAAGAGATTAAGTGTAACTATTATGCTTACAACGACTAACAGAAAGACAATGAGTCCTATTCTGAATTTCATATAACCTTCGCTGCAGCTCTCCGGGTAACAACTCTGAGCTCCCGGGACTCTGCGTGTTGAAACACCGGCAAATTAAACCTTCCTTCGCCGCCCTTTTGCCAGCTCTTCCAGTGCCTTTAACTTCTCTGTCTCCCCTATTGCAATTAACGTATCACCGGCCTTGATAAGCGTATTGTGCACAGGATTAAATTTCATATCACCATCCCTTCTCTTTATGGCAACAACAATTACACCAAGCTCTCTGCCGACACCGGCCTCATGGATGGTCTTCTCTGCAATGAGAGATCCACCTTCAACCGGGATTTCCTCCATCTGCAACTCCAGATTCCCGCTCCTGGTTGCAAACTCCAGGAAATCCACAACCGCTGGTTTTAACACTGTCTGAGCTATTCTGAGCCCACCGATATGATAAGGTGAAACGACCCTGTCGGCACCTGCCCTGAGGAGCTTCTGCCCCGAACCCTCCTCACCTGCCCTTGCAACTATAAAGAGTGAAGGATTCAATTCCCTTGCACTGAGGACCACATAAAGATTCTGGGCATCTGTGGAAAGGACTGAAATCAACCCCCTCGCTTTCTCAATACCTGCCTGTTTGAGAATCTCGTCCTTTGTTGCATCACCGTAAACAAAGACCGTCTCTTCATCCGCATCAAGCTCCGGAGGCTCTTTCTCCACAACTACAAAGGGGACACCTTTAGCCTTCAGTTCATTGCAGATTATCTTGCCCATGCGTCCGTACCCGCAGACAATGAAGTGATTCTTAATCGACTTAAGCCTTTTCTCCAATTTTCTCCTCCCAAAGGCCTTCTGGATTTCACCCTCAAAAACTATCCTTATCCCGTTATTGATTCCATATGCCACCGCTCCTACACCGACAAAGACAAGGATGATTGTAAATGCCCGGCCTGTAAAAGAGAGCGGCCTTACCTCCTGATAGCCAATGGTGGAGAGGGTGATAACCGTCATATAAAGAGAATCGAAAAGAGTCCACCCTTCAATGATGGAATAGCCAACAGTACCTGACAAAATAACCAGAAATACGAGTCCCAGTGAAAGAAAAGCCCTCTTCCTCAAAATACCGTCTATCCCCTTCCTTAAATTATCCCGGTTTCTTTAATTCCGAAATACCATGGTGAACCATGGCAATCTTCTTTAGAATATTTCTTATATGTGACCCTTCCCAGTAAATACTGTTGCACATGGGACATCTCTGAAAGAGATCATGGTGCATATAAACATACTCAGGCACTAACTCCTTCACCTCCTGCTTTTCAACGGGCTCAAGAGAAACATTACATCTCATGCAACGCCTTGACGCATTCCCCGGTAGAGGGAACTCGGACAACACCTCCATAAGCTGCTCATCCAGGTTCTCTGAATCAATGAGCCTGCACTCCACACTGAAGTCCTCAGGCAGCCTCCTGTCCCTCGTAAGCAGGACCCGGCCCTCTGCACGTGCTATCCTTACCAGCTCCCTGTCATCAATATCCCTGAAATACAGCACATCGCAACCAAGGAACCGCATCCACTTTGCAAGACGTCCAAGCATGGCATCTGCAACAAAGGCTACGGCCATATTTTATTTTACAATAAAACCTGCAAGGAAATATTTTTAAGCATGCCCGGGCATCAAAATACAGAAAAAACAGGGCTTAAATATTCATTGATGCTTACAAAATTGCACCTTCATACAATTTTGCAAGTCATTAAAACGATAAAAACCTAACAAAATCAAGTCGTCACGATCTGGCATGTTTTTAGCATATAGATATGTTCCTGCTTGATTAGGTACTAACGAAAAGGATATCGGATTAATTCCTTCTAGAAATCAGCACTGGCAGCAGCAAAAGTGCTAACAATACTCAGGAGATCAAACATGCAGAAAAGACTTAAAATTTTGCTTTATGTGTTGGGAGTTATGGTTTTTGCAGCAGTAGCAGTAAAGGGAATGTTTGCAGTTACGGGAACATCGGAATTCTGTGTTTCGTGTCACACAATGAAATCACAGTATAAGAACTGGTCACATTCGGCTCACAGTACCCGGGCGGGTTGCAGCGACTGTCATGTGCCACAGGAAAACGTTGTAGCCAAACTGGCAGCAAAAACCCGTGATGGGTTCAACCACGTCTATGCCTTTGCCCTTGACAAGGTGCCAGACCCGATCCGCCTGAAGCCGCGGAGTCAGAAAACCGTGATGAAAAACTGCGTGAGGTGTCATAAACAACTGGTGGAAAAGATATCCATGGAGGAGAGAAAGTGCTGGGATTGCCACCGCGGAACACCACATGGGTATTAAAATTGACTGAAATAATAAAAACAATTTACAGAAAAAGGAGGTAACATTTTGATGCAAAAGTACAGGCTTACAATATTAGCACTGCTGTTTATATCCCTGAGTCTGCTGCTCAGCGGCTGCGCAGAGGAGGCTCAGACAGTACAAAGTGCCATCACCATCCCCGAAGACGAGGTGGACCCAAAGGTCTGGGGGCAAAAGTTTCCGAATCACTATGACAGTTACCTTAAAAACAGTGAACGGACCAAAGGGTACAGCAAGTACCGCAGTGACAGCGAAGACAGGCTGAGTCCCTGGCCCTTCCAGTTTATTCTGGCAGACGGCTGGGGCATGGGCGTTGAATACAATGAGCCCAATGGACACACTGATATGCTGAAGGATCAGTTGAAAGTAGATGCCAGGCGTAAGGGTTCCGGAGGTGTATGCCTCACCTGCAAGACACCTTATGCCCCTAAGTTAAAGGAAGAGATGGGAGAGGATTATTTCAAAAAACCTTATAACGAAGTACATGCCCGGATACCGAAAAAGGATCAGGAACTGGGTGTGGCCTGTATAGATTGTCACGACCCTTCAACCATGAACCTGCGCATCAGCCGCTGGACCCTTAAAGAAGGTCTTAAGGCCATTGGCAAGGACCCTGATAAACTGACCCGGCAGGAGATGCGTACCCTTGCATGCGCCCAGTGTCACGTCACATACTCGATCTCCAAAAACAAGGAAGGCAAGTCAATCGGGGTCAAGTTTCCGTGGGCCAACGGTAAATGGGGCAACATCACTATAGAAGGAATCATCAAGCAGATACAGGATGAGAACCTGAGGGAATGGAAGCACAGGATCACGGGCCAGAAATTAGGGCATGTGCGTCATCCGGAGTTCGAGTTGTTTTCAGCACCGGGGAGTGTCCACTGGGCAGCCAATGTTGCTTGTGCCGACTGTCATATGCCTTATGAGCGGGTTGGCAGTCAGAAGATATCTTCCCACAGATGGGAGAGCCCTTTCAAGAATGAAGCCCTGTATGCAGTGTCACAACCAGACCGGGGACTGGCTGAAACAACAGGTGATAAATATCCAGGACCGTGTAAATCATAACTTTACGAAGGCCGGCTATGCCGTTGCCGAAGCTGCTCTCACCATAGAGGCCGCTTTAAAGACACCTGGTATTGATAAAGACTTAATCAGCAAAGCCCAGCACACTTACGAACAGGCCTACCTGAGGGTCACCTTTATAGGTGCTGAAAACAGTATGGGTTTCCATAATCCGCCTGAGGCCATGCGTATACTGACAGATGCGCTGGCGCAGGGAAAGGAAGTCACCGGGATGGCCCGGGATGCAATGTACAAAGCCGGGGTTACTCCGCCTGATTTCAGTCCCGACAAGATAGACAGGATAGTAAGGGAGAGATTCACAACAAAAGACGGCAAAACCGGATTCAGACCCGATGTGCCCCGAAAGGCGGCTACCCTGGATTAAGGGTATTAAGACATACAGCTGACTAAAAAACAAAAAACCCGAAGGGGAAACAGTTTCTGTCCCCCTTCGGGTTTTTTCATTAACAAACTCTGCTAAACAGGTCCTTTACGCCTCCTGCTCTTCTGTCTCCTGAGTCTCTATCTCCATCACGGGAGTATCCCTCTTAACAAATGTGTTCCTGTACCTCGACATACCGGTTCCTGCAGGAATGATTCTTCCCATTATCACGTTTTCCTTAAG
>JAADGU010000096.1 GCA_013152195.1 Nitrospirota bacterium
GCCACAGGCTCTTCCAGGGTCTCCCACTCGTCCCCCCGCTCCTGCCTGTGCTTTCTTATCCGCTCGTCCATCTCCTTATCAAGTGACTCTGCTGTGGCAATATAGGCCTTTTGCCCTGAGACCTTTGATGCCTCGCTCAGGGCAAAGGAGCTCTTTCCACTCCTTGCCCCACCGGTAATGAACATGACTTTTGAAAACGAAGTTTCGATCATCTTTTTATTCTTCCACCTTGTTTGGTGATGGTATCCATATTTTAGTATCAAGATAGCAAACAGGGTTGTCAATAGTCAATCATCCCCGGACATGAGAGGATTAAGGCCGGGTCCTTATATAGGGCATATGCCTTCTCTGTGTCCCTGTGTCTCTGTGGTTTATTCTGCTTTATTCATCTCCCGTTAATAAGGATTACCTGACTCAGCAGGTGCTGAAACGGCAGTGGAACGTATTATGATATAATTAAATGTTATATTCCATTAGTGAAAGGGACAAAAACCGTTCAGTTTAGGTATAATTAAATGAAACAGCTACATGAAATGTTTTTACTAAGGGGAAGTAATTTCAGAACAATTTTGTATCCAATTGTGAGCGGTCTTTTATTGGCCTATCTCTCAGCCTCTATTATAAATGTGTTCTACCACAAAAGCACTATCAGGACAGTAAAGCAGGGCAGGACAAATCAAGGCTCTGAATTTACCCGCAGCATATCAACCAGCCAGATACTGAAGAAGAATATCTTCGGGCTGAAATATGAAGAACCCGGGGGGGATACAGCCGGAGAAACAGACGGGAAAGTGGTGGCCAATGCTGGAGAGAGTATCAGAAAATACCAGCTCATAGGCACGGTGCTTGGAAAGACAAAGATGGCCCTGCTTAAAAAAGACAAGGAATTAAAAGTCCTCGCTGCCGGACAGTCCCTCGGTGAATATACGCTCAAAAAGGTCTCTTTTGACTCCGTCCTGTTTGAAAATAACGGCAAAAAAGTCATTCTGCGATTTCCAGAATCCAAAAAACCAAAGCCCTCAGGTACAAGGCAGGCGATGGCAAGAGCACAGATTCCCAATGTCAGGCCTCAAACATCAGCAGTACAGACAGGCACTGATACAGACAGGATAACCATAAAGAGAAAGGAAGCCCTCTCCATGGCCCAGAACCTGAACAAGATCCTTACCACTGTACGCATATCTCCTTTTTATCAGAAGGATGAATTCATCGGATACCAGTTGAGCATGCTCAGAAAAGATTCATTTCTGTATAAACTCGGTCTCAGGCGTGGGGACATACTAAAGAGAATAAATGGTGAGGATGTCAGTTCTCCCCAAAAGGCCATAGAACTGCTCTCCAGGATTCAGGAGATTACGGCCGTGAATATCGACCTTATGAGAAAGGGAGAAAAGAAATCCCTCTTTATCGAGATAGAGGAATGAGCCGGCGATAAAAAGGCTTAATCAAGGCAAGGAAGCTATATGACAGACTCTGAACGGTTTCAAGTTTCGCAGTATATTCACCTGGATGGTGAATTGCGAAAATTCCTCGGAGATGGACACGATGTCCATCGAGAATGAGAGAAGAGTCTGTCAAATGGCTTTTAACAACCATTTATTTCTGGGGGCGGCTTAATAATATGAAAGTTGATAATACGAAAATTGAAACAGCTATTTATATAAAAGGAGATTCCTAATGATGAAATTTCTGAACCCTAAATTGAAAAGTCTGTTCCTCCTTGTATTCTGCCTGCTCCTTTTCCAGGCCTCTCCCCTGAGGGCAGAGGTCGGAATGAATTTTCAGGAGGTCTCTTTACAGGATTTTGTTGATTTTGTCTCGGAATATACAGAATCCAATATTATCTATGACCCGAGGGATTTGAAAGGGACTGTCACTGTAAAGGCAAAAAAGGAATTTACAGAATCGGACATTATGAGCATTCTGCAGACAATCCTGAGCATTAACAACCTTGAAGCTGTTACGGATGAGGATATCATATATATCGTAAGGAAGGCCAAGGTAGCAAAACTGCCTTATTCTTTTGAAGGGGAGACCCGGCCCGGAGAAATCAGTGAGACTGGAAAGGAGACGGAAAACATATTGGTCAGTGTTTTCCAGATTGAAAATATTGATGCAAAGCTGCTTTCAAAATTCTTCAATCTCACTAAATCAGACTACGGCAGGATCGAGACCATTCCGACACTCAATGCCGTGGTGGTAAAGGACAAGAGCGTTAATGTCAGGAGGATGACCCAGATGGTCAAGACCATAAGTTCAATGGGAACGGGCCTCCAGATAGAGATTATTTCCCTGAAAAACACCTATGCCAGTGAATTTGCCAAGACCATCAAGATGTTCTTTGCAGAACTCGGCAAATCCTCTTACCTGCGTGTCAAACCGGTCTTCATGGCGGACAGGACCTCGAACTCCATAATTGTGGCGGCCCTGCCCAAGGATATGGCCCTTATAAAGCGGATAATCGCCAGCACAGATGTCATGAAGGATACGGTAACAACCCCGAGGGTCTTCAAACTCAAGTATGCCATGGCCGAGGATGTGGAAAAAGTGCTGAACAAGATCCTTTCCGACTCAAGGCTTAAAAAGAGCAAGCTGAAACCACCGCAACAGCCCGGCAGCACGGGGATGAAGGTAGCTGCCGACAAGGCCACCAATACCATATCAGTTGTCGGAGATCCGGAACTCTATGCCCAGCTGGAATCGTTAATAGCAAAGCTGGACGTTCCGAGGGACCAGATATTTGTTGAGGCATTAATCCTGGAGGCCACACTCGAGGATGGAGCCAAGTTCGGGGTGGAGTGGCTTGCAGGTGCAGGAAACAGCAATTTCGTGGGCACCGGCACATTTTTGGACTCAAAAAACGTTATTGACCTTCAGAGCCCTGTGTTAGAGGGCAATCCCCCCAATCTTGGGGCACTTCCCGGGGGGTTCGGCCTGGGGATACTCGGCAATATCATAACTTACGAGGGCGTAAAGTTCCCCACACTCAGTGCGCTGGTAAATGCAATAAAGACAGAGTCAGGGATCAATATACTCTCAAAGCCACAGCTCCTTACACTGGACAATGAAGAGGCAGAGGTATTTGTAGGAGAAAACCGTCCCTTCCTGATAAGCGAAAAGTTTGATGCTAACAACAACCCGATCCAGACATTTGATTACAGGGACGTGGGAATCAAACTGAAGATCCTGCCCCATGTAATAGATGATGATACGATCCTGTTAAACGTGCAGCAGGAGGTCAAAAAAGTGGTGGCAAGTGCCGTGGGCGTTGCCTCAGCCCCGATTACCCTCACCAGGAGCACCAAGACCACCATAAAACTGAACAACAATACAACCGTGGTGATAAGCGGCCTTATAAAGGATGACATGGGTATGTCTGAGACAAGGGTGCCGGTTCTTTCCAGAATCCCCCTGCTGGGCTGGCTTTTCCGCTCCAGGGACACTTCAAGGGAAAAGACAAACATGATGGTCTTCATCACAACAACCATAATAAAGAGCAGGCAGGATATGGAAGATCTTACACGGGCAAAACGGGAGCTATTGAAAAATACAGGCAAGGAAGAGAAAAAGGAAGAGGTTAAAAAAGAGACTACAAAAGAGATAGAAAAAGAAGAAGTAAAGAAAGATGAGGTAAAAAAAGATGAGGGGGCCGTAGAAGAAGAATGAATAATCTGGCACCTGACCTTGACAGTCTGCCCAGAGAGGTCCTGGATCTTTATATGAAATTTCCGGACAGGTCGGACTTCCTGCCGCTTCAGGCCGACAACGGAAGGCTGACCTTTCTTGTAAGCTCAGAGGATGGTATCAGAAAGGCCTCCTTTGTGGCCCTCTGCTGCAAGTCTCAGGGGAGTTTCAGGTTTGTACCGCACACTTCTTGAGATAGCTGAAAAGTTTTCCTTTGTCTTTGAAGAAGATGTGGACCTGAATGCAGAGGGTGAGTCCATCTCCTCGGATGAGTATGATATCCTGAGCGGTGTCCACGACGATGCACCTGTGGTCAAGCTCGTCAATCAGAGCATTATGAGCGCTATAAGACTCGGGGCGAGTGATATTCATATAGAGGGAAGAGAGGCAAACCTCATCATCAGGTTCAGGGTGGACGGCAGGCTGAAGACAGTAAAGGCCATTGATAAAGGGCTTCTTGAGCCCCTGATCGCACGCATAAAGGTAATGGCGGATATGGATGTGGCAGAGACCCGCAGACCGCAGGACGGCAGGATAAATATCCAGTTCGGCACCAAGATGATAGATATAAGGGTCTCTACAATACCGACCGCCAAGGGTGAAAAGGCGGTGCTGAGGCTTTTGAGCAGGTCAGAGACAGCCCTCAAGCTTGAGCTGCTCGGCCTCGATGAATCACAGGTTAAACTTCTCCAGAGGCTTCTCAGGTCTCCAAACGGCATAATAATGGTTACAGGACCGACCGGCAGTGGTAAGACCAGCACACTCTATGCCTCCATACTCGAGATTCAGAATGACACGGTAAACATAGTAACCATAGAAGACCCTGTTGAATACAGGATAGACGGAATCGCACAGGTACAGGTCAACCCTGCCACCGGCGTGACATTTGCCAGGGCAATCAGGACCTTTTTAAGGCAGGACCCTGATGTTATCCTGGTTGGTGAGATCAGGGATGAGGAGACAGCCGAGGCAGCCATACAGGCATCACTTACCGGCCATCTGGTACTTACCACCCTTCATACGAGTGATGCACCAACTGCAGTAGCAAGGCTTGTGGAGATGAACATAGAGCCCTTCCTCCTCTCAAGCAGCCTCCTGCTCGTTATCGGGCAAAGACTGGTGAGAAAGATATGTACTGAGTGTAAGGAGGAGGCAACCCTTGAGGACGAGATCAGGGAGATCTTCCTGAAGAAGGGATTTGAGATAAACAGATATTTCAAGGGCAGGGGCTGTGAAAAGTGTTTTGGTACCGGATACAAGGGGAGAATCGGCCTTTTCGAATTCCTCTTACTTGATGACGAGATAAGAAAACTCATTATGAGAAAGGCCAGTTCCACTGAAATCAAGACCCTTGCCATTAAACAGGGCATGAAGACCATGTTCGCCAATGGTGTTGAATTAATCCAGGAAGGCATTACAACACCGGAGGAGGTTATAACTGCCACAACGCAGTAAATGACCAAAACAACCAATGGCCATATATAAATATAAGGGATACGATCCCGCGGGGAAGGAAGTCAACGGAGTGGTAGAGGCCCCCACCAGGGCCATAGCCATGAAGAGCCTCAGGGACGAAACAATTCTGCCCTATCTGATTGAAGAGATGGGCGCGAAAAAAAGAAGGTGGATATTTCAGAAGAAGGACTCGGGCCAGCTCTTCTTCCAGATAGGTATAATGCTGAAGAGCGGCCTGCCGCTTATAAAGTCACTCGATATAACCATGAGGCACCGGGAGCAGAAAGGCCTCTCGCACATTCTCAGTGATATAAAAAAGCATGTATCGGAAGGCAGGAGATTTTCAGAGGCCCTTGCCAACTATCCCGAGGTCTTCCCTGATGTCTATGTAAATATGGTCAGGATAGCAGAGGCGACCGGCGGGCTGGCAGACGTGCTCCTGAATATTGCAGAGTACGAAGAGAGGAAGAAGGAGCGGGAAGGAAAGATAAAGAGCGCCCTCACCTATCCCCTTGTGGTCGGCATGATAGGCAGTGCAGTGGTTGGGTTTCTCCTTGGATACGTTGTTCCGAAGATGGAAAAGATATTTCAGTCTGTAAAGATAGACCTGCCTTTTTCGACCACCATGCTGATAGCCATCGGCTCATTTCTGAGAAGCTACGGGCTGATACTGAGCATACTCTGCGGAATTCTTGTAATTGCCGGGGTCAGGATGTACAGAAACTCTGTGCCGTTAAGAAAAAAGGTTGACACCCTGTTCATCGGTGTGGAAGTGCTTCGAAAGGCGGTAATGGCAAGGATTTCCGAACTCCTCGCCTTTCAGCTCAGGGAGGGCATACCGCTGGTGGCCGCACTTAACGGTTGCCGGGGGGTCGTGAATAATCTCCTGATAAAGGAGGAGATGCAGAGGCTCGCGCTGGAGGTTGAGAAAGGAAAACCCCTTTCCGAGGGGCTGAAAGACTCGCCGGTCTTTGATGAGATGTTGATGGCAGCAGTGCTTACCGGAGAGAAGACCGGAGAGCTTGCCGGCTTTCTCGAGAGGATGTCCTATTATTACAGGAAGGATGTGGAGAGGATTATGGGGAGGCTTACGTCCCTGGCAGAGCCTGTATTTATACTGATACTGGGGCTTGTGGTCGGTTTTATAGTGGTCTCCATAATGACGCCGTTGTTCGAGATGAATCAACTCGTAAAGTGACTGTGTTTTATAACCAGACTTTAAATAGAGTCTGTGTATAAACACAACAATTGAGCCGTCATTCCCGCAGTCTGTTGAGCGGGAATCCAGTCTTTTCAGTGAGTTCTGGATATGCCCCGAACGCTTTCGGGACATGACTAAAACAGAAAACAGCAGTTTATAAACAGACCCTGAATAACAGGACTTAAATAAAAGGAGGTAGAGATGAGATACACAAAAAGAGAATCCGGATTTACCCTGATAGAGCTCATGGTCGTTCTGGTAATCCTTGGCATCCTGGCCACATTCCTGATGCCGAAGATACTTAACAGGCCTGATGAGGCAAGGATAATAAAGGCAAAGAACGACATCAGGGCCATTGAATCCGCCCTGCAGCTCTACAAGATTGACAATGGAAGTTATCCAACCACAGAGCAGGGGCTTATGGCGCTTGTGAAGAAGCCCGACATTGAGCCCATCCCCAGGCACTACCGTGACGGCGGCTATCTGGATTATGAGTCAACCCCGGTTGATCCATGGGGTAACAAGTACATATACAGGAGTCCCGGAGAAGGGGACAGGGAGTACGAGATAATCAGTTTCGGGGCAGACGGCAAGGAAGGCGGCGAGGGTGTGGATGCTGATATCAGGAGCTGGGAGATAAAGTGAAAAGCCGCAACGGGTTTACCTTTGTGGAGATCCTCGTTGTAATGCTTATCGTCTCAATAGGACTCTTTGTGCTTGTACCCAGACTTGCCCCGAGGATTCTTGAGCCAACGTCTCCTCTGGAAAAAAAGGTCAATTCCGTAATTACAAAGGCCATGGAGAAGGCCGGAGAATCCGGGAGGGCCTCAGAGATTACCTTTATCATGGGCAGCGGGAGTTTCCGCCTGGAAGACGAGGAGTTCAGGCTCCCTGAGGGCCTGACGGTAATGGAAGCCCTGGTCAATGACAAGAGGGCGGATGCACTTGAGGTTACAGTAAAGGCCTACCCTGCAGGGATAATCGATTATTTTGAGCTGACGCTCTCTGACAACAGCAAGCTTGTCAGCCTGCCGCTGCTTGCTGAGGTTGAGTCAAGGGGATGAGAAACCGGGGGTTTACTCTGCTTGAGGTCCTGATCGCCATGGTTGTGCTGGCGATCTCCCTGTCCGGTATATTCACGCTTCTGAAATCAAATATCGACACCACCGGCTACACCCTGAGAAAGATCGAACTGCTTGAGGCAGGGGGGGATATCTTCTACACCCTGTACACTGAACCGGACATAGAACCAACTCCGGGGCTTGTCAAGCTGAAGGGCTACGAGGGAGTGACGTACAAGGTTACTGAGAGCTCCCTGGGGATTTCATACATAAAGGAGTACACCCTTACACTGAAAAAGGATGAGGCGGAGATTGTTTATAATTTCTACAGATAGGGGGATGACCCTGCTTGAGGTGCTTGTTGCACTTGCATTAAGCGCGCTCGTTCTCGCCGGGCTCTACTCTTCCATGAACACGGTATTTAGCACGGACAGGGCACTTGACGACAGGCTCAGGGGGGTGATGAGTTACGTCAGGCTGAGCAACCTCTTTCAGGCGGACATGAGGACCATGATAGGGCTGCCTTCCATGCAAAACACCATCTTCGGTACGGAAATAAGCTTTAAATCAACCCATTCCCTTTATTCCGACTCCTCTTTTCCGGTAATGGTAACGTATTTTGTGGACAAGGTGGACGGAGAAAAGTATCTGTACAGGGAAGAGTCTGAAGAGAAAAGGGGTATAAGCCTCAGGATAAGGCTCCTTGAGAAAGTGGGGGAGCTGAAGTTTCTCTCCCCTTCTGAAGAGGGCTGGAAGGAGCAGTTTGTGGGCAAGAATGTGGTCAGGATGGAATACGTCTACGGCGGCAAAACGTGGATTATCACCGGGGGGAGACTCCTCTGAAGACAAACCCTGAATTCAAGACAAAAGGCTCTGTCCTGATAGCGGTTCTCATCGTTGTAGCCGCCTCCCTCTCCCTTTTACTGCTTAAAAACGAAAAGGTTGTAGCCCAGTATGACGAGGTGGCCTCAGCGCACAAGATTCAGCAGGGCTATATCTACTGCAACTCTGTAATAAAGGGAATTACCAGGCTTCTGGAGGATGACAAAAATACCTATGATTCATCTGAAGAGCTTTGGGCCGCCCTGCCCACCATTCCCACTACCGAGGGGTATATCAGTACTGTAGTGGTTCCGCTGAACAGCAGGGTCTCCATTATAGAGGTCTCTTCCAGAAATGAGAAACTGAGAAGGAGGACAGAGGATGCCGTGGAAAGACTGCTCTCCGATGCATCAGAGGAGCTTGACCTGGAATCCCTGCGCAACCTGAGGCCATACAGCATTGGGGAACTGAGGCTCCTTCCCGGCTTCTCCGGTCTTCCAAGAGACCTGCTCGGCCATTTCACGGTAGAGGACACAGGGGGCAGGATAAATATTAACTTTGCCGGGGAATCCGTCCTGGCCGCCTTTCTGCCCGAGGTCGAGCCCCTCACAGAGGCAATTATAAAGTACAGGGAATCAGAGCCTTTTAAAGATATATCCCAGATAAGAAAGGTTCCGGGCATGTCGGATGACGTGTATCTCGCCATCCAGCCCTATATAACTGTCAGCAGCTCCCTCTTCTATATCTTTACAGAGGCAGAAGTGGGGGGCACAAGGACCAGGGCCAGCGCGATTGTTAAAAAAGTGTCCGGAAAGATTAAAATACTTAAATACTTTGAGGAAACAGAGGAGTTCTATGTCGGTGGACAAGATAATATTCCTTCATAAAGACCACCTGGTGGTCTGCTCCCGCGAGGGTGCCGCCTATAGCGAGAAGACCTTCCCGCTTACCGGGGAGCTGCCCTCCCATAAAGGCTATGTGCTCGTATTACCGGACGAGATGGTCAACCTGGTATCCACGGATATCAGACCGGTCAAGAGCGGGAATCTCAAGGAGATGGTAAGGCTTTATCTCTCGGGTATCTTTCCTGAGGGGGAGATTCAGGAGAGGTTCGGCTTTGTAAATACCTCGCCTGTCACGGCATTCGTGTATCTTGAGGACCTGAGCAGACTCATTGAAAAGTATCCGGCGCTCTTTAATTCCGCAGGCATTATTACCACTCCATCCCTGATTGCCCTCCTGTCTGAAGAGGGGAACTTTGTGCTCAGGACAGATAATACCACCCTGCTGAAGAATGACAACGGATTTCTCCATATTACCGGCGATACAGAGGGGTATCCCCCTGCCGATGATTTAAAGGAAATCAAGATTGCCGGGCAGGAGAGGAAGCAGGTGCTCGATTGGCTTGACCGGATTATTGCAGAAGGCAGGACCAGGGAGCTTAACCTGAGGCTGACCGGGCAACAGGAGGGGTGGTCACTTGCCGCCATGAAAAAAGACCTGATATTCTGGGGTGCCGTCTACCTCGTATTTGTCATCGCCCTCTTTGTGAAGACCATTCCCCTGAAGGAGGATCTGAAGGTTTACGAAAAGGCAATTAACGGCGTATACTCATCCATGAAGATAGCGGACAATCCTGATCCCTACGGCATGCTTCTTTACAGGATAAGTCAGATTAAGAAAAAGGGGGCCGGCAGTATAGAGCCGCTCAAGATACTCTCTGCCATGAGCACTGCTTTTAACGAGGATGCATCTGTAGATGACCTTAACGTCAATCAGGAGTTGATAAGAATAAAGGGAACCATAAAGAATCTGCAGTCACTTGAGAAGGCATCTGAAAACCTTTCCAGGATACTGAAGGTCAAGTTTGTTATAGAATCCGCAAAGGTTCAGCAGGAGGGGGTAAATTTTATAATCACTGCGAGGTTTAAGGAATGAAGGAAAGAGCCGGCATATTAGTGCTGATCATAATAATCTTTGCTGCCACCTATATGTTCTTCTCTGCCAGGGAAGGGAAATTACTGAAAGAAAAGGATACCCTGCAGAAACAGTATCAAAAGATATACTCGATGGCTGAAGAGTATAAACTCCTTTCAAGCAAAGATAAAGGAGCAAAGCGACTTCAGGAGGGCCTGCTCTCATTTGTCCAGAGTTCGGGGAGCAGGCTGAATCTCTCGGACAGGATCGCCACGGTAAAACCAATCCCCGGCAGTGTTGAAGGAGTAAGCGTGCTTTATCAGGGGTTGAACCTTACGGAAATAGTAGAGGTGCTTAAGGTTGCCGGTGAATTCTCGAACATACAGGTCAGGGCCTTCTCAATATCAAAGCGGTTTGACGACCCGGGGTATGCTGACCTGAACATGCAGATAGAGAAGATAAAATGAAGAGGGTACTGCTCTTTTTAGCCTCCTTTCTGATAGGAATCTATCTCTTCCTGCCCTATGATGTCCTGTATTCCAGGGCCCTTGAAACCCTGACCAGGGGGAGCAGCGTACCCCTTGAGTATGAGCTCTCTGATGCATCCGCCTTAAAGGTAGTCTTCTCAAACGTATCGATAGGGAGGGGAAAGGAGACGCTTACGCTTGATGACGTTGTTTTAAGGGTGACACCCCTGGGATACATCTTTAAAGGGTCACTTGGATACATTACAACCGCGGGGGCCAGGGTTCAGGTCCTGAAGAAGGACGGCCTCCTTGACCTGGTCTTTGATATCAAAAACTTTCATAACAAGATACTTGGCGACGGCACTCTCACACTCAAGGGACATATCCTTGTCGGACAGGACCAGGTAAAGGATGGAAAGATTGAGCTACTCGTAAAGAACTTCAAAGTCCCTGCCCCGGGAAGCGACATCCTCCTGAAAGAGGTAAGCGGCAGCGGTGATATAGACAACGGAAAACTGTTAATAAAGGATCTGACAATAAAGGGACCTATGGACCTCAGTGCAACGGGCACTGTGCTGCTCAATTACAGGACTCCCGAGATGTCGATACTGGATATCTCGGTAAAATACAAGATGGGTGCGCTTCAGGGGTCGCAAAAACTGAAGGGCACTGTAAAGAGTGCCCTCGCCTCAATGAATACTCTCAGTGCCCTGCCTGC
>JAADGU010000039.1 GCA_013152195.1 Nitrospirota bacterium
CTCTACAGGTTCTGTTTTTACGACAGGGTCAGCTCTACAAATGATGTGGCCCTGAAGCTTGCCAGAGAGGGTTGTTCTCACGGCACAGTGGTGATTGCCGACTCTCAGGAAAGGGGCAGGGGGAGGCATGGAAGGACCTGGTATTCACCGCCGGGAGTAAATATATATATGAGCATTATCCTGAATCCCGGAGTTATTACTTTCCATCCTGCCCTTGTAACACTGTCGGCATCGCTTGCAGTTGTAAATGCTGTAAATTCCTGCCTGTTGTCTCAATCCAGGGCCGGCGGTATTGCCAAGGTGCCTTCTGTTGAGGTATGGCCGAAATGGCCAAATGATATTTACTGTAATCACAGGAAGCTTGGCGGGATACTTACAGAGGCGTCAACTGCAAGGGAGAGGATAAGATTTATGGTGGCTGGCATGGGCATAAATGTAAATATGCCGGGTGACAGGATACCCCCGGATTTCAGGGATAATACAACGTCCCTGTATTCAGAGACAGGTGAGGTCTTTGATCGGGGCAGGGTTATAGTGAAGATACTGGAGTCTTTCAGCCGTTATTATACCCTCCTCTTTAATGATCCTGCCTCTGTAATAGCCTTATGGTGTAAAATAAGCCATACCATTAACAGTTATGTGAAGGCCATTACCCCGGAAGGAGAGATATATGGAACGGCCCTGGGCCTTGACAACAGGGGTTTTCTGAGGCTCAGGAAAGACAGTGGTGAGGAGACAAGCCTGAGCACAGCCGAGATTATCCATCTGAGAGAACATGACAGATAAGATTTTGACCATAGATATAGGAAACAGCAATATAAATATCGGTCTTTTTAGGGATGACACGATCAGGACCGTAAGCCTCAGTACCCGTCCACTTAAGGACAGAGCCTTTTATGAAGGTGTTTTGAGGGAATTTTTGGGAGATGATCAGCCTGCCGGGGGAGTGCTGTCATCTGTTGTCCCGTCTCATGACGGGTTGTTTTACGAGCTCCTGAAGACTTTTAGCGGCGAGGATCCTGTTGTGGTGAACCATTCCATAAACACAGGGCTTATCTTTGATGTTGCAGAGCCCGAAAGTATCGGTGCGGACAGGATAGCAAATGCAGTTGCCGCGTGCAGCAGGATAAATGGAAGCATTGTGGTTGTTGATCTCGGCACGGCAACCACTATTACGGTTGTAGACAGAGAGAAGAGATTGAGCGGAGGGGTGATTATGCCCGGGGTGGAGATGATGTGTGTTGCGCTTAACAGGCAGACAGGCAAGCTTCCCCTTGCAAGGCCTGCTTCCTTGACAGGACCTTTAGGTAAGGACACAAAAAGTAGTATAATCTCAGGAGTAGTGTATGGAACCGCGGGTGCAGTTGATAGATTGCTTGACGAGATATCTGTTGTTCAGGGGGAGTTCATAGCTGTTCTTACCGGAGGTAATGCCCCTTTGATTAAGGGGTTGTTAAAGAGGGAGTACATTTACATCCCGGAGCTTACATTAACGGGGTTGAGGATAATCTATGAAAGAAACAGGGGATGACAGAAATATGAACGAGATCAGAAGAGAGCCGTTGCTTGGAAGATGGGTGGCTGTATTGAGTGAGTCAATGAAGCCGGAGGATTATCTCTCCTCAATGGAGCCTTCAGCAGGAGGACATTGCGATCTATGCGGAGAAGAGTCAGGGGGGGCTGAGGAGATATACAGTGTAAGGGACGAATCCGGTAAATGGCTTGTCAGGGTTTTGCCCGCAATGGTGCCCGTTTTTTCACCCGAGGGCGACCTTGGCAGAAAGGGTATCGGTATTTATGACAGGATGAATGCAATAGGCGTCAATGAGATGTTGATAGAATCACCACAGCACAATGTGCAGCCTGAAGATATGGGCCCGGATCAGATGCTCAGGGTTGTGGAGGCCTTTTCAGCAAGGATGACCGAGCTTGAGAAGGATGTGAGAGTCAGGCATATAATGATTCACAAGAATTGTGGAATCCCTTCCGGTGATGCGTGCGGTCATCCCCACTCGCTTATTACTGCAACACCCGTAATCCCCAAGCGGGTAAAAGAAGAGCTGGATGGTGCAAAACAGTACTACGAATACAAGGAAAGGTGTATCTTTTGTGACATTATGAGGGAGGAGGAGAGACTGAAGGAGCGTGTTGTGATGGAGACCCCTTATTTTCTGGTCTTCTGCCCTTATGCTGCAAGATTTCCCTTTGAGTTCTGGATACTTCCCAGGATACATAACTGTTCTTTCAGGGATGTAACAGAGGAGGAAAAGAGAGACCTTTCAGAGACCCTCTCCATTATGTTCAAGAAACTCAGAAGGCTCCTGAAAAACCCTCCTTATAATTATGTTCTTCACACAGCGCCAAGCAGGATACCGAGGAGAAACCACTGGCACACCCTTGGCGAGGATTTTCACTGGCATATAGAGGTTATGCCGAGGATAAAGAGCATCGGCAGTTTTGAGCTTGGCTCCGGCATGTATACTTTAACTACATCCCCTGAGGATGCAGCAAAATATCTTAAGGAGGTTTCTCATGGAGATTAAGAAGATTTTATTCCCGACGGACTTTATGGAAGGTACGGCACAGGCGATTCCCTATGCAGTGGATCTTGCAAAAAAGTATGGAGCAAGGCTTTATATAATTCATGTTATCCATGAGGTGACCAGGGCGACAGGTCTTTATGTGCCTCATATTGCGGTTGACGAACTTTACAAAAGTATGGAGGTTGAGGCGGAGAAGGAGATTACCCGTGTCTATCTTGAAGAATTGAGAGGGTTTGAAGACGTTGAATACAGGGTTTTAAAGGGTATTCCCTATGAAGAGATAATCAACTTTGCTGAAACCAATGCAATGGATATGATAGTGATGGGCACACACGGGAGAAAGGGACTCGACAGGCTCTTTTTCGGCAGTACGGCTGAAAAGGTTGTCAAGGGTGCACACTGTCCTGTGCTGACAGTCAGGGCAAAGGAGTTTTCCGAGTGAAGCGTCTTTTAAGTGTTGTCTGAAATATATATTGTGAAAGGTTTTTGGGCTGAAGAAAAATGGTTATGCGTACACAAGTCCTTGTAGTTGGAGGCGGCCCTGCCGGTGCAACTGCTGCCAGGAGGCTTGCAGGGGCAGGCATTGAAGTGATACTTGTCGAGAAGGACCTCCGTCACAGGAAAGCCTGTGGAGGTGGAATAGCTTCCACTGCCCTTGAAGAACTTGAAATACCCCGCAAGGCACCTCACAGGACTGTTAATAAAATAAGATTCGTTTCTCCTTCAGGCAGGAAGCTTGATATTCCACTTGAGGGCGGCGAGATACTGGTTGTAGACAGGATGGCATTTGATTCTCTGCTTAGAAGTCTTGCAGGTGAATCAGGGGCTCAGGTTTTAGAAGGAGAATTCTCGGAGTTTCAGTCAAGAGAAAGTAAATTAAAATCCCGTGTTCTGATAAATGGTGAACCTCGGATAATTGAATCGGATTATCTGATCGCTTCTGATGGCGTTAATTCAAGGGTGAGAAGCTCCATTGGTCTCAAATCACCAGGCTGTGTCTTTACACTCTCGTGTTCAGTGGAGGGACTTGAGAGCGATGCCTGTGAGTTCTGGTTTGGCTCCGAACATGCCCCCTCTTCATATTCATGGGTCTTTCCAAAAGTTGGCATGGATTCTCACGTGCCGCAGGCCTTGAGCCCTTCCGTGGGGTTGTCCTCTGTGGGGACGGGGATTACCTACGGTAGTGATGCGAGGTTGTTCTTTGAGAGGTTTTTAAAGAGGCTTAATGTTAATGCTTCAGGGGAAATGACGGTGAGGGGGTATAAGGTGCCGCTCTGGAAAAATGGAATTTATAATGCAGGCAAGATACTCTTTGTGGGGGATTCAGCCACTCAGGTGATGCCTTTTACGTATGAGGGTATCTATTACGCCATGAAGTCAGGAGAGTTTGCTGCCGAGGCAATAATCAATAACAGGCTGTCCCTGTACAGAAAGCTATGGCGCAGGAGGTTCCTCTCAAGGTTCATGCTTATGAGAACCCTTGAAAGTGTCTTTTTGCGCAATGATGCAGGGGCGGAGAAACTGTTTGATATGTTTGGCAGGCCTGATGTTCAGGAGGCGTCAATGAGGCTGTGGTTGAGAAAGGATGCCAGCCGCGGCAGCCTTTTAAGCTATATCAATCTCTTCAGGAAATTCCTGCATTGAGACTTAAGAGTGCCGTTGTTTTATCTTTTCTGTTTCACCTGCTGCTGATCTTTCTTGTTCTAAGGATAACTCTCCCTTCCCCTGAAGAAGGAGAGAAGAGCCCCTTTATGGCAGAGATTGTCACTCCCCCTGCGCTCAGTAAGGAGACCGGGGTACTGCGGGATAAAAAGAGGGATATGCCAGTGAGGAGACTTGAAAAGTCTTTGCCGAAAATCACGCCCTCTGCAGAGAAACCATCCGCAAGACAGGGGCAATCTTCATCCCCGAGGGAGACTTCCAGATCACCTGTTGAGTTGGATAACGGGGCTTTTCCGGAGAAGAGGATAATGCCTCCCGAGCAGGGTCCAGGGGTTGAGGGAGAGTCAGGGACGCAGAGACTGCCGCGGGGCAGAGAGCTCTTTGACTCCGGGATAATAGGAGATATTGCCAGACTGCAGCCTGCAGAAAAAGGGAAAGAGGAATCGGGAGTTACCTTCAGCACAAAAGAGCTCAAGTATTACAGCTACATGATGAAGCTTAAGGGCAGGATTGAGAGGATATGGAGATACCCTCCGGAGGCTGCAAGGCGAGGTCTTTACGGTGACCCCTACATAAGGTTTACAATAAAGAAGGACGGTTATTTAGGGTCTGTAGAGTTGGTACGTACATCCGGTTACAGGGAGCTTGATGAGGCTGATCCAGGCGCTCAGGGATGGTGAGCCATACTGGCCCCTGCCTGAAAACTGGGACATGGATGGAATCACAATTACCGGACATTTTGTCTATACACTCTCTGGAACTTATTTAAGGTAGCAAGGTATTTCCATCTTGCAGACTTGCATGACATTATCATTTTGCAATGGAAAAGGTAGTGAGCGTTTCTTGACAAGCACCTGGTCATCTGCTATAAATGACATAGGGGGGTTTTTCCTGTTTCTGGCGGCTATATCCACTATAAATGAAACAATCATACCCGGACTGAAGCCGGGGTACAAAGGGGGACTTTTGTATCATATACTTCCCCTTTAGTTGAGGGGGAGAGGGGGGATTTTCAAATGAAAGACGAAGACAAGACAAAAGCGCAGCTTATAGATGAGTTGCTGGAAATGCGCTGGAGGATTGATGAACTGGAGGATTCTGAATGCCGGTGCCGGCGCGCTGAAAAGAAGCTTCGTAAGGTTAACCGGGCACTCAAGGTGCTTAGTGAATGCAACCAGATAATTGTGAGGGTGAGAGATGAGACTGTCTTGCTGAATGAGATCTGCAAGGTCTTTGTGGATGTTGGGGGATACCGCCTTGCATGGATAGGTTTTGCCGGGCAGGATGAAGAGAAGACTGTTTTACCGGTGGCTCAGTCAGGTTTCGAGGAAGGATATCTCAGGACATTGAATCTTACCTGGGCAGATACGGATAGGGGACGCGGCCCCACGGGTACTGCTATCCGGACAGGGAAAGTAAGCATTAACAGGGATGTCCTGTCAAACCCCGATTATTCTCTATGGCGGGAAGAGGCGATTAATCGTGGTTACCAGTCATCGATTGCCATTCCCCTGGTTGATGACAACTGTGTGCTGGGTGCCATCAACATATATGCCCCTGAGCCTGATGCCTTTGACCCTGAAGAGGTGAGGCTGCTGACAGAGCTGGCGGATGATCTCTCTTATTGTATTACAGCGCTACGTATGCGAGCCCAGCACAGGCAGGCCGAAGAAGAACAAACCCGCTTGCGGCGATGCCTTGAGATGCTATGGAATATAGCGCGCATGGCTGATGCGGACTACCAGACATTATGCGATCACGTGCTGGTTGAAATAACAGAGATGACACAAAGCCCCTATGCTTTCTATGGGTTCCTTAATAAGGATGAAACAGTTATGAAGATTTATGCGTTCTCTGCAGGGGCAATGAAGGAGTGCCGTATACAGGACAGGCCAATTGAATATCCTTTAATCAACGCAGGACTCCTGGGGGATGCAGTCCGCCTCAGGAGGACACTCATTATAAATGACTATCGAGCCTGTCCTGGCAAAAAAGGAGTCCCTGACGGGCACCTCCTGCTTGACAGGGTCCTGATAGTCCCTGTTTTCAGTCACGGCCGTATCGTTGCACTGGCAGCTGTTGCCAACAAACCCTCGGACTATACGGAAGATGACGCCAGACAGGTCGAGTCCTTTGCCACAAACGTACAGGTGATTATGGATCGCCGGCATGCAGAAGAGGAAAAAGAGAAAATGCAGGCCCAGCTCCTCCAGGCACAGAAGATGGAAGCTATAGGAACGCTGGCAGGAGGGATTGCACACGACTTCAACAACCTTTTGACAGCTATCAGGGGATATGTCGATCTGGTGATGATGAAGGTTGAGGAGTCAGAACCTTTTTACAGGAATCTGAAACAGATACGTAATGCTTCTGTGCGCGCGGCTGACCTCACCCGCCAACTGCTCCTTTTCAGCCGCAAGCAGCCAATGGAGTTTATCCATCTCAATATTAACAGGACAATTGATGCTTTGCTGCTGATGCTTAACCGTCTTATCGGTGAAGATATAGTTATCAGGACGGAGCTGGAGCCGGACATCTGGATGGTCCGGGCAGATACAGGAAGTATCGAGCAGGTGATTATGAATCTTGCCGGCAATGCCAGAGACGCCATGCCCAACGGCGGGAGTCTTACTATCAGGACTGAAAATGTGTTGCTTGGTGAAGAACAGAGCAATGATATTCTTGAATCGCGGCCCGGAAAATTTGTTTGTCTTTCAGTTGAGGACACGGGAGTCGGCATGAATAAAAAGACTATTCAGCACATTTTTGAACCCTTTTTTACCACCAAGGAGGCAGGAAAGGGCACCGGGCTTGGCCTGTCCGTTGTCTATGGTATTGTCAAACAGCACAAAGGATGGATAAATGTTTCCAGCAAGTCCGGCCGGGGTTCGACTTTCAGGATATACCTGCCTGCCTCTTCTGTAGAGTCGGAGGAAGAGGCGGGGAATACCAGTCCCGTACAGATGCTCCAGGGAAGTGGTGAGCGGATTCTCCTGGTGGAGGATGAAGAAGGTGTCCGGGGATTTGCCGCAGAAGTGCTTCGGGGGAGCGGATACAATGTGGCTGAGGCCTCAAGTTTTCAGGAGGCACTGGATATTTTTGAGAAAGAAAAGGGGAATTTTCACCTGATCCTCAGCGATGTTGTTTTACCCGACAAAAGCGGTCTCCATCTGGTTGACCAGCTACTCTCTTACAACCCCGATCTGCGGGTACTGTTGAGCAGTGGCTACACGGATCAGA
>JAADGU010000048.1 GCA_013152195.1 Nitrospirota bacterium
CGGCAGGGTTGTTGATGCCTGGTCCTCAAGCACCATGTTTCGCGGCATAGAGATTATCCTCAAGGGCCGTGACCCAAGGGATGCCTGGGCTTTCACCCAGAGAATATGAGGCGTCTGAACAACGGTTCACGCAACCGCCTCGGTGAGAGCGGTCGAAAATGCCCTGGATATTACCATCCCTGATAATGCAAGGATTATCAGGAACCTGATTACCGGTATACAGTACGTGCAGGACCATGTAATCCACTTCTATCACCTCCATGCCCTTGACTGGGTTGATATTGTAAGTGCCCTCAGCGCTGACCCTGCAAAGACCGCATCCCTTGCCCAGTCCTTATCTGACTGGCCGGAGTCTTCAGTAACATATTTTAAGGGGATGCAGGAAAAGCTGAAGGCCTTTGTTGAACGTGGACAACTCGGTCCGTTCTCAAATGCCTACTGGGGTCATCCGGCCTACAAACTGCCTCCGGAGGCAAACCTGATGGCAGTTGCCCATTATCTTGAGGCACTCGACTGGCAGAGAGACGTTATAAGGATTCAGGCCCTGCTCGGAGCAAAGAATCCGCATGCCCAGACATACCTTGTAGGTGGAATGGCCATTCCGGTTGACCCCAACAGCCAGAATGCCCTTAATGCAGGCAGCATTGCCTTTATCTCAGGCCTTGCAAAGAAGGCCCATGAGTTTGTGGAAAAGGTCTATATTCCTGATCTCCTTGCTGTTGCCTCCTTTTATAAGGAATGGGCAGCATATGGTGAGGGGGTAGGCAACTTTCTTGTCTACGGAGAGTTCCCGAAAGACAATATCAGCAACACCGACAACCTCTGGCTGCCAAGGGGAATAATACTCAATAAAGACCTCGGCACAGTACATCCTGTTGACCACAACAAGATTACTGAATATGTCACCCACTCGTGGTATGAATACCCTGACGGCGACAACAGTGCAAGACATCCATGGGATGGGGTTACTGATTATAAGTATACAGGTCCCAAGCCGCCGTATAAATTCCTTGATACCGACAATAAATACAGCTGGCTCAAGGCACCAAGGTATGACGACAAACCCATGGAAGTCGGCCCTCTGGCCAGGATGCTCGTGGCCTATGCAAGCGGACACAAGAGGGTTCAGGAGGTGGTAAACCATGTCCTCAAGACCCTTGGAGTAGGTCCGGAAGCGTTATTTTCAACCCTTGGAAGGGTTGCAGCACGTGGGGTAGAGACACTTGTAACAGCAGAGATGCTCCCGGTCTGGCTTGATGAGCTTACCGCCAACATGAAGAAAGGCGACTTCAGAATCCATAATGGCGAGAAATGGGACCCCTCCACCTGGCCAAAAGAGGCCCGGGGCTATGGCTGGCAGGAGGCGCCGAGGGGTGCACTTGGTCACTGGCTGAAGATTAAGGATGGCCATATTGCCAATTATCAGTGTGTGGTCCCCAGTACATGGAACGGCTCTCCGAGGGATGCAAAAGGGCAGCGCGGACCCTATGAAGCCGCACTGAGAGGCACCCCCGTGGCCAACCCTGAACAGCCTTTGGAGATACTCAGGACAGTCCATTCCTTTGACCCATGCATGGCCTGTGCCGTCCATGTAGTTGATCCTGACGGCAGAGAGGTTACGAGGATAAAGGTTGTATAATGAGAACGCATATCTCGCAGAGGCGCAAGGACGCAAAGGAAAGAAAAGGCAATGACAGCTTTAATAAAACTTTGCGAACTTTGCGCCTTTGCGAGAAAATAAAGGCAGGAGACAGTCATGAATGAAAAAGAACGGACAAGGGTCTATGCATGGGAGTTTCCGGTCAGGCTCACACACTGGATAAATGCGCTGTGTATAGTCAGCCTCTCCATCACCGGGTTCTATATCGGCAATCCATTCATGTATGCTGTATCTTCAAAAGAGTATATCATGGGCTGGATGAGGTTTATCCATT
Organism: Nitrospirota bacterium; assembly: GCA_013152195.1. Lineage (GTDB taxonomy): Bacteria > Nitrospirota > Thermodesulfovibrionia > Thermodesulfovibrionales > JdFR-85 > BMS3Bbin07. The sequence goes on from JAADGU010000048.1 coordinate 1,935, forward strand.
TTGTAACAGCCTATGCATTAATGATGAGTATTATTGTAAGGATCTATTGGGCCTTTGCAGGCAACAGGTATGCAAGCTGGAGGGTCTGGCTGCCGCTGACAGGAAGACAGTGGAAGGAGATCGGGGAATCCCTGAAGTTCTACTTTTTTATGAGCAAAAAGCCACCCTCTGCAGTCGGTCATACAGCCTTTGCAGGCATAGTCTACTTTTTTATATTCGGTCTCTTTATCTTTCAGATAGTCTCCGGATTTGCCCTCTACTCAGTTAACCATCAGGGCGCTTTATGGACAGTCCTCGGAGGATGGCTTACAGGGATAATGCATCTTCAGACGATAAGACTCTACCACCACCTTGCCATGTACGTTATCGCCGTCTTTGTCCTTGCACATATATACATAGCCTGGTATCTTGACCTCAAGGAACGCAATGGCCTGGTGGGCTCCATCTTCAGCGGGGACAAGTTTGTTACAGGGAAAGAATGGGAGTAGAGATTGCTGTAGTCGGCATCGGTAACATACTACTGAGTGACGATGGAGTGGGAGTTCTTGTCCTTAACAAGTTAAAGGGCAGATATGAGCTTCCCGGCAACGTTGAGCTGATTGACGGCGGGACAATGGGACTCGACCTCCTGCCCTTTATTGAAGGAAAGGAACGGGTTATCTTCATTGATGCCGTGGACTTCAAGGCAGAACCAGGCACCATCGGCGAGCTCAACAACAGTGAGATACCCCACTATTTTTCCTCAAAACTCTCTGTTCACCAGATAGCCCTCCCTGATATGATAGCTGCAGGACAATTGCTGGGAACAATGCCGGAAGAGATGTGCCTGATAGGAATACAACCGCGGACCATTGAGACAGGTTACGGCCTCAGTCCCGAGATAGAGGGGCAGGTAGACGGATTAATTGAAAAGGTTATAAACAAACTCTCCGGGTGGGGAGCAACTCTTGAATTGTCAATTGACAATTGACATAAAATTATTTATTGATCTTAATCTGAGAAAATCTGCGTAATCTGCGGATATAGATATAATTTAATAAAGGAGACCCCGAATGTGCCTTGCCGTTCCCTCAAAAATAATCAGGATCAACGACCTCATGGCCACTATTGATGTTATGGGAGCAAGGCGTGAGATCAGCCTTATGATATTGCCTGAAGAGGTTAAGGTGGGAGACTATGTCCTGGTCCATGCAGGGTTTGCAATCCAGAGGGTTCAGGAGGATGTGGCCCTTGATTCACTGAACCTCATAAACGAGATAGTCTGGCAGATGGAAGAGGAGCGCTAAAGTCCCTCTACAGTATGAATCAGGGCCTCTGCCACCTGGGCCATAAAATCCGGTGAAAGGGTTTCAGAGGTATCAGACGGCGTATGGTAGTTAGGATTGCGGAACATCGCGGTGTCTGTTATCATTACAGCCGGATATCCTGCATCCCAGAACGGCGCATGGTCACTGAACCGGGTCTCGGGGAGCAGAAAACCCCTTGCAGGTGCCCTGTAGGTTACAACCTTGAGTTCAGGCACATACCGTCCGGCTGTTTCCTTAAATCCCGTCATAATCCTGTCGGCCTTTTTATTCCCCACAACAGCGATAAAGTCACCCACATGCGGAGCCTTCACAAGGGGCGGCAGCAACTGGCTTTCAGGTTCATGACTGATATATCCAACTGATTCGAGGATCAGGACAGCCCTGTAAATCTGCCCCATGGACTTCATCCTGTTCACAAAGTGTTTACTCCCTATCAGGAAGTGAAGGGTATGTGGCTGGGGTTCTTCAAGGGTAAAGGCCACAAACTTTATACCCTTTCGCGGACCCAGACTCCTTGCAACCTCAAGCATGACAGCCACACCGGATGCATTGTCATCAGCCCCGGGACTATCCACCACTGCATCATAGTGGGCCCCTATCAGCACCCACTCCTCCCTGCTCTCCATACCGGAAGCAGTGGCTATGATATTGCGGTATGACTTTCCATTAAAAACAAGCTCATCCCGCTGCACAGTAAAGCCTGCTGATACGAATTCCCTCTCAATATATTCCGCCCTCTCATGAAGGACATCATAATGATAGCATCCGTCCCTCAGGCCTTCCACTTTCCTGACTGTATCCAAAATCCTATTCTTCATCAGTCACAATCGCCATGACTATCTCTACTACCCGGCAGATATGTATATGCAATCTGCCTGCCGATAAAAAACACCCTGTCCAAAAAAAGAAAAGGGCTGGAGAGATAAACCCTGCCAGCCCTTTTTACACGATACCGTGTTTTCTAAACTATCTCCACAAGTTTGATCTCAAAGATAAGGTCTTTGCCTGCAAGTGGGTGATTAGCATCAAGTGTAATGGAGTTTTCATCCATCTCGGTGATGGTAACATTGGTAACTGTTCCCTCAGGTGTACGTATCTGAAGCTCCATGCCTACATCAGGCTCGATATTGGGTGGCACCTGTGACCTTTCAACAGCAACCAGCAGTTCATCCCTGTATGGGCCATAGGCTTGATCCGTTGGTATATTAACGGTCTTTGTATCACCCACATCCATCCCGACAACGGCATCTTCAAAACCGGGGATTACCATCCCCTGCCCCAGGGTAAACTCAAAAGGCTCCCTTTCCAGAGAGGAATCAAAGACCGTACCATCGTCTAAAAACCCGCTATAGTGAACCCTTACCGTATCTCCTGCCTTTACCTGAACCATTATTTTCTCCTTTCCTGAATCATGCAGTAAATTGATTTATACACAATTAATTTAGCGTACCATAAATTAATGCTCCTGCACAACTAAAACATAAGAATGTGTCAAGCTAAAATATAAGAAAGATCCAGCCAACGATCGGAAGGAAGTGATATGATTGACTCTGAACGGTTTTA
>JAADGU010000112.1 GCA_013152195.1 Nitrospirota bacterium
TCACTTTCAGGAATAAACAATGGAAAAACTACTGATATCAGGTGGTAAAAAACTCCGCGGGAGTGTCAGGGTCTCGGGTGCAAAGAATGCTGCCCTGCCTATAATGGCCTCAACTATTCTCGGTCATGGGACTCATAAACTCCGCCGCGTTCCCAATCTCCGCGATGTCTTTACAATGGGAAGGCTCCTTGAGCACCTGGGGGCAGAATTTTCCCTGTCGGACTCAACGGCACTGATAAATACAGAGGATATCAAGGGCCATGAGGCCCCTTATGACCTTGTAAGGACTATGCGGGCCTCGGTGCTTGTGCTCGGGCCTTTGCTGGCCAGGCATGGGCGGGCAAGGGTTTCTCTGCCGGGTGGGTGTGCCATAGGTGCAAGGCCAATAAATCTACACCTTTTGGGTCTTCAGAAGATGGGAGCACTCATCAGCCTTGATAAGGGTTATGTAAACGCCAGGACCCGGAGACTCAGGGGGGCAAATATCTGTTTTGACATTCCCACTGTTACCGGTACCGAAAACCTGATGATGGCTGCTACCCTTGCAAAAGGCCTGACGAGGCTGGAAAACGCCGCCCGTGAACCCGAGGTGATTGATCTTGCGAACGCACTGATCAGTGCCGGAGCCCGGATAGAGGGGGCTGGCGAGAGCATTATTGAGATTGAAGGTGTTAAGGAGTTAAACTCTCTTGATTATGATATTATCCCTGACAGGATAGAGGCAGGGACATTCATGGCTGCAGCGGGGATAACAGGCGGTGAGATTGTCATGGAAGGTGTTAATACAGAGCACATTGCAGCAGTTGTAGCAAAGCTTCAGGAGACAGGCATTAAATTTCAGGAGAGTGAGAAAGGGCTTGTGGTCAGAGGGCCTCAACACCTTAGGGCCAGTGATGTCAAGACCATGCCGTATCCTGGTTTTCCAACAGATATGCAGGCACAGTTTATGGCCCTGATGAGTGTTGCCGAGGGCACAAGTGTTATCAGTGAGACCATATTTGAAAACAGATTCATGCATGTTGCCGAGCTCAGAAGAATGGGGGCTGATATTAATATCGAGGGCTCAATTGCAACCGTAAAAGGGGTTAAATCACTCAAAGGGGCACCTGTTATGGCCACAGACCTGCGGGCAAGTGCTTCGCTGGTTGTGGCGGCCCTTGCTGCAAGGGGTGAGACCCTTATAGACAGAATTTATCATCTTGACAGGGGATATGAATCGATAGAGAACAAGCTTCGCTCCCTGGGTGCAAGGATTGAGAGACAGAAAGGATAATATATTATGATTACACTTGCACTGCCTAAAGGCAGACTCCTCATGGAGACGGTGAAAATGCTCGGCCCTATGGGAATAACATTTTCGGGTGACCTGGAGACCTCAAGGTCTCTGGTGCATGAGTCCGGAGATAAGTCCATCAGGATCCTTTTACTAAGGGCCCGGGATGTGGCCACCTTTGTCGAATATGGCGGTGCAGATGCCGGTGTGGTTGGCAAGGACCTTTTGATGGAAGAGGTTCCGGCTGTTTATGAACCCCTGGATCTCGGGTTTGGTCTTTGCAGGCTTGTTGTTGCCGAGCCGGAAAGGACCAGGGGAGAATTGAAGACAAAGAGTTTTATCAGGATTGCAACTAAATATCCTGGTATTACCGAGCGGTATTTTTCGTCAATGGGCGTTCAGGTCGAGATAATCAAGCTCTATGGTTCCATAGAGCTTGCTCCAATAGTGGGAATGGCAGATGGTATCGTTGACCTTGTTTCTACGGGCAAGACCCTTAGGGCAAACAGGCTTGTAGAGATTGAAACCATTGCAGAGTCAACTGCAAGGTTGATTCTCAACAGAAGCTCACTTAAGACAAGGTACGAAGAAATCTCTCCTTTTCTGGATAAAATGACAAGAGTGGTTAAGTGAGATAGCACTTGGTAAATGCCGGGCTTTATTATGCTAAAATAGAATAATTATCTGAATTCAGGCAGAATAAAATGTTAAGGAGTTAGGCATGACAAAAAATCAGAACCTTCAGGACAGTTTTCTCAATCAGCTCAGAAAGGAAAAAACCCATGTAGTTGTCTACCTTACCAATGGAGTGAGGTTGAGGGGTGTGATCAAGGGATTTGACAGCTTTGTGGTACTGCTAAAAGAGGCAACTGTTCAGATGATATATAAGCATGCCATTTCCACGGTTGTTCCCGAAGGTGTTTTTAATTATCAAATGCCGAGGGTTGAAGAATAAGGAACAAGAATCAGAGATTAAAGCAGAAGGCGTGTTTTTTATTTGATACACGCAGGTAGTATTTTCCTAAATTAGATTTTTTTATTTTCCAATGCACGAATACAGAAATCCTCTGCCAACGGCTGATTTGATAATAGAGTATAACAGCGGGATTATACTGATAAAAAGGAAAAATCCCCCTTATGGCTGGGCCTTGCCCGGCGGGTTTGTGGATTACGGTGAAAGTCTTGAAGCTGCCGCCGTAAGGGAGGCAAAAGAAGAGACAGGGCTTGATGTGGAGCTGGTCAGGCAGTTTCACGCCTACTCCGAGCCTGGAAGGGACTCAAGGTTTCATACAATTACCATAGTCTATATTGCAAGGGCAAAGGGGATTCCCAGGGCAGGAGATGATGCTGCAGATGTCGGAGTCTTTGCAAGGGATAATCTCCCGGAGGATATAGCCTTTGATCACAGAGACATTTTGAAGGATTATTTTGAGAGGAGATACTGAAAACAATCCGGATTTAAATATATCATGAATTAATTATGAATATAATTTTGCATACCGGAACAGGAGGCTAAAAGATGTTACAGTTTATGCATAAACATGCCAAGTATTTTTATGTCTTCTTTTTTCTTGTGATTATTTCTTTCATATTTTTGTATGTCGGCCCTCTGGATCAGAATCAGAGTCCTGTGGTGGCGGAGGTGGGCAAAGAGAAGATACCCCTTGATGAGTACTGGAGGGCTTATGACAGGTTCCGGAACTTTTATAAGGAAATGTACAAGGAAAAATTTGATAAAAAGATGGAGGAGCAGTTAAACCTTAAACAGAAGGTGCTGGAGACCCTTATTGACGAAAGGATTCTGCGTATAGAGGCAGAAAAACTCGGATTAAAGGTTTCAGACAGGGAGCTTCAGGAGGCGATTATGAGCGACCCTGCCTTTAAGAGAGACGGTGTTTTCAGACGGGATGTTTACCTGCAGACCCTGCGGATAAACAGGCTGACTCCGGGATACTATGAATCCATGAAGCGGCAGGAACTCCTGGTCGGCAAGATGCGTGCACTTATTGAGGGAGCTGTTGTATTAACCGATGAAGACCTTAAGGGGCTCAAGGGAGACGAGTCGTACTTTAACGCCATAAGAGATGCCATGTTGAGAGACAAACAGCAGAAACTGCTCAGGTCTTATGTTGAGACCCTCAAAAAATCCATAAACGTTAAGATAAACACGGAACTCATTTCATGAAGCCCCCGGTCAGAGTGAAGATTTGCGGGATTACGAGGAAGGAAGACGCACTCAAAGCTGTGGAGTTTGGCGCCGATGCCCTTGGGTTTGTTTTTTATAAGGGCAGCCCGAGGTATGTCCGTCCGGATGTGGCTAAAAGCATAATCAGCGAGCTTCCCGCTTTTGTTACTGCCGTGGGTGTTTTTGTTGATGAAGAACCATCAGTTATAAGTGAGATTGTCGGGGCCGCAGGTATTGATATTGTTCAGCTCCACGGTGATGAGCCGGAAGGGATGTGCTCATTATGGCCAAGGGTGGTCAAGGCATTCAGGGTGAGGGAATTTACAGACCTGGGACCACTTGAAAGATACAGGGTTTCTGCATACCTTCTGGATACCTATTCCCCGGACCTTCCAGGTGGCACAGGGCAGATATTTAACTGGGATATTGCCCTTGAAGCCAAGCGTTTCGGTCCTGTTGTTTTATCGGGTGGTCTCACACCTGAAAACATTGACAAAGCAATCAGATGGGTCCATCCCTATGCAGTTGATGTCAGTTCAGGTGTGGAAAAAGAGAAGGGAATAAAAGACGAGGAAAAGCTGAGGCTTTTTATTGAAAGGGCAAAATCCGTCTTTCCTTAATCTTTTTTTGTTTCCTTGTCGCTTGCTACCCGTATGACTGTTTTTACATTACCCCTGGGATTAAAGTCTCCGACAACCTCGAGAAACCTTGGAGTTAGCATGTCCTGAAGTTGCCCATAGATACTGTTTGTCACCTCTTCGTGGGATATGTGTTCATTGCGAAAGGAATTAAGGTAGAGCTTCAGTGATTTCAGCTCAACTATCTTGATGTCAGGGATATACCTGATCCTTATGGTAGCAAAGTCAGGGTACCCTGAACGTGGACAGAGGCACGTGAATTCACCAAAGGTGATGGACACCTCGTAGTCCCTTTCAGGGAAGGGATTGTCCCAGGCTTCAAGCTCTTTTTCTTCGATTTCCCGCTCTCCGTATTTCATCATATTCAGTTTAATTTTAATGCTTGCTTTTTTTCAAGTAGTGTGGCATAATAGCAGTGGATTCTCGTTGAGACAGTTGAGATAGTTCACTTTATCAAGACCCGGCAGGGTTGACAAAGACCTCTCAAAAGAGTTATTCTTTAAAACTGCATTTAAAACTGCAATTGTTCTTTGACAAGTTACTGAGAAGTGCGTAGCACACCCAAACAAGCCAAAAAGAGTAAAAGAGCAAAGGAAAAAAGATGAGAGTTTGATCCTGGCTCAGAGCGAACGCTGGCGGCGTGCTTAACACATGCAAGTCGAACGGATGCCGG
>JAADGU010000146.1 GCA_013152195.1 Nitrospirota bacterium
TGCCTCACCGCGTGCGTTATTAACCCGTTCCAGTGCATATCCCTTTGCCTTTTCAATGGTTCTCTCCGCCTCACCCTTGGCCCTCGGAATTACCTTGTTGTATTCGGAAAGGGCCTGGTTAATTAATTTTTCACGCTCCTGCTGGGCTTCGTTAACCTCGTTAAAGGCAGGTTTTACAGATTCGGGGGGATTAACATCCTGAAGCACTACCTGTTCTACTTTTATCCCCGTCTCATACTGATCGCATAATTCCTGAACTTTTAAGGCAACAGTGCTGGCAATTTCCTGACGGCCGACAGTCAAGACCTCGTCCACCGTACGGTCACCAACAACCTCTCGCATGACTGCCTCATTTATATCCCGGAATGTTCCCACGGAGTTCCTTACACGAAACAGGAATTTGTAAGGATCCTTGATGCGGTATTGTACAATCCATTCCACCTCGGCGGCATTAAGGTCACCTGTTAACATCAGGGACTCCTCCTGATATCTTCTGGAGGAATACTCGGTCCTGATTCCGGGTTTTGTTGTTCGGAAACCAAGTTCGAGCTTTAATTGCCGTTCGACAGGCACTTTGTACACCTGTTCGATTCCAAAAGGCAACTTGAAGTTTAACCCGGGATCAGCTGTGCGGACAAATTTTCCAAACCTGAGGACAACCCCGACCTCTTCCGTGTCCACCGTAAAGTAGGAAGAAAACAGAAAGACTACGAGCAGGATTACAGCTACGACCCCAACAATTGTTTTAACATTAATATTGGGCGGCCGGAAATCTTTAAGATCAAACGGTGCTTTTTGCTCCATAAATCGTTACCTCCTCTTAATTTGTGCAATTTTGTTGTTAACATGGAAATGAGAGTGAAAGTTGATTAGAATCTGCTTTTCATTCTCCCGTGAAAGGAGAACGGCTGCTTTTCTTTGAATGCTTTTTTTTTGAAACCGCCTTTGTCGTGATTTGATCAGTACAATCCATTGTAACTGTCCTCTATGCTTTTGTCAATCCTCCGATATGGTCAGATGTGCTCTCCAATCTGCTGTTGGAATCTGCGTTTTTTAGGGATGTCAGGCAGAAAGGTGAAGATGTTTGTTCTATAACTAAAGAAAAAGGCCGTAATTGGTATTGAAACGAGTGAAACAGCAATTACGGGAAGGAGATAAAAGGACTTTGTTTTTTTGAAGCGGATTTTGGTGGCGGGGGGAGGATTTGAACCTCCGACCTTCGGGTTATGAGCCCGACGAGCTACCAGACTGCTCTACCCCGCACCCCGCTGAATATTATCATATCCTAACGGGGCTTTTATTGTCAAACGATCTATCCCTTTACCACTCCCAATGGTCTCAACTTTGCCACCTTCCTGGAAATGCCAGCCCTGTGTACCACATCCACCACGTTTGATACATCCTTGTAAGCCTCTGACATCTCCTCGGCAAGGGTACGTTTCCCTGCACTCATGACCACTATGCCTGCATCCTCCATCTCCCGCCATATGGCACGGCCCTTTGCCTGCCTTATCGCCTGATGCCTGGACATCACCCTGCCTGCCCCATGGCAGGTGGATCCAAAGGTCTCTTCCATGGCCTTTTCAGTGCCGGTCAGGATAAAAGAGGCCCTGCCCATATCACCTGGAATCAACACAGGCTGGCCCAATCCCCTGTAAACCTCCGGAAGCTCGGGGTGCCCGGGGGGAAATGCCCGTGTGGCACCCTTTCTGTGGACGATCAGTCTCTTTTTAACGCCGTTGACGGTATGTTCCTCCATCTTGGCTATGTTATGGGCAACATCATAGATGAGTTTCAGGTCCAGCTCTTCCGGGGATGCCGACATTACCTTCATCAGTGCCTCTCTCGTCCAGTGCATTATGCACTGCCTGTTGGCCCATGCATAATTTGCTGCAGCCTTCATTGCTGCAAGATAATCCCGCGCCTCGGGGCTCTTTACAGGTGCACAGGCAAGCTCTTTGTCCGGCAATGTTATGCCGTATTTTCCGACAGCCCTCTCCATCACTTCGAGATAGTCTGTACAAACCTGATGTCCAAATCCCCTTGACCCGGTGTGGATCATTATTGTTATCTGGTCAGGGAATACACCGAGTATATTGGCTGCCTTTTCATCGTATATCTCTGCCACATACTGTACCTCGAGGAAGTGATTTCCGGAACCCAGGGTTCCCTGCTGAGCCCTGCCGCGCTCAAATGCCCTGTCACTTATCAGAGACGGGTCTGCGCCCTCCATGGCCCCTCCGGATTCAGTCCTTTCAAGGTCTTCTGCCCCGCCATAGCCCCGCTCAACCGCCCAGCGGGCTCCCTTCAGGAGGAGCGATCTTTGATCCTCGATTGTCAGTCTGAGCTTGCCCTTTGAGCCGACTCCCGAAGGGACTTCATTGTAGAGCATTACAACGAGGTCCTTTATCCTGGGGAGGACCTCCAGGCGTGTCAGGTTGCTCCTCAGCAGACGAACCCCGCAGTTTATATCATAACCTACCCCTCCAGGTGATATAATTCCATGCTCCAGGTCAAAGGCCGCCACCCCGCCGATTGCAAAGCCATATCCTGTATGAATGTCCGGCATGGCAAGGGATTTCTTCACTATGCCCGGAAGTGTGGCTACATTGGCAACCTGCTTAATCGCACCTTCTTCAAGGAATGCCTCAAGCTCCTTATCAACATAGATTATTCCATCTACGCGCATCCCGTTTGTATATCCTTTGGGGACCTCAAGACGGGTTCCGTCTATTCTTTTCAGTCCTTCTGCCATATAATCACTCCTGTTTATGTAAGGATATTATTACCCGAAACCAAAGCTAAATGGTTGTTGGAAGCGATATGACAGAGTCTTCACTCATTCTCGATGGACATCGTGTCCATCTCCGAGGTAATTTCGCAACTCCCCATCCAGGTGAGTTTACTGCGAAATTAAAACCGTTCAGACTCTATCATATCGCTTCCTTTCCATGGTTGAGGCTTCTTATCGCTGGACCAAGGTATTACTATATGTCAAGAACCACTTCGGCAATCCAGATACCATTATTCCTTTCAATTCTGATGTTGTGGTATGTGGCAGCCTTTACCAGAAGCCCCCGTTCGTGTCTCTCAGGGTCAAACTCCTCGCCTTTTATCTCTGCCTCAACCCTGTTTTCGTTGATGTTTTTAATCCTGACCTCCTTACCAATAAAACCGTAGGTATCAAACCGGAAGATTAATTCATTGAGCCATCCGACAAGGAGACCATCAAGTGATTCCCTGTTGACCTTTATGTCAACCGTCTCTGCGGGCTCAACGTCTGAGAGTTCAGTGATAAGACTGTAAAGACCGAGTGCGCTGTTGATAAAGAGTTCCTCAAGGCTCCGGCCATGGACCCGTAGACCCACATCTCCGGATATATCAAGAATTTCAAACCCTCTGTTCATAGACATTATATTCACTTTTTTTGAATCTACCCACATATTAACACTGACATTTGAAGATGTCAATCGGGAATCTCTTTCCTGCTGCAAACAGGATACTGCACATGCTATTATATTTCATGCCCTATTTTGTTGTACACGAACATCATTCAAGTCGCCTTCATTATGACTTCAGACTTGAGATGGCCGGAGTGCTGAAGTCCTGGGCTGTTCCAAAGGGGCCTTCAATGTGCCCGAGGGACAAGAGACTCGCAATAATGGTTGATGACCATCCGCTTGAGTACGGAACATTTGAGGGCATAATTCCTGAAGGTCATTATGGTGCCGGGCCTGTACTCATATGGGATTCGGGTGAATATGAGCTCATTGGCGGGAGTCTGGACAGCGGGCGGCTGGAGTTTATGCTTAATGGGAGAAAGCTGAGGGGGACCTTTGTCCTGACAAGGCTGAGAGGGCGGGAGAATCAGTGGCTCCTGATAAAGAAGAAGGACGAATATGCCCTTTCCGTATATGTTGTAAAGCCTGAGCTTACAAAGGCGCGGCTGGAGAGATTAAAAGAGAAAGTACCACCGTGTGAGATGGAGTGATTCCCGAATTCCTCAGTTCTTTTTATGAGTGGATATTGTTTCAGCAATCCTGGCAAACTCTTCCATGCTCAGGGTTTCAGCTCTCCTTCGGGAGTCTATCCCTGCAGCAGACAGGATATCCTTTATATCTTCAGACAGGGGTTTTAAGGAGTTCGAGAGGGTCTTTCTCCTCTGCGAGAATGCTGTCTTGATTACCCTGAAGAATAGCCTTTCATCGGGGACAGAGATACGTGGTTCAGTTAATATCCTGAGATGAACCACGGCAGAGTCTACCTTTGGCGGGGGCTTAAAAGCCTCTTTCGGTATGAAAAAGGCTATGCTGGTATCAGCATAATACTGGACCATGAGTGAAAGTACCCCGTAATCCTTTCCGCCCGGAGGGGCTACTATTCTTTCCGCCACCTCTTTTTGAACTGTAAGGGTTGCAGATATAAGCCTGTCCCTGTGGGCAAGGAGCCTGAAGATTATCGGGGTTGTTATGTAGTAGGGGATATTAGCCACCACCTTAAAAGGGGGTAGCGTATGGTAGGGGTATTTCAGGGCATCAACACAGAATAGTTTTATGTTCCTTATTGCCGAGACCTTCTTTTTAAGATGTTCGCAGAGGTATGGGTCAAGCTCTATTGCCACAACCTCTCTTACTTCTTCAGATAACATGAGGGTTAGGATGCCCTTGCCGGGGCCTATCTCTATCACTGTGTCCTCGGGAGCGAGGCCTGCTGCGTCAATCAGTCTCTTTAGTATGGCTGTGTCAAAGAGATAATGTTGTCCGAGTTTGCGTTTCAGGATAACTCCTTAAATCCCTGGATTAATATGCCCTATATTATAGCTTATATGTTAAAAAACGGGCCTTCTATTTCGATTTGACACCATTTATATCAAACTGATATTATTCAAATCACTTGCTTGGCTTGCAGTCATAGCAAAAAATCAAAATTCAACTGAAGAGTTCACGGAGAAAAAAAGTGACAGAAAAAGGGAAACTATGGGTATAGGAAAGTTATTAAAAGAAAGCCTTGGGCTGATCAGGAAGCATACCATCGTAATTGTGCCTCCTGTCCTTGTCTCTTTTCTCATTGGTTGTCTTTCGATCGTGGTAATCGGAATGAGAATGACGGCAATGGAGCCTGATGCTGTGGGTGAACTCGGGAAAGGGATGACAGGCCTTATATTTGCAAAATCAGTCCTGTCTGTAGTGGGATGGGTTTTTTACAGTTTTGCTCAGGGGATGGTAGCCTCCATGATGGTTAAATTGGAAGACAAGGGAGAGACGTCACTCGGTTTCGGGTTTGGCCGTGCTAACGAAATGATCATCAGCCTTATGGTTGCCGGACTTGTTCTTGGTGTCTTGCTGCTTCTGGGATTTATGTTATTTATTATTCCGGGATTAATTGTTGCGTTTGTTTTTAGCTTCACTTTTGTGGTTATAATGCTTGAAAAAAGAGGCCCTATTGATGCGATGAAGAGGAGTGTTCAGATTGTAAGGAGCAACCTCTCTGTTACCTTCAAGCTATTTGCTGCCATTATAGCAATAGGGTTTCTTCTGATGATTTCCAGCGTGATATTAAGCAGGTTGTCTCTTATAGGGCTTTTGGCATCAATGGCCCTTACCGGCGCTTATATGGGATATACCTACGTGGTTTTTATAAAGGCTTACCTGCAGTTTAAAGAAGCGGGGTCAGGTTTCCCCCGGGGTTAGTCTTTTGGGTTCCTATGGAGGGAATATTACCATGCAAGAGATAATTAAAAGTCTTGTTCAGAAAAACAATACAAAGATTGTCATGATCGTTCTTGACGGGCTTGGGGGCCTTCCTTTTGATGGCCGTACCGAGCTTGAGACTGCAAGGATTCCCAATCTTGATGCCCTTGCAAAGACCTCTGCAACAGGGTTGC
>JAADGU010000047.1:0-4651 GCA_013152195.1 Nitrospirota bacterium
ACTTCTTCAATTCGTCATCTATCTTCTTCTGCATCTCATCATTCATGTCTGACCCTTTTGTCTCAGCCTCTGCTGCAGCTTCCTTTCTGCCCGAAAATGCCCACTTCCTCACAACTACAACAGCCACAATGACCCCGACCAGCAGACCCACAAACGGCAGGATATAGGCTATCAGGTTAAACCCCTTTTTGGGTGGCGCTGCAAGGATGCTCTCACCATATTGTGATACAAACGAGCTCAATATCTCCTCTTTTGTTTGGCCTTTATCCATCATGCCCCTGATCATTGTCCTCATCTCTTCAGCCCTCTCGCACTCACATGTACCAAGCAACTGACCGCAACCACAGTCGCACATAAGATTGCTTTCTACCTCGGTACTGGTCAGTGAAAACCCCCTTGAGGGCACAGAGAGCATCAACATGAGGGAGAAAATTATCAAACTGCCATACTTAATGTATCTCATCATAGACCCCCTTCTTTTTTCTATTTGGCAAGATTGCTATTATACCACCTGCAACCATCAGGAATCCGCCAATCCAGATCCAGATCAACAGGGGATTTACCGTAACCTTGAGCGTTATCTCCTCGTTTTCCCCGATTCCGGGCATTGTCACATAGAGGTCTTCAAGCAGTCCGGTCCTGAGACTCACTTCCGTAGTAGGTTTCTCTGCATTTATATAATACCTGCGCTCCGGAGATATGGTTCCGGCAGGTTTTCCGTTTTTAAAGACCTTGAGCGTGGCAGCATAAATATCCCTGTTTCTGTCCCTGTATCCCCTGAAATCATCATAACGCAGTTCATAGTCCCCTATCTTTATGCTCTCCCCTTTGTAAAGGGTGCCCTGGGTCTCGAGTTTGTATGCAGAAGACCCTGTGATGCCTATGACTATGATAACCACTCCCAGGTGTACGATATAACCTCCGTACCTCCTCCTCATCTTATAGAGAAGCCTGGGGAATGCCGTAAATACCGGCTCTCCAGTAAGCCTTCTCCTTGCCATTGTCCCACCCCTGAACTCGTTGAAGATGGTTACAATCACAAAGATGGAGAGTGAAAAGGCCGTCAGGGGATAGAACTCCCTTATGCCTGCTATAAAGAGTGCTATCGCCCCTATCACGGCAGCCAGGGCCGGAACAAGGAAGTTTTTCCGGAGATTGTCGGCTGATGCCTTTCTCCAGCCTATGAGGGGACAGATGCCCGTCAGCAGCAGGAGGATGAGAAAGAGGGGGGTGTTTACCTGGTTGAAGAAGGGCTGACTGACCGTAAGTTTATTGCCTGTTACCGCCTCTGATATGAGCGGAAAAATGGTTCCGAATAATGTGGAGAAGGCAATTGCAAGAAAGAGCACATTGTTAAAAAGAAAGGTGCTCTCCCGTGAGAGATAGGACTCAAGGCTGTGCTTTGTCCTCAGGTCATTGTAGCTCTCTGCTATGAGATAGATGCCGCCAAGGAGTATGACTATCATAAAGACAAGGAAATATCCCCCGAGTCCTGTGGCACCAAAGTCATGTACGGACTGAAGCACACCGCTTCTTACCAGATATGTGCCGAAGAGACAGGAAACAAAGGTCAGGACAATGAGCACCATGTTCCAGACCTTCATGATATTCCTTCTCTCCTGTATTATCGCCGAGTGTATGAATGCCGTTGCAATAAGCCAGGGAATGAATGAGGCGTTTTCCACAGGGTCCCATGCCCAGTAGCCACCCCAGCCAAGCTCAACATAGGCCCACTGTCCACCAAGTATAATCCCTATGGTCAGAAAGACCCAGGACAGGACATTCCACCTCCTCGTCTTCCTCAGCCACGTCTCATCCAGCTTGCCGATCACCATTGCTGAAACGGCATATGCAAAGGGTATGGTAAAGCCGATATACCCAAGAAAGAGTGTAGGAGGATGAAAGATCATACCGGGATTCTGGAGCATGGGGTTAAGGCCCTGACCGTCCTTGGGAATAAACCCTAAAAGCGCAAACGGATTTGAGAGTGAGGTGAGAAGCAGGAGGAAAAAGCTCGCTGTAGTGGCAAGGACGAGGTAGATATAGGGGGTGTTTCTGCTTTTCAGATCCGTCCTCGTGTTACGGACTACAATTGCGGTGAAGACAGTCAGCACCCATGCCCAGAAGAGCAGAGAGCCCTTTTGTCCGGCCCAGAAGGCGGTGACCTTGTAAAACATCGGCAGGGCCCTGTCTGAATAGGACGCCACATACTCCACCTGAAAACTGTCGGTTATAAAGAGATACCCCAGGGCGATTGACGCAAGTGTTGTAAAGAGCGCGAGGCCGTAAAGCGACCGCCTGCCGCTCTCTATAAACCTCATATCATTCTTCATCAGCCCGGTCAGAAGGAAGGCCATTGATGCCAGGGAAAATATAAATGCAAAAACCTGCGACAGGTTACCAAAATTTACCATATTCTACTCCTTTTCTCCGGTTTCTTCAGTTTTGTATTTTGACGGACATTTGGCGAGGAGGGTCGTTGCAGAAAAGGTGTTACTCTCCCTGTCATAACTTCCTTCAAGTATCACCTCAACGTCCGGTTTGAATGCATCCGGAACAACCCCGGTATATGTGACCTTCATGGTCTTGGTTTCGTCATCAAGATCCCTTACTGTAAAGGTCAGGAGGAGGTCCCTCTGGTTGTAGTTTGTGGAGCCTTCCACAACCTTTCCGCTGACCCTTATGCCCCTGTCATTAAAGCTCTCCGGATCTGCTGCTATCACCTCATTCACTGTCAGGTAATAGACCCCCGTCTCTGAAACCCCCTTGTATATCAGAAACCCGACACCTGCCACAATAAGCATCACTGCTATCACTGTCTTCTTGACAGACTTCTTCATACACCTCCATCCTCCATCTTGATTTAGTGCCTGTGCGCAAACTCACTTATTGCCTGAGTGACAGATAAAAAAAGTGGAGTTTCCGGAAAATCAAACACTCTTGAAAACATCCGGGGAACGCACAGGGCGCAACTGTACTTTTACCGTCAGTATTAAAACAGATTATAAAGCAAAAGATATGCCAGCGTCAAACAATATGCCGAAAATGAATCCAAGCCATTGTTTTTAAAGAAATTATCGCGTTTACAGCATCCCGGGGATAGTATCGGGGTAAACATTGAGTGGGACAGAAGGGGACACGGGCGAGACAAATTGTCTCACCCTTTCCTGATCTCCAGGAGCTTTCTGTATATGGTCTTCCGGTTTACACCAAGGATTTCCGCTGCGCGTTTCTTGTTTCCACCGCACCTCTCCAGAATATGCTCAATGTACTGCCGCTGAAGCTCATCCAGGGATTTTTCCTCTGCAAATCTAAAACCCTCTTCCACGTCTCTGACTGCGAGCATTTCATCCGGCAAATCTTTTATCCGCACAACCCCATCCTCCGAGAGATACACAGACCGTTCAATAACATTCTCAAGCTCCCTTATGTTTCCGGGCCAGGGGTAATCCATAAGAAACCTCATGACCTCAGGAGAAATCTGAACCTTCTTCTCCTTCTGTTCATACCTGTTCAGGAATTCCTGCACAAGTATGGGGATATCCTCCCTGCGCTGCCTGAGCGGGGGGAGCTCTATTCTGAATATATTGAGTCTGTAATAGAGATCCTCCCTGAACCTGCCCGCCCTCACCTCTTCCCTCAGATTCCTGTTGGTTGCAGAGATAATCCTGACATCAAAGGGGATGTATTTATTGCTTCCAACGGGTTTAATCTGCCTCTCCTGCAGGGCCCTGAGGAGTTTTGGCTGCAAGGTCACAGGCATTTCCGTAATCTCGTCAAGCAGTAGAGTCCCTCCATCGGCCTCAAGGAAGAGTCCTTTCTTGTCGTTCTTTGCATCAGTAAAGGCCCCCCTGACATGACCAAAAAGCTCGCTCTCCAGGAGCCCCTCGGGTATGGAGGCACAATTTACAGGAACAAACGGTTTTTCTTTTCTTTGTGAACAGAGGTGAATTGCCCTTGCAATCATCTCTTTTCCGGTACCGGTCTCGCCCTCGATAAGCACATTGCCCCCTGAATCCACTATCTTCTCAATAAAGGTGAATATCTTTATCATGGCCGGGCTCTTGCCCGCAAGGTTGTGGAAACTGTAGCGCTTCGCGGTCATCTCCTCAAGCTCCCGCAATCTCTTCCTCATTTCAAGTTCCCTGACCGCCTTTTTAACGGCAACCAGAATCTGTTCCATCTTAAAGGGTTTTATAATATAATCATAAGCACCCCTGTCCATGAGTTTTACCGTATCATCTATATTTCCAAAGGCGGTGATAAGGATAACAAAGGGGAAAAAAGCATTCCCCGTTCTCGTCCGGTCAAGAAAGGAGAGTCCGTCCATAACAGGCATCTTTATATCTGAAATAACAATCTGAAACCTCTGCCTCTCCATCATGGCAAGGGCATCGTGGCCGTTTGAGGCCGTCTCCACGGCATAGCCATGCTCCAGCAGGATATCCCTTAAAAACTCCCGCATATCCCGCTCATCCTCCACAACAAGTATGCTTACCCTGTCTGCTTCTGCCATAACAAAAACCCCTTGTATCTAAAATTATTACTTCGGCAATTAAATAGAGTCTGTGTATAAACTGCTGTTTTTTATTTTTGTCATACCCGAAGTTTGTAATCGGGTATCCAGAACTCACTGAAAAGACTGGATTCC
>JAADGU010000047.1:4682-5083 GCA_013152195.1 Nitrospirota bacterium
GCTCAATTCTTATATTTATACACAGACTCTAAATACTGTACTCCTGAATAACACCGGACCATGTCCGGCATAACAGACCATTACCCTGCAACAAAAGGGTTCAACCAGGGAAAGGAAGAGATATGACAGAGTCTGAACGGTTTTAATTATCACTTTTGTCTCACCCGGATTCCCGAAGTACTTCGGGATCGGAGCCCCGGCAGGACGCCGGGACGAGAATGAGTGAAGACTCTGTCATATCGCTTCCTACAACCTCTTTATTTCTGAATCCGAATATTATAATAAACTACACCCTCTCTAATGCTGCACACCATTTTCACGCTCCGCAGGAAACCTCATAATAAATCTTACCCCACCTTCATACGAATCATCAATCTCAATCGTTCCACTGTGCTCCTGAA
>JAADGU010000028.1 GCA_013152195.1 Nitrospirota bacterium
AAATAAAGGGATACACCTATGGGAAAGAGCATAAAGAATGAGACAATAAGGACAACTATTCCGGTGAGGTTTACGATAGTCTTCCAGTTCATAGCAGTAGGTTTTCTATCTGCCTTATGGACTCTCTGAGGGCAAAAATAATCAGCCTGTCGCCTTTTCTTATTATATCGTCACCACCGGGGATGATTACTTCACCATTGCGGATAATTGCACCAATCAGGGCAGAGACCGGTATTTTTGCATCCTTCAGTTTCTTGCCAATAAAGTTTGATTTTTCACCAACCCCTGCCTCGATAATCTCGGCCATATCCTCTGCAATTGCAGTAAGACTCAGGATCTCTCCCCTTCTGATGTATCTCAGGATGGAACTTGCCGTAATAAGCCTTGGACTTATTACCACCTCAATACCGAGACTGTGGGCAAGTGGCAGATAGTCTGTCCGGTTAACCACGGTTATTACTTTCCTTACCCCAAGCCTTTTTGCAAGCAGGGAAGACATGATGTTGAGTTCTTCGTTATTTGAGATGGCTGCAAAGACATCCATTGCACTTATGTTCTCCTCATCAAGCAGTCCCCTGTCAGCACCGTCACCGATCAGCACTACAGTACGCCGCAGGTTTTTTATGAGAAACTTGCATCTCTCGGGATTTTTCTCGATGATCTTGACGGTAACATCCTTCTTTTCCATCTCTCTTGCTACATGAAACCCTATTCTGCCCCCCCCGACTATAATCATATTCCTTACAGGTTTCAGGGCACCACTGATTAAGGCCGCCGTCCTGTGGACGTGGTCACTGTGAACAGGCAGATAGACGATATCGTTCTCCTCAATCCTGTCCTTTCCCGAGGGGATTATCGCACTGTTCTCACGCTGAATAATGCCTATCAGCACTTTTTCCCTTATCCTTTCCCTGAACTCCTGCAAAGTCTTCCCGGCAAGCAGGGAGTCCTTCTGAACCCTGAATCCGATAACCTTTATCATACCCCCCTCAAATTCTTCAACATCAGTGGCAAACGGGGCATCGATAATCCTGAGAATCGCTCTTGCAGATTCAAGTTCAGGATTAATGGCAGGGTTTATATCAAGATTGTCCCTTGCAAGGAGAAGCTTGTTGGCGTAGTACTCATCGTTCCTTATCCTTGCAATCTTCCGCGGTATGTTAAAGAGGGCCTTGGCCACAAGACAGGAGATCATGTTGGTCTCGTCACTATTGGTTACTGCAAGCAGAATGGAAGCCTTTTCTGCACCAGCCTCCTTCAGAACCGCAGGGGATCCACCCTCCCCTTCCACTACGGCAATATCAAGCTCCTCACTTATCCTCCTGAGCTGCTCCTTGGTTGTATCTACAACAACAACCTCTACCCCTTCTTCCCTGGATAGGAATTTTGATATATGGTATCCTACCTCACCGGCTCCTATAATGATAATTCTCATATCGGAGATTATAACATAACAAAAAAGAAGGGTTATAGCACGCAGAACAAGGCCGTTTGGAGAGACTTTGGAACCGGTTAAAATCAAATATGGAAAAAACCTTTAATTTTCCGCTTATAATTCTGTAAAATAGAATACTTTTATTGTGTTGTGTAACCTTAGGGAAGTTCAGAAAAGGAGGCAGAAAGTGGGATTTGTAACAGGACTGCAGTGTAGAGAATGCGGCAGAAAATATAACATAGAGCCCATCTATGTGTGTGAGTTCTGCTTTGGGCCCCTTGAGGTTGTCTATGACTATCAGGAGATAAAAAAGGCGGTCTCAAGGACAACGATAGAAGGGAGGGCAGAAAACCTCTGGAGATACAAGGAACTCATGCCGATAGAGGGTGAGCCCCAGGTAGGGTTGAATTCAGGCTTTACACCCCTGATAAAGGCTGAAAACCTTGCAAGTCTTTTCGGCGTGAAAGAGCTTTATATAAAAGACGACACCGTGGCGCACCCGACCCTTTCATTCAAGGACCGTGTTGTAGCGGTTGCACTTACAAAGGCGAGGGAATTCGGCTTTGATACAGTCGCCTGTGCCTCAACAGGCAACCTTGCCCATTCCGTCTCTGCCCACGGGGCAAAGGCCGGGTTCAACAGGTTCATCTTCATACCTGCCTCACTCGAGGCAACCAAAATTGTTGCCTCGCTGGTATTTAAGCCTAACCTTATAGCTGTGGATGGCAATTACGATGATGTAAACAGGCTATGCAGCGAGATTGCAAACAAATACAACTGGGCCTTTGTAAACATTAATATCCGTCCCTTTTATGCTGAAGGCTCAAAGACCATCGGATTTGAGATAGCAGAGCAACTGGGCTGGAAGGCACCTGACAATGTCATTGTCCCCTGCGCAAGCGGATCACTTCTGACAAAGATATGGAAGGCATTTAAGGAATTCAGGGAAGTGGGGATTTTGGATGAAGCAAGCCCGAAGATATTCGCTGCCCAGGCAATGGGCTGTAATCCTATTGTTACAGCCATTAAGAACGATACCGATGTTATACGGCCCATAAAACCGGATACCGTGGCAAAATCACTTGCCATAGGAAACCCTGCAGACGGGTTCTATGCCTGCAGGGTTGTAAAGGAGTCCGGCGGTTACGGCGAAGAGGTCACGGATGACGAGATAGTCGAGGGAATAAAACTCCTCGCCAGGACCGAAGGGATATTTGCAGAAACAGCAGGTGGCGTAACTGTGGCGGTTACAAGAAAACTGATTGAAAAGGGATATATAGACAAGGATGAAGTAACGGTTATATGTGTTACGGGTAACGGGATGAAGACCCAGGAGGCACTTCAGGGTAAGGTATCCGAACCGCATCATATAAAACCGAATCTCGCATCCTTTGAGGAGATATTAAGTAAATTGTAAATCCAAAATCACGAAAGGAGGTATTTATGGCAGTAAAGGTAAGGATCCCGACACCCCTTCAGAGATTGACAGATGGTCAGGAAGTGGTGGAAGGAAAACCAGGAAAGATAATAGAGATGATACAGGATCTTGATTCGCGTTACCCCGGGCTGGCAGAAAGGGTCTCCGAAGGTGGCAAGATCAGGAGGTTCGTAAATATCTATCTGAATGAAGAAGATATAAGGTTTTTAAAAGCCGAAGAAACAGAGGTAAAGGACGGAGATGAGGTTTCCATAGTACCTGCTATAGCAGGTGGAAGGGGGAACTTATGAAACGAAGAGTAAAATTAACCTTTCCACAACACCTTATAAAAGAGCCTGTACTCTTTACGATGGCTAAAAAGTTTGATGTAATGCCGAACATAAGAAGGGCACGGGTAACCGAGACAGTTGGAGAAATGATACTCGAACTGGAAGGGGAGGAGAAGAATCTCGACGATGGACTTCAATCCCTCACTGAACAAGGGGTCAAGGTTGAGCTTGTTGAGGGAGATATTATTGAATAATACCGGATTTCGTTATCGTACCGTTATGCCTCAGAGTTAAGATTGAATTCTTATTTACTATGACAAGGAGGTTTTATCTCGATGCCCAAGAGCGAACCCCGAATGCCTGTCTCATCTGAACAGGACGATCGAATGTGCAGGAGATGGAGGGGGATTCTCCATACATACAGGAATTACTTATCTGTCACTGAAAAGACACCCATAATAACCCTTCTTGAAGGAAATACACCGCTTATCAGTGCGGTTAATCTGTGCGACAGAGTCGGCATAAACCTAAAGCTTTACTTTAAGTTTGATGGTGCAAACCCTACAGGTTCCTTTAAAGACCGCGGAATGACAATGGCTATATCAAAGGCAGTTGAGGACAACTCAAAAGCTGTCATATGCGCCTCTACCGGAAACACATCTGCTTCTGCTGCAGCCTATGCAGCAAGGGCCGGACTAAAGGCTATAGTCATCATTCCGGAGGGCAAGATTGCACTTGGAAAGCTTGTTCAGGCCATGATTCACGGTGCAGAGGTCATACAGATAGAGGATAACTTTGACCGGGCCCTCACAATAGTCAAGGAGATGGTGGAAAAGTATCCGATAACCATGGTCAACTCTTTGAACCCCTACAGGCTCGAGGGGCAGAAGAGTGCTGCCTATGAGGTATGCGACCAGCTTGGAATGGCACCGGATTTCCATGCCCTGCCAGTAGGAAATGCCGGAAATATCACCGCATACTGGCGTGGATATAATGACTACCACAGGGAAGAAATTATCAAGTCTTTACCCAGGATGCTCGGATTTCAGGCTGCAGGAGCTGCCCCGATTGTCCTTGGCAGACCTGTAGAAAGACCGGAAACCGTTGCAACGGCCATCCGGATAGGAAATCCGGCAAGCTGGGAGTTCGCTGTAAAGGCAAGGGACGAATCAGGCGGATTGATTGAGGCAGTTACTGATGAGGAGATACTCGATGCTTACAGTCTCATAGCGTCAACTGAGGGGATATTCTGTGAACCTGCCTCGGCAGCCTCTCTGTCGGGAGTGATAAAACTTTACAGGAAGGGTTATTTCAGAGGTGGAGAAACAGTGGTATGTACCCTCACAGGAAATGGTCTTAAAGACCCTGACACTGTCTTCAGGGTCTCTAAAAAACCAAAGCGGACAAAAGCAACAGTCAAGGCTGTTGAAGATGCCCTTAACAGCGTGCTGGAATTTTAAGAAGGGAGACCATGAAATACATTATCATAGGTGATGGAATGGCGGACAGGCCCATAGAGGAACTCAACGGAAAAACACCCCTTCAGGCCGCATTTACCCCCAACATGGACAGACTTGCAAGGACAGGGACTCTTGGTAAGGTAAGGACCATACCCGATGGGTTCAGTCCAGGCTCTGATGTTGCCAACCTGAGCATCCTCGGCTATAACCCGGCACAGTATTACCCCGGCAGGGCCCCGCTTGAGGCAGTCAGCATGGACGTTCAGCTTGATAACACAGATGTTGCCTTCAGATGCAACCTTGTTACCCTGAAGTACAGCAGGAAAAGAGACAGGGCCATAATGGAGGAC
>JAADGU010000033.1 GCA_013152195.1 Nitrospirota bacterium
AGAAAAAGGAACAATATAGAGTTGCCGTTGTTGGCGCAACAGGCGCTGTTGGTGAAGAGATGATATCTGTTCTTAAGGAAAGACACTTCCCTGTGGAAGAGCTGCTACCCTTTGCATCTGAAAGGTCAGCGGGTACAAGAATAGAGTTCAGGGGAAAAGAGACCGTAGTCAGCCTGCTGGAGGAAGACTCTTTTAAGGGAGTTGATATCGCCCTGTTTTCAGCAGGCGGAGAAAGGTCAAAGACCTGGGCACCTGTAGCTGCCCGTTCAGGATGTGTGGTAATCGACAACTCCTCTGCATGGCGCATGGACCCTGACGTGCCACTCGTGGTACCTGAGGTCAACCCCGGCGACATCAGCCGTCACAAGGGCATAATTGCAAACCCGAACTGTTCAACCATACAGATGGTGATGGCACTCAAACCGATACATGATGCTGCAGGGATAAAAAGGGTGGTTGTTACTACATTTCAGTCCGTCTCCGGCACAGGGAAAAAGGCAATGGACGAGCTTCTCAAACAGACCACGGACATGCTTAGCTCTTCAGGTCTGTTAAGTGTGAGGTCTATCCGCACCAGATCGCCTTTAATGTCCTGCCGCACATTGACAGTTTCCTTGATAACGGTTATACGAAAGAAGAGATGAAGATGGTCAATGAGACCATAAAGATACTGGGGGATGACTCAATCAGGGTAACTGCTACAACCGTCAGGGTACCTGTATTCAGGTGTCACTCCGAAAGTGTTAATGTGGAGACCGAAAAGAAGCTTACAGTCAATGATGTCAGGGCACTGCTTGCGGCCTTCCCGGGAATTGTAGTATTTGATGCCCCTGAGAAGAACATTTATCCTCTCCCTGTTGACATGGCCGGAAAAGACGATGTTTATATCGGCAGGATAAGGGAGGATGAATCTATTGAAAATGGCATAAACATGTGGATAGTAGCAGACAACCTCAGAAAAGGCGCAGCCCTGAATGCCGTTCAGATTGCTGAGAAACTGATTGAGACTGCATGAAAAACACCTCGTTCCAGGACGTGAGGAAGAGATAAACAAACAAAATTTATATTGTACACTACCTGTTTTTATGTTAAAATTACAGCATGGCTGACGACAGGGAAAAACTCCCGCTCGATGCGCAATTACTCAGTGAGGCCATTTTCGAACTGAATGTCTCACGCCGCAATGTAAATATCTATCCTGCAGGTCATCCCTCTGTAGAGAGATCATTAGAGAGGGCATTTAACTGTTTGGAAAAACTCTTCGAACTGAGAGCAGAGATAACCCTCGCTATTGCAAAGGACACCATTGTTATTGACAACAATGTCCTCGACAAAAAAAACGCTGCTTACAGGGAATTTGCCCTGCACTTAAGCGGAATGAACCTCGCCTACGTGACATTTACAACAGGTGTAACAAAAGACGAGCTTTACGAATTTCTCCGTTTTCTGTCAATTGATGCTACCGACCTGCCTCCGGAAGCCCTTCAGGAGGCTGCAAAAGAGTACAGGCTGATTCACATCAAGACGGGCTTCATAGACTATGGGGCATTCTCTTTCGGTGAAGGAAGGACAGAAAAGGAAGGTTCCGGAACAGGCCTGTGGGAACGTTACATACGCGGGCTGATTGACGGCACCCTGCAAACAGAAGGAGCCTCAGACGTAATACAGGAAATCCCTCCTGAAACCCTTGCAGAAATGTTGAACACAACAGATCCCGGTGAGATCAAGGAAGAGAGCTGTGAAAGGGTGATTACCTCTTACATGAATACGTCTCCGGACACAACTTTCTCCAGCAGGGAGCTGACAAGGCTCATAGATTTTATCAGCAGACTCCGGCCTGAACTAAAAAAACAGTTTCTCTCCTCTGCAGTCAAAAATGTCTCCACGGATATAGGTGCTACCACGCGAGCAATCAAAGAGATATCAGTGGACAAGATTATAGAACTGCTCAGCGCTATCGATGAGCAGCAAGTGACCATACCGGCAGCCCTTAAAAACCTTCTTGACAAGTTTTCAAAATTCTATCAGGCGGATTCTGAAGACACCACCTTTGGGGACAGCATTATTGCAGACGATATATTTCTCTCCCCAGACGTTGTAAACCTCCTGGGCACAGGTGACTTTGAATCCTATGTGACAGACGTATACCAGAAAGAGATAGAGAAGGTTCTGAGGTTTGATATCTCGGAAGTTGCAGCAATGGAATTGGCTGAGCTCACAAGGGCATGCAGCGATGAATATGTAGAGAGATTTTTTAATCAGACAATGCTGGAGCTTATTTCATCTGATATAATCCCGGAAGAAGAATACGAATATATCGTCAATATGATAAAAGAAGAGGCTGGTCAATTTATAGAGACCGGCCAGTATGGCCAGGTCCTGAAGATACTCAGGGTACTGGAATCAAATCTGTCTAAAGAGAGATTCCCGGATATAAGTTCAGAGGCCCTCAAGGAATACAAGTCTCCTGAGTTTATCTCCCAGTTCATTGATTCACTCAGGATTATAGGCAGACAGGCAAGAGAGGATGCCCTGCAATTGTGCGATTATTACGGAGAGCGGATAATATCCCCCCTGATGGATGCACTCGTTGACGAGGAATCACAAACAATCAGACATTTTCTCATAAGCCTGATAACACACTTTGGCCCGAGGGTAATTCCTGTTGCCATAAAACACATAAGTGACAGCAGGTGGTTTGTCAAGAGAAACATGCTGCTCATCCTGAGCGAGTGTGGAACAAAGGAAGTGCTTCCGCACGTCAGGCCTTATTGTCACCACGAAAATCCCAAGGTCAGTTTTGAGGCAATAAAGTGTCTGCTGAAAGAAGGGGACAGTTACGGGATTAATGCACTCAGGGGATACCTTAATTCGGACAACAAAGAGGTTGTGGAACAGGCCATAGCCCTTTCCGGCATTTTTAAGGTAAGGGAGGTGATTCCTGATCTCACGCGGATGCTCAGGAGAAAAGGCATCTCCGGCAAGGACATCTACGATAAGATCCCTGTAGTGAAAGCCCTGGCCCAGATAGGAGACCCCGGCACTCTGGACACCATCAGGGATGTCCTTTCAATCAGAAGCATCCTTTTTAAAGGCGCTGTTGAACGGCTGAGGGAGGCAGTATACAGCTCACTCAGGCATTACCCGGTCGAGGAGATTGAAGACCTTATAGAGAAGGGCCTGAAATCCAAAAACGAACGGATAAGACAGGAGTCCATGAAAATCAAAAAGGCAAGGAGCGGCTGAATGGCGTATGCAAAGACGTTTATATCGACATTAATGTCGGCTATCTCAAATTGTTCACTCTACTCAAAGGATCATATATCTGTGGACAATCTGACAAAAAAGTCCATCGCCATACTGAATGAACTCCTGACAGACAGGGACAGCCTCGAGATAATGATAGTGGAGGACAACCTTGTTATAAACAAGGCCCCTGCAAGAAATGCAGGACACCATGGAAGCAATTTAATCAAGAGGCTGAAGCGAAAGGGGATCTCACGCATTGATTTTCTAAAAGGCATTTCCTACTCAGAGCTCAAACAGTTCATTGCCGACCTGAGTGATCCCGAAAAAAAGCTGAAGATATACCCGCATATAAAGACCGGGATTATCGACGTCAGGATAGGGGGAGATAGTCTTGCAAGCAACCTTGAAAACCTCTCATCAGAGCAGGTCGCAAGAGTAAAGGAGATATACCATAACATCGCGCCTCACAAGGAGCTCAACATCTCGGGACTTGAGGAGATCGTTGTCAATTTTATCGTCACCTTCAAGCGGGAGGCAAATATCCTTAAACTGATAAGTCCTGTTAAGGCTTACAGTGAATATACCTACACACACGCCACCAACGTGGCGATCCTCTCCATGTTTCAGGCCGAGTCACTTGGGGCCAGGGACGATCTGCTGCACGATATCGGGATAGCAGCCTTACTGCACGATGTGGGCAAACTCTTTATCTCAAAGGATATTCTGGAGAAAAAGGGCAAACTCGACAAGAGAGAATGGGAAGAAATAAAGATGCACTCTCTATACGGGGCCCGGTACCTTGCAAGAATCTCCGGGCTGACACAGCTTGCAGCTATTGCAGCACTCGAGCACCACCTGAGATATGACTGCAAGGGATATCCGCAACTTAATGCAGGCGGCAAGGAACAGCACTTCTGCAGTCAGATTATTGCTACATCCGACTTCTTTGACGCCCTGAGGAGCAGGAGACCATACAAAAGAGACTGGCAGATAGAAGTAGAAGAGATCGTTGCACTGATGAAGGAAAATGCCGGATCTGAATTCAACCCTTTTCTGGTCGATAATTTTTCAAAAACACTTCTGAAGGCATTAAAAAAGGGGTAGACGTTTGTCAGGTAATCTCAGGCCCTGTATTTTTTTAAGAGTCTCCCTATCACTTCCAGAGTCTTTAGAACAGCCCCAGAGTTCTTGATATACAGGTCCTTGGCTCTCCTTCCCATCTCTTCTGCACGGACAGCGTCTGAGAGTATATCCTCTACTACCCTGTCAATATCCTCTGCTCCTGCCTCAACAGCAGCACCTTCCCTGAAAAATTCCCGTGCAAGTGGAAAGTTTTCCATGTGAGGGCCACACACAACCGGCTTTGCCCAGTACGCCGGTTCGAAAAGGTTATGTCCACCCCTTGGTATAAGGCTCCCGCCGATTATGCAGACATCTGCACAGCCATAGACGGATGAGAGTTCACCTATTGTGTCAAGGAGGACAATCTCCTTTCCCCTGACAGCCCCCCCGGACTTTTTAGCAAAACCGGCGCCCCTCTCCCTTAAAAGTTTTTCAACCTCTCCAAACCTTTCAGGATGTCTTGGAGCGATAACAAGGGTCGCTCCTGAAAATTTCCTCTTTATTGCATCAAACGCATCGAGTATAATCTCCTCCTCTCCCTCATGGGTGCTTCCAGCTACAATTACCGGACTGCCGAGTTTCTTACACCAGGCCGGGATATCAGCAGGCGGGGTGATATCAAACTTTAGATTCCCGGTAACCAGCACCTTTTCTTCAGGTGCTCCAAGGGCCATAATCTTTTCAGCATCCCTGAGGGTCTGCATACAGAAAAAATCCACCATCCCGAGCATTCCCTTCATAAAAAAAAGTATCTTCCTGTAACCTGAAAACGAACCATCGGATATCCTGCCGTTTACAATCAGTACCGGGATACCCTCTGACTTTATGGTTTTAAGCAGGTTCGGCCAAAGCTCTGTCTCCATTATTACAAGCATGTCGGGCCTTATACGGGCTGATGTCCTTTTAATTGCAGACGGTTTGTCAAAAGGCACATAAATACAGGCCTCATCTTCGGCAATAAAGTCACGCACAACCTTCTGCCCTGTATCTGTAACCGTGGAAACGATAATATCGGCCCCTCCCCGCAACCTTTCGATCAGCGGTCTGGCAGCCATTGCTTCACCTACAGAGACAGCATGTATCCAGACTACTGGCCTCTTCCTGCCGCCTTTACGGGTTAATCCTGAAGGGACAAAGCCAAACCTCTCCCTTAACCACCTTCCCCTCAGATGGGAGGGCCTCTTCAATAAGTGCACAGGCAAAACAAGGGTTAAACTGAAGATATAAAGAAGGGTGTATCCCATACGCATAAGATTAAATGTCATTATCCACTTAACCACCCCGACATCTCGCCTATCATCTCTGCAACCCGCCGAGATGCCTTTTTGCCTTCATAAAAGGACCTGATCTCCCTGAATGACTCCATCATATACCTGTTTACCTGGTCATCGTTTATTATCCGGTCCAGTTCCCTGATAACATTCTCTGCAGTCGCCTTGTATTGAATCAGTTCCCTAACAACCTCCCTGTCCATCAGAAGGTTGACCAGGCTTATATATTTCACATTAACAAGCATCCTTCCTATAAGATATGTGAGGGGAAAGAGTTTGTAAACAACCACCATCGGAACGTTGCAAAGGGCAGCCTGAAGCGTTGAAGTGCCCGATGCTATAAGGGCCAGATCAGATGCAGAAAGCACCTCGGTAGCCATTCCCCTTACAAACTTCACTCCAAACCCCTCAAGTACACCGGACCATTCCTGAAAATCTAATTCAGAGAGGTTTGGGGCCATGGGAAGGATATACTGAAAACCGGGATGGTCTGTTTTAAAGCGCTGAACTACACTTACAAACAGGGGCATTAGTCTCTTTAACTCGTGTCTCCTGCTTCCGGGCATGAGGGCGAGGACCTCCCTGTCAGGCCTTAAGCCCAGGCGTTCCTTGATAAATCCCTTGCTACCTTTAGTATTCTCTATCTCCTCCATTATCGGATGCCCCACAAATTCACAATCAGCCCCTGCATCCCTGTAAATCTTCTCCTCAAAAGGAAGAACCACGGCAATCCTGTCAGAGAGTGCCTTGATCTTCCTGATCCTCTTTTTTCTCCAGGCCCATACCTGCGGACTCACATAGTAGAGCACCTTGATCCCGAGAGATTTGGCCCTCTGGGCAACCTTGAGGTTAAAATCAGGAAAATCTATAAGGACTACAACAGATGGCCTGTCCTGCTCCAGCCTCTCTGTTATCCTTGAAAATACATCCCGAAGGGTTTTTATGGAGGAGACGGCCTCAATAAGACCAAAGGCACCTGTAATGCCTGCTATAAGCTCTACCCCTTCAGCCATCATCCGCTCACCGCCAACGCCACAGATACTGATATCCTCTTTTAAAGACCTCAATGCCCTGGCCAGGAGCGCCCCGTAAAGTTCTCCGGAAGACTCACCCGTGACAATAAACACGTCAGTCATGACAGGGCACGAACAGGCTGTAAAGCTATCAGGCGGACAATCGGGCAGGCGGGCAAACGGGAAGGCGGACAGGTTATCAATCTTGAATCCTTCATGCAACTGCCTTCCTGACTGCTTCGCAGACCTTTTCCAGGGCAGACTCGCTGATCTCGGGATATATCGGCAGTGAAAGCACTTCAAGGGAAGCCCTCTCTGCTACAGGGAAATCACCCCTTCTGTATCCAGAGCCTTTAAGGGCCTCCTGAAGGTGCAGTGGAATGGGATAGTATATTACGGAAGAGATGCCCTCTTCATAAAGGTAGGATTTGATCCTCTCCCGGAGGGGACTCTTTATGGTGTACTGATGGTAAACATGATAGAATCCCTCCTTCTCCTGAGGGCACTGGACTACTGAACCAAGATGCTCTGTATAAAAACGCGCCTTCTCTCTCCTCAGAGACAGATACCGGTCAATCCGCTTAAACTTTACCAGAAGGACGGCTGCCTGAATCTCGTCAAGCCTGCTGTTAAGACCAATTGCCTGGTGGATATATCCCTTCTCTGAGCCATGATTCCTGAGCATCCTCATCTTCCCGGCAATCGTCTCATTATCCGTGGTAATGAGACCGCCATCACCATAAGCCCCGAGATTCTTGCTCGGATAGAAACTGAAACACCCTGCGTCGCCAAAGCTTCCGGTCTTTCTGCCTTTTATGTGAGCCCCGAAGGACTGGGCACAGTCCTCTACAATAAAGAGATTATACCTCGAGGCAATTTCCCCTATCCTCTCCATATCCGCCGGCATACCAAACATATGCACCGGCATTATTGCCCTTGTCCGGTCGGTTATCCTCTCCTCTATCTTTTCAGGGTCAATGTTTAATGTCTCCGGGTCTATATCAACGAATACCGGCTTTGCCCCCTGGTATATGATTGCCTCAACCGTGGCAAAGAAGGTAAAGGGCGTGGTTAGCACCTCATCATCCTTGCCAATACCAAGTGTTTTGAGACTCAGGTTAAGGGCATCAGTCCCTGAGGCCACACCTACAGCCTCTTTAACGTCGTGGTAGCCGGCAATACTCTTTTCGAGTTCCTCCACCTTGGGGCCAAGGATGTATCTGCAGCTTTCAAGCACATCGGTAATCTGTTCAAGTATCTCTTCCCTCAGGGCCTCATACTGAACCTTCAGGTCAACCATTGGAATCATATCGTCTCCTCTATCTTTCTGTTTATCTCAAGTGCCACCCTAAGCGCCTCCAGCCCGTCGCGGGCAGTTACCCTGGGTTGTCTTCTGTTCATTACAGAGCCTGCAAAATCCCTGAGCTCCTCTTTCAGGGGCTCTCTGTAGTCTAATTTGATCTCCTCTCTCTGAATGGTCCCGGAGGAATCCTTGCTGTGTCTGAATATCTCAAGGTTCTGGTAATCAAGCATTATATATTCCGAATCCTGAAAGACTTTTAAAATCCTTCGCTTCCCGGGAGAAAGTCTGCTTGCAGTAACAAGGGCCTTTGTGCCATCCTCCATCTCCAGCCAGGCCTTGGCAACATCGATTTTATCAGTAAGCACCTTTGCGCCAACAGCCCTGATATCTATAATGGGGCTGCGGCAGAGGGAGAGTATGATATCAATATCATGTATCATAAGGTCAAGGGTTATATCCACATCCGTTCCCCTGCCCAGAAAGGGGGAAAGCCTCTCCGCCTCAAAAAACCTCGGTCCCTTTAACTTCTCCTCAATATACAGAACTGCCGGGTTGAACCTCTCGAGATGTCCCACCTGGATAATCCTCCCGGAGCTTTCTGCTTCAGCAATGAGAGCCTCTGCCTCCTCTATCGTCCGGGTAAAGGGTTTTTCAACGAGAAGGTCCTTTCCTGCCTGCAGAGAGCTCATGGCTATTTCATAATGCGTGGTCGTGGGGGTCACAATGCTGAGGGCGTCCACATGCGGAAGGACGTCCCTGTAGTCCACGAACGCCTGACAGCGGTATTGCCTGCAATCTCACCTGCCCGCTCTTTATCAAGATCCACCACACCAACAAGCTCTGTCTCTTCAATCTCCGAGAAAACCCTTGCATGGTGCCTGCCAAGATATCCCGTACCTATAACCGCTACCCGTAAACCCATCTACCTCTTCCTTAAACCCATCCTTTCCTGTATTTATGCTCTTTATGATGCAAGTCTTTGGGTCGTCTTTACGATCTCCTCCAGTTTCCTCAATGCCTTCCCCGAATCAATAACCTCCTGGGCGATCAGGGATGCCTCCTTAAGGTCATCAGTCCTGCCCGAAACCATCAAGGTAACAGATGCATTCATTACAACTATATCCCTTTTTGGCCCGGGGTCCCCCTTAAGAACAATCATCGTGGCCTCAGCATTCTCCCGGGCATCTCCACCTGCAATAGACTCAACAGGCGCCCTGTTAAAACCAAAGTCTCAGGGGCAATAATCAAATTTTCTATAATTCCGTTCCTGAAACGACTCACCTTCGAGCCATCAGTAACCGTGATTTCATCAAGCCCGTCCTCGCCGTGAAAAACCATCACATCCTCAGCACCAAGATTACCGAGGACACGGGCAAGGGGCTCTGTAAGCCTGTCCGTAAATACTCCAACGGTCTGCCTCTTTGCACCAGCAGGGTTGGTAATGGGTCCGAGTATATTGAATATCGTCCTTATCCCCAGCTCCCTTCTTGGCCCCACAGCATACTTCATGGCAGGATGGAACAGGGGGGCAAAGAGGAAGCCAAAACCTGTTTCAAAGAGACACTCCTGCACCTTCTCAGGGGGAAGGTCTATCCTGACCCCCAGGGCCTCCAGCACATCTGCACTACCCGACCTGCTCGAGACAGACCTGTTGCCATGCTTGGCAACAGGAACCCCGCACGCACTCACTACAATAGCTGCAGTCGTTGATATGTTAAAGGTATGGGCCATGTCACCACCAGTACCGCAGGTGTCAACAACACCTTCAGGGGCATTAATCCTTGCAGCCTTTTCTCTCATGACCTTTGCAGCCCCTGTTATCTCCTCAACAGTCTCCCCCTTTATCCTCAAGGCAACAAGAAAGGCGCCTATCTGGGCATCGGTTGCCTTACCCTCCATTATCTCCCGCATGCACTCAGCCATCTCGGACTCCGAAAGGTTGATACCCTGAACAAGCAGATTGATTGCCTCTCTGATCATTTCATCCATCCTCCTGTTAAGCATGTTTACAGGTCATGGGGTTAAGGTAACCCCTGTCACCTGTTGCCCAGTTTAAGGAAATTTCTCAGCAGATCCTTGCCAACGGTTGTCAGTATTGACTCAGGGTGAAACTGTACTCCTTCAATCACATACTCCCTGTGCCTCACTCCCATTATCTCACCCTCTTTTGTCCACGCAGTCACCTCAAGGGACTCCGGCAGTGTCTCCCTTTTAATAATAAGCGAGTGATATCGGGTAGCCTCAAAGGGACTAGGCAATTCTTCAAATATGGTCTTGCCGTCATGGTATATGAGAGATGTCTTTCCATGCATAAGTTGCGGTGCATTAATTATATCTCCACCAAAGGCTGCACCAATGGATTGATGACCAAGACAGACCCCGAGCATCGGCTTTCTGCCGGCAAAGTAACGGATAACCTCTATGGAGATACCGGCTTCCCTTGGAGTGCACGGACCGGGGGAGATAACAATCCTGTCCGGGTCAAGCTCCTCTATCTCCTTAACCGTTATCCTGTCGTTACGGTATACCCTTACCTCCTCACCAAGCTCACCGAAATACTGAACAAGGTTATAGGTAAAGGAATCATAATTATCAATCATCAGCAACATATTTTCACTCCAGTCAGTCAGGATTGACTATTGACTATTGATTAATGACTATTTTCTCAATCGTCAATAGTCATTAATCAACAGTCAATTATTCAGAGCCCTTCCTCTGCCATATCAACGGCCTTCATCATGCCGAGGGCCTTGTTAATGGTCTCTTTATATTCATTTTCAGGAACGGAATCAGCTACAATACCCGCACCTGCCTGCACATATAGCTTACTATCTTTAATCACAATAGTTCTTATAGTAATACAGGTATCTGTATTTCCCGAATACCCGAAATAACCTACAGCACCTGCATACGGCCCTCTCTTGACTGGTTCAAGCTCATCTATAATCTCCATGGCCCTCACCTTTGGGGCCCCTGTAACAGTACCGGCAGGAAAGCAGGAACGGAACACGTCAAAGGCATCAAGGCCATCCTTCAGGGTGCCTTCCACATTTGAAACGAGATGCATTACATGACTGTACCTCTCAACTGACATCAACTCCGTGACCTTCACACTGCCTGTCTCTGCAACCCTTCCCACATCATTTCTGCCAAGGTCTACAAGCATTATGTGCTCGGCAATCTCCTTTGGGTCTTCCCGCAGTTCCTTTTCAAGCGCCCTGTCTTCATCCTCGCTAAGCCCGCGCTTTCTTGTACCGGCAATAGGCCTCAGATTTATATGTCTTCCTTCAAGCCTCACCAGGATTTCGGGAGAGGAGCCCACAATCCGGGCCTCTCCCGTATCCATGAAATACATATATGGCGAAGGGTTTATTACCCTCAGGGCACGGTATATACTAAAGGGGTCTACTGCACACTCCCGCTCAAACCTCTGCGAAACCACCACCTGAACAACATCGCCTGCCCATACATACTCCTTTGCCTTCCTGACCGCTTCCTTAAAAACCTCCTCAGGGCCAAAGGAAGAGACAAACTTCCTTTCAGAGGCAGGGCTTACCGAACTCTCTGAAACACGGGGAATAGTCTTTAATCTCTCAACCGTTGCATCTATTTTCTTCTCAGCCTCACTGTAAGCCACCTCCGGAGAGCCCTCAACATGCACAGGACAGACTATCTTCAGGCTCTGCTTGAGGTTATCAAATATCAGAACAATATCGGGCATCATGAAATACATATCCGAAAGCCCCAGAGACGGCTTGTCCCTGTCAGGAACCCTCTCGAAAAACTTAACCATCTCATACCCTAAATAACCCACCAGTCCGCCATAAAACCCTGGCAGTCCTTCAACCACAACAGGTTTATAAATGGACAGTTCTTCTTCCAGGGCATCCAGAGGATCTGCATATACTGATTCTTTTATTGTCTTGCCATCCTGAACAACCTCAACATTGTTACCTTTTGCCCGGATTATCTTTCTCGCAGATATGCCGATGAAGGTATACCTTCCCCACTTCTCTCCCCCCTCAACGCTCTCAAACAGGAAAGAAGGCGATGTAAATAGCTTCAGATACGCAGAGACCGGGGTCTCCATATCTGCAAGTATCTCCCTGTACACCGGGATAAGGTTGCCACTGCCCGTTAAACTCAAAAATGTCTTGTAATCCGGATACATCAGGTTATTTTAAACATATAAAGCTCTTTTTAGCAATTGACAGAGTCAGGGGGTTTATGATATTTTTATATGCATGAAGGCACTCACACTATTGGCAAAGCGTATAAGGGAAACCAGAAATTTATTTCGCTACAAGACCCGGTGCAGATACCTCAAGACCGAGCTTGAGCATGTAAAGACTTTTTATGACGAAAAGCTCCAGGAAATGAGCCTGATACTCCAGTATAAGTCTCATGAACTTGAGAGACGGGTTAGTGAGCTGGAAGAATATAGAAGGGAAACACAGCATCTCTTAAAGATTCTTGACTCCCTTGAATCAGAAAAGCGGACAAACTGAAAAACACACAACTTGAATTACACAAGCGTATATCAATTAAAGAAAAAATTTTCCTGTTATTAGAAAAAAGCTCTCAAGGGAAATTCAACTACTTCATGCGGGCGTAGCTCAGTGGTAGAGCACAACCTTGCCAAGGTTGGGGTCGCGGGTTCGAATCCCGTCGCCCGCTCCATAATTAAGAGACGGATGGAAAAAGTTGGGGAGTTGGGGAGTTCAGGAGTTGAGGACGCAAAGAGCATAGCGCATAGCGTTCAAGGATAAGACGCATAGCGTTGGACACGGACTCGTTAAACTTTGTTTACGCTTTGCTCCATGCGCTCTGCACTATACGTTTTTCATCTTTAAAAAGGTAATCCTGAGGCTGAAGAAGAAGTTTTTGTAGCTTCACAATGCTTTCATGGCGGCGTACCCAAGTGGCTAAGGGGGAGGTCTGCAAAACCTTTATGCGCCGGTTCGAATCCGGCCGCCGCCTCCAGGCTATAATCATTCCCCGACAATCTTGACCAAAACCCTTTTCCTCCGTCCTCCATCAAACTCCCCGTAAAATATCTGCTCCCACGGACCAAAGTCAAGTCTTCCATCAGTCACGGCAACTACAACCTCCCTGCCCATAATCTGCCGCTTCAGATGGGCGTCAGCGTTATCCTCTCCAACATTATGATGATACCGGGAGACCGGTTCATGGGGAGCAAGTTTTTCCAGCCAGACATCATAGTCGTGATGAAGTCCGGGTTCGTCATCGTTGATAAAGACAGAGGCCGTTATATGCATGGCATTTACAAGCACAAGCCCCTC
>JAADGU010000152.1 GCA_013152195.1 Nitrospirota bacterium
ATAAATACAACCCCAAAACTCCCTGACCAGTTGATTATTCTTTACTTATGGGATATTATAGAGGTGATGGTTGCATTGTTAAACTCCTCGTAATATATAGCTGTGAGTAGTTCCTGGATTCTACAATATCATTCTCGATCTAAAGAATGGGGGAAATGATACGAAGCCACCTTAAAACCTGAAAACACATATCAAAAATGGAGGGAATCAATGGGATTGGAAGGCACATGGTATAACGAGTTGGGATCGGAAATGAACCTGCAGGTAGATGGAACTTCTGTGTCGGGAACTTATCAAACTGCTGTCGGAGATGCACAAGGCATCTATACCCTGGCAGGCACTACAGACACGGAACCATATGGTCAGAGTCAGGCTGTCGGGTTTACTGTTGCCTGGGTTAATGAAAGAGGAAATTCACACTCTGTAACCGCCTGGTCCGGACAACTGCAAATGATTGACGGCCAGGAAATATTGACGGCAACCTGGCTCCTTACCCAGGAAACCGAACCCGAGCATGACTGGGCATCCACTCTTGTCGGCATGGATGTCTTTACAAGAAATAAACCCTCGAAGGCAGAATCTGAAAAAAGGGCAAAACAGGCCCCATGGTCTCATCCGGCAAAATCAAGGAAATAAGGACTTTCTCAAACCCGGAATAAAGACAGCGCAGCAAGTGATACTGAACTGTTTGTTAAATTAACGGAATGATTTAAAGGAGGTATGGCGATGGCAGGTGTAAGGCATATGTTTTTACTGGGTCTCTCTTTTCTTCTTCTGACAACCAGTGCCTTTGCAGCGGAATTTGTAACATTGGGACCAAGGGCAATGGGCATGGGAGGGGCTCATGTTGCAGTTGCATCAGATGCTACAGCTATTCACTGGAACCCGGCCGGGCTGAGTGCCCAGAGCAGGGCAACAGATATCAGGGCACACGTCGGAGCGGTTGCCAAGGACCACAGTGGTCTTGGAGACTTGTGGGACGATATCGATAATGTTCTTGATGGCAGAAACATTAATGATCCAGCCTTCTATGCAGATTCAGCAGATGTTGCCCGGTTAGTTGATATACTCCAAAAATTAGATAAAGAGGGCAGTAGTATTGACCTCAACGGCCAGGCAGGGGCTATTGCAAGTGCCGAGATAAAGGGTATCGCCCTGGCAATAGGTGTAACCGGGATAGGCTACGCAAATGCTCTACCAAGGCTCGACCTGGTTAATATTAATGCCACCCACCCCTTGTTAGACCCCCAGTCTATCGCCAACAACAGGTCAGAAATAGACCTCACAGGTTTACAGACTATTGAATACAGTCTGAGCCTGGCACACGGGTTTCTCAGTGACACCCTCCACGTTGGAGGCACTGTTAAATTCATGGATGCCGCCACTTACTTCTACTCTATTTCTGCCTTTAATACCAGTGATACCAATATCGCGGATGAGGTAAAAAAGAACAAACGAACAGGCCAGAAGATAACAGGGGATATTGGTGTAATCTGGATGCCGTCAGAGAGGTTAAGGCTTGGAGCCGTGGGAAAGTATCTTACAGGCCCATCATTCTCCTCTGCAAGGGGAAGCGATATAAAGATAGCCCCCCAGATAAGGGCTGGCGCTGCCTTCCTGCCATGGAGGGGTGCAACTGTTGCACTTGATCTGGATATCACATCCAACGAGACCCTTACGCCGGGATATAAGGAGCGGCAGCTTGCTGTTGGATTCGAGCAGGCCCTTGGTACGAGAGGGAAGATACTAAGTGACCTCTTCACCGTCAGGGCAGGAGGATACAAAAACGTGGCAGAGAGCGGATCAAACTTTGTGGCCACAGCAGGTCTTGGATTAGGACTCCTTGGTCTAAGATTAGATGTTGCCGGTGCATACGATTTTGCAAAAGAAGAGATTGGAGCCAGTGCCAATGTGGCTTTTCAGTGGTAAAAACGTAAATAACCGGGAGCAGCATTAGAGCTGCCCCCGGTTATTAGCAATCAGAAAGCATCATTAATGCACCAGTATATCACCCAGAACATACCATCCGGAGTTCGTTTTCTCATTCAGGATTGCAAGATTAATGGCAGGCAAGTTATCCATGGTGGAATCAATAATTGCACATGCCAGCTTGTAACTTCCTGCCGGCACTGAATCAAGAAAAGTCTTCAGCGTGTAAGAGTATTGCCCCCCTTCTATCCAGTCAGAAGGTTCTGCAGCCCCGTCAACGGCACTGAATACAACCTGATCTGTTGCCGGGTCGATCAAGGCAAAGGCAACCTTGTACTTGTAATTCCATTGGGGCTTATTGTTGGGCAGCACCCCGACACCTGTATTTTTCCAGGTATGTGTTATGGTTAGCGCTCTTCCCCGCCCTATTCTGTCGGGATATATAATTTCCGCAGGAATCAAACGGTAGCCCCCCCTGACGATAAACTCCTGTACAAGGTCGGGGGCCTCTGAAAACCAGGCCTCCGTATCTTCAGGAATGCGCAGGTCCAGGGTGTTTGCATGCAGGGACAGGGCATCATTTAAGACTGCCTCAAGCGCTACCCGCAGGGTATCATAATCATCAGCCCACCTCTGCCTGGACTGCAGATACTGATAAACATTCTCCCCGAAGAAGGGAACTCCGGGGAAATGACTGCGAATCCTCTCCTTGTCGGTCTCAGTAAACCAGTATGGAAGACCGAGGGTGTCTTTTCGTATCACATATCCGTATTCTCCAAGGGCAACAGTATCTATGTTGTCCAGTCCAAACCCGGTTGAGCTCTTGTTGTATTGAACACCCAGCAGTACGCGGGTAAAGTTTGCTGCATACGTTCCGGTAATCCAGCGGAGCACACCATAGATATCATCCCCCTGCAACTTCAGTCGATTTCCCTCCCCCCAGCGTCCAAGACCATTACCGTCAACAAAATCAACAACAGCAGGGTCATTGTATTTCCTGGCAAAGGCTTCAAGGAACAAGGAGAATTTTTCCTGAAAAACAGGGTCGTCAACTAAGGGGTCCCATCGGCCGGTTTCTGCATCAACAACCCCAACTGCCCCGGCATCTCTTACATACTCAGGTGTTGCCTGCTGGTAAGAGCCCTCGCTGTCAACATAAACACGGAAGGCAAGCTTCAGTCCCCTGTCCAGTGCACCCTGAATGAGGTCTTTGAAATTCTGATCATTTTCCCAGGCATAGACGCCTTCCAGTGGTTCAAGCTGGGACCATGGAAGTCTTATGTAAAAGATACTCGCACTGTCAGCATAAGGAGCCTGGCTATTCCAATACTCATCGGCCTGCGGAAAATCAGCAAATGCATCAGCATACAGCACCCATCCCATCGCGGGGTTCCTGATCACACCTGTCTGGTCTTCTTCAGGTTGAACCGTTACATCCGCCTCGAGAGTCTCCTGAGTTGCAACTATCTCCTGAGACTCAACACCGGAATCGGCACTGCAGCCCAACATGGCCACAAGTATGGGTAAAAGCACGAAAATCAGTCTGAAACTCCTGAGAGAACCTGCCCCGCTCATAAATACCTCCCTTTTACTTTATAGCTTATATTGCAGGTCTTTCGATTGTCAAATACCAGAAACACAGGCCCGCGTCCAAAAATTGAGACCAAACAGTGGGTAATTGCTTTACTCCCGGCATTTTCGGACAATGAAAACTTGTTGACAGTATGGATTTTTTCTTGATATACTTCAATTGTGAAGCTATTTGAGCAAAGCCCCTGGCTCCCTGAACTGAAAGCTGCACAAACCGTAGCATGGCAGGTGCTTCACGGCGGTGAGGCAACTTATGACTAATATAATCCCCTGCATCCGGAGACAGGGTCTCTTTCCCGGTTTTTGTTTTAAACTCCTTACACTTACACTCACACTCAAACCAACAGACTGTACACCAAAACGTTTACTGTAGATGGCCATTATTCCCGGCCCATGGTCGGAAATCCGGAGGTGAGAAGTGAAGAACATACTTGTGGTAGAAGACTCCGAATCAACCCGATCCATGATGAGAACAATTATTGAGGACCTTGGAGAGGAGTATCATGTCTTTGAGGCAGGCACCGGCTTTGAGGCCCTCAAAATGCTCCCTACCGAAGGTTTCAGCCTGATAATAACAGATATAAATATGCCCGACATAAACGGTATTGAACTGATTAACTTCGCAAAAACAACACCACAATATAAAGATATCCCGATAATCATTGTAAGCACTGAAAGGTCGGAAGAAGATAAAAAGAGGGGATTGGCGCTTGGCGCAGAGGCCTATATTACAAAACCCTTCAGACCAGAAGACTTTCAGGAGAAGATCCGGCTGGTTTTAAATTCATGAGTTCATCAAAAAAAGAGTTCATTTCAGAGGCGGAAGAATTACTTGGAGAAGCTGAGGAACACCTCCTCGAGCTTCAGGACTCCGCCGCGACAGGGTTTAATCCCGACACGGTTAATGCCCTCTTTAGATCCATGCATACGCTGAAGGGAATCTCAGGACTCTTCGGGCTTGAGGGACTAAAAGACCTGAGCCATGCCATTGAGGAGATTCTTGACAGTCTGAGGCTTGGCAATATTGAGGTCACCGATAATGTAATCGGATTCCTCTTCAAAAACATTGACATCCTGAGAGAACTGCTTAAAAAGGCCGAGCAGGGGAATGATTTCGATGTAACACCATACCTTAAGGATATAGAGGTATTCGGGCAGAGAAGATCAAGCCGGCAAAAGCAGGAGTCATTAAGTGGCATTATTGATGAGGCAATTATCAGTGTACTCTCCAGTTATGAAGAACAGAGATTGAGAGCAAACATAAAGAAAAACAGGGCAATATTCATCATAAATGCGGTCTTATCCCTTGAAGATTTTGACAAAGCACTCGCTGAACTCACAGAAAAGATCAAAAAGGAAGGGGAGTTGATATCAATCCTGCCCACTTCAGAAGACATGCCGCCAGACTCCATCGGA
Source organism: Nitrospirota bacterium (assembly GCA_013152195.1). Classification (GTDB taxonomy): domain Bacteria; phylum Nitrospirota; class Thermodesulfovibrionia; order Thermodesulfovibrionales; family JdFR-85; genus BMS3Bbin07. Next base: position 4,936 of record JAADGU010000152.1, read on the forward strand.
TTTAAACTGCTATTTGCTTCTGACAAAAGACCCGATTCCCTGAAAACAGCCTTCGGCATTGTACCTGAGCAGATTGCAGGCAGGAGAGCTGAAAAGACAAGTGCCCGGAAACCACAGGCTTCACTAAAAAGCATTTCAACCACTGTAAGAGTGGATATAGAGAAACTCGACAGGATACTCAACACAATTGGAGAACTTGCACTTATCAGGGGGACCATTAAACGCATTGAAGACGAATTTTCCGGAATCCACGGGCACTCGGAGCTTGTCTTTGACATGCACAGGGCATCCCAGGATATTGAAAGGAGACTGGGAGAGTTGCAGCAGCAGGTACTCGAGATTCGGATGGTGCCTATCGGCCAGATATTCCTGCGCCTTGCACAGATAGTAAAACGATACTCTCAGGAGATAGGAAAACCCGTTAACCTGACGGTATTTGGAGAGGAGACCGAGCTGGATAAATTCATCGCCGAAGAGATCGTGGACCCATTGATGCACATTGTCAGAAATGCCATAGACCACGGGATAGAGGACCCTGAGGAGCGAAAGAGGAGGGGCAAGCCGGAAAAGGGAACCATAAAGGTTAAGGCTTTTCAACGTGGCAGTAACGTAATAGTCGAGATTGAGGATGACGGCAGAGGGATTGATATGGAGATGATACGCAGAAAAGCACTGGAAAAAGGGATTATCACTGCCGGTAAAAAGATAGATGATACAGAATTGACAGGTTTCATTTTCAGGGCAGGATTCAGCACAAAGGAGACGGTAACAGAGGTATCGGGAAGAGGAGTCGGCATGGATGTGGTTAAAGACCGGATATCCTCCATAGGCGGTTTTGTGGATGTAAAGACAGAAAAAGACATTTTCACACGAGTCTCTCTTACCATCCCAATCACCCTCGCCATCATCAAGTCACTGCTGGTAAGGGTCGGCATCAACACCTTTGCCTTGCCACTGTCCTCTATCTCCGAAACCCTGATAGTCAGCAGGGATGCCCTCCAGAGCATAGAAGGCAAAAAGGTGTATAACCTCAGGGGCGAGATGCTGCCTGTCATGCCGGTATCGGAATTTTTCGAGACCGGTTCTCACACGCATAAAAACGGCTACAACGAGAGCAGATACATTGTGGTTTCCGGATACGGGGAACGGAGGGTTGGACTCCTTGTAGACGAACTTATCGGAGGACAGGAGATTGTCATAAAATCCCTCGGTGGATATTTCGAGGGATTAAAGGGGTTTGCAGGTGTTACGGAAATCGGCAGACACAATGTCATACTTGTTATAGACGTTGAGACCCTGACAGAGGAAATCCTGCTCAGGCACAAAGGCCTCGTCCATGTATAAAGACTTTTACGGGTTGAGGGAAAAACCTTTCAACAAGACACCGGATCCCCGGTTTCTCTATCTTAGCAAGGCACACGAGGAGGCATTTGCAAGACTCCAGTACGTTGTGGAAGAGAAGGAAACCATATTGTTTACAGGTGAGATAGGATGCGGAAAGACCACGCTCACAAGGGCTTTAATGGACTCCCTGAATGAGCAATACAGGGTAATACTTATCGTGAATCCAAGGCTGACGGCAACCCAGTTTTTAAGAACAATCGCGCGCCGCATGGATGTAAAACCTCCTTTTAATCATAAGGATGACCTGCTGGAGGCTATTTACCGAAAGGTCTATGAGGACCATGAAAACGGCATTACCCCTGTGATTATTATTGATGAGGCACAGCTTATACCCAAAAAGGAGACATTTGAAGAGATAAGGCTCCTCACCAACTTTCAGCTCGACAATACCAACCTTATAAGCCTGATTTTCGTGGCTCAACCTGATATCCTCAGACGGTTGAAACACAAGGCATATGCCCCGCTGAGGCAGAGGATCGGGATATTCTATCACCTGCCGTCCCTGTCTGAAAGAGAGGTCTCGGAATACATCAAGCACAGGTTGAAGGTATCTGGCAGGGAAATCCCACTCTTTACTGATGAAGCAACAGACCTTATTCACAGGTATTCCGGGGGGATCCCGAGGCTTATAAACAGTATTGCAACCTCGGCACTGCTTGATGCCTTCTCAAAAGACTCTCAACTCGTTGACAACACCAACGTCATGGATGCAGTTGAGGAGCTCGGACTCTGATGGATATAGCTAAAATCAGGAAAAAGGCAGCACAGGCAAGGAATACAGAAAAACCATTAACTCAGGAACCACCTCGCGCAGAAACGGAAACACTCAGCAAACACCAAAACCTCCTCCAAAGAAAAACCGCTCAAAACAGGAAAGCAGGCCTCCCCGGAAGGTGCGTCACAGACTGCCCCCCCTGACGAGACATCCGGGGCAACCGAAGAGGACTTGCAGATTGAGACACCTGAGGCAACAATTGATCTGCTATGTTTTCAGCTCGGACCTGAAACATATGCCTTTCATATGATGGATGTGCAGGAAATAGCCCATCCACCCGCTATAACACCTGTCCCGGGAACTCCCTCGTATGTAAAGGGGATAGGTTCATTGCGGGGCAAGATGGTCCCCATCCTGGATCTGAAGGCAAGACTGAACATCACTGATACTGAAGACCTCCCTGGTACAGAAAGAAAAGTGAACAGGGTCACCAGAAGGGCCAAGATAATTATTGTCAGTGGCCCAAGGGGACCTATCGGTGTTATGGCAGACAGGATTATCGGGGTCAGACAGATATCCCCGTCAGATATCAACCCGGCCCCTCCACATATTTCAGAAGAAGAAGCAAGATTTATTGAAGGCATAATCATATCCGATGGAACTTTTATGACCATACTCAGGACTGAGGAGACGCTTGGGTTGACAATAACAAAAAAGGCGCATCCGGAAGGTAATCAATAGGTTATTATAATACTGAATTATACCTATTATAGTTAAACCTCTCAAAGGAGAAGAGAATGGGAAAACTTGAAAAAAAGGTCCTTGGAGTTGTTATATCAGTTATTATTCTGGGCGCTATCTTTGCTGTAACTATCGTTATCTATCTTCAGAAAAAAAACATCTATGAAACTGCCCAGGAAAAGATGTTTGAAACAGCAACGGTAATCAGCACAAGCATTGAAAGGACCATGCTTGAAGGACGGGCTGAAATCACCAAGGCAATGGCAGGCGACCTCAAGGCACTTAAAGGCGTGGAGACCATCACTATCCTGAATCATGAAGGCCGGGTGGCATTTGACAGAAACGCACCTGAAACAGAGAAAAAGCACGTCGAAAGGTTCAGGACAAATCTCTCCCCTTACGCGCTGATAGAAAACGGGTTAATGACCGTTTACAAGCCACTGATAAAAAGATCGGCCTGTCAGCAGTGCCACAAGCTTGACAGTCCCTTTATCGGTGTAGTCAAGGTCTCAATGACTCTTGAAAGTGAAAAGAAAAAGATTTCACAGATGGCAATAATTACTATCGTCTCTTCCCTGTTTGCTATCTCCGTACTCTCGCTTATCATGTGGCTGCTCCTGAGAAAGATTGTGCTTAACCCGATAAAAAAGATAGAAAAGGCCGCACGGCATCTAGCGGATGGAGATCTGACATTCAATGTTGACATAGATTCTACTGATGAAATCGGACAGGCAAGCACTGCACTTCAGGATGCCCTTCACTCCATATCTTCAATCCTTCAGAGGGTAAAGGACGTCACCAAAAGAATCTCCAAGGTCTCCTCAGAGGTTGAGGCCGAGTCAAGGGATATCCTTGAAGGCACCCAACTCGAAGCCGAGGCTATTTCGAACATCTCATCTTCCATAGAGGAACTGAATGCTGCAATTACCGAGATTGCAGCAAATACAGAAGAGCTTGCGGCATCTTCAGAGCAGACCACAGCTGCAGTTGAAGAGATGGCAGCCAGCACTTCCCAGATCGCCAATAACAGCAATGAACTCTTTGAATCAAGTGAATCCACATCAGCTTCCATTGAGGAACTCTCATCTTCCATAAAAGAGGTAGCACTGAGCGCTGATGAACTCTTCAGATCTGCTGAAGACACCCTTTCAGCAATAGAAGAGATCACAGCATCTATCAGGGAAGTCGAAGGGAACACCAAGGAATCTGCCAAATTGAGTGAACGGGTAATGAACGAGGCATCCACTTATGGGATGACTTCCATAGGGAAGACCATTGAGGGAATGGAACGAATAAAGACTTCTGTTGAAAAGACCGCCGAATACATAAAGAAACTGGGGGGAAGGTCAGAGGAGATAGGAAAGATACTTACTGTAATCGACGATGTTACAGACCAGACGAATCTCCTTGCACTGAATGCAGCTATTTTGGCAGCCCAGGCAGGAGAACACGGCAAGGGGTTTTCTGTTGTTGCCGATGAAATAAAAGACCTCGCTGAAAGGACATCCTTCTCTACCCAGGAGATTTCATCACTGATACAGACAGTGCAGCAGGAGGTCAGGGATGCAGTGGATGCAATGAAGCATGGCCTTGAAGCGGTCAATGAGGGACTCGGGCTCTCAAAGGAGGCATCAGGGGCACTGAAAAAGATTGTGGAAAGTGCACAGCTTTCTTCCGAGATGTCTACGGCCATTGAACACTCAACGTCTGAGCAGGCTGAAGCAGCGCGTTTTGTATCAAGGTCAATGGAAAATGTCCGCAATATGGCAAGTCAGATTGCAAAGGCCACATCCGAACAATCAAGGGGAATGAACCTTATAACAAATGCGGCCGAGAAGGTTAAGGATATAGCCGTGCAGGTGAAAACTGCTACTGAAGAACAGTCCCTGCAGAGCAAACAGATAAGAAAGAGCACTGATGTGGTTTCTGAAAAGAGTCAGCAGATAGCCAATGCCATAAATGAACAGAAAACAGAGTCTGAACAGATAAAGCGGTCTGTCGAAAATATATCCGATCTTCCGGTGAAAAACAGGAACCTCTCATTCAAGGTCAATAATTCCCTGAGGTCTCTTGTTAAAGATTCCGAACTCATTGTGACGGAAATGGAAAGTTTCAGATTCTCTATATCAACAAGGACTAAAAAAACTCTCAGGCTCGGAGTAGTACCCCTTGAATCCCCCGCGGATATGTACAGAAAGTTCACACCCCTCGCAGAATACCTGAGCAGGAAAACAGGAAAGAAGGTGGAACTAAAGGTGGGAGTGGATTTCAACAGTGCAATAGAGGATATAGGCAGCGGTGTAACGCAGTTCTGCTATATGAGCCCATCAACATACATAAAGGCCAACCGCAATTATGGCGTAAGGGTAATTGCCAAGGCCCTGAGAGATGGCAAGCCCTTTCATCACTCAGTCATTATTGCAAGGAGCGACAGCCCTGTATCAAGCATTGAAGGCCTGAGGAATTGCTCTTTTGCCTTTGGCGACCAGGAGTCTACCTCCTCCCATATAGTTCCACGTTATATGCTCCTTGAAGCCGGCATAGATCTTGACGACCTCCTCTTCTATAACTATCTCGGCCATCACGATGATGTAGCAAAGGCAGTGCTTTCAGGAGGGTATGACGCTGGAGGAGTTATGGAATCAACTGCAGATAAATACAGGGAGCAGGGATTGAAATTCATAAAATTCTCTGAAGAAATACCCGAGTTCAATATATGCATTACCAGGGAGATGACCGAGGAAGGTGCTGAAGAGATAAAATCCGCTATTCTAGCTCTGAAGGATACCGGGACTGAAGGGATATCGGTATTGAAATCCATCGATGAACACTATACAGGTTTTGTTGAGGCACATGATGATGACTATGCCTGGATAAGGGATATCATGTCGAAACTGAAAATGATATGAGATACCGTTTAGACAGAGATTCTTTCACGGTCTGCAAGCCATGAATTCAATCAGGAAGGAATACAGATGAAGATAAAAAAGAAATTATCCACAACTTTCATACTCAGGGTCCTTGTACTACTCCTTATTGGACAGTCCTTCATATGGTTCTGGTCTTTTTCCAGGCATAATATCACGATCGAGGAAGGGTTAAGAAAAAGGATATTCATGATATCAACACTGATTGAAAAGGCTGCCGCCGCCGTTAACACAAGTCAGGATTACAGATATCTCGAACAGATAACAGACGGAGCTGTCAGGGATGAAAATATTGTCTCCATAGAGGTAACAAAGAACAGTAAACTCCTGCTCATGAAATCTCTGGCACCGGAAGATGGGGTATCACAAAGCATAGAGACACCCATAATGGAAGGGGATAAAAAGATCGGAACAGTAACAATAAGGTACAAAGAGGTAAAACCTGATACAGCTTTCATCCTTACCAATCTGATACTTCAGGCCATAGTCTTTCTTGTCCTGACCTTTCTTATCTATATCTTTTTTCAAAGGCATATCGGAAAACAGATAGAGAGTTTAAGCGCAAACATAGAAAAAGTCACACTTGGTGACCTCACACAGAAGATAGAGATTGCAGAAGACAACGAGATTGGAATAATAGCAAAGGGACTTGACTTCCTCATCGAACGGCTCCTGATCACGGTAAGGAAACTGAAAAGTATCTCAGGCAACGTCTCTGCAGCAATAAGCCAGTTAAACCTTACATTCAGGAATGTGATAAACGGCATAAGCAATAGACAGAGATTCCTGGAAGAGATCTCGATGGCTGTAAGAAAAGCCTCCGGGTCCCAGGAACAGACTATAGCTAATACGGAAAAGCTCCGCTCTTTGTCAAATGACAATGTCTCTGCGCTCCTTGAGATGAGGGCCGCGTCAGAGGAGATAGCCTCAAATATAGGTAATCTCAATAGAAATATCAGCAATTCATACTCCACAGTGGCAGGGCTGACACAATCGGCCAGGGAAGTGGCATCCATGGCTGATAATGCTACTTCTGCCGTACACAAGGCGTCAACATCCATTGAGGAGATCAATGCCTCTGTCAAGGAAGTGGAAAAGACCATCAAGGAATCCGCTGACCTGAGCAACCGGACAACAAATATTATTGCAGAAAAGGGTATGTTGTCCGTTGTGGATGCAATTGACGGTATGGAAAGAATTGAGAACTCTGTCAACTCCCTTACAGAGTCAATTGAACGACTTGGAAGGAGGTCCCGGGATATTGAAAAGATACTGTCGGTTATCAAGGATGTTACTGAACAGACAGGCATGCTCAGCCTGAATGCACAGATACTTGCTGTTCAGGCCGGGGAACACGGAAGGAGTTTCTCCATAGTTGCTGATGAGATGAGGAACCTCTCGGAAAAAACCGCGGCATCCACGCTGGAGATTGCAACCATTGTCTCAACCCTGCAGAAGGAGATCAGAGAGGCCATGGACAGCACGATGGAGACCGTCAGGATGGTTGAAGAGGGAAATCATGTAGTCCTTAAGACCGGAGATGCCCTGAGAGAAATACTTCATGCCTCACAAAAATCCACGCAAATGGCAGCAAGCATTGAGCATGCGGCCGCGCAGCAGGCAAAAGGGCTTGAACTTATCGTCAATGCCATTGAACATATCAAGAATATGATCCTCGATGTAGACAGGACAACAGAGCAGCAGGAAAGGGGCACGTCATCTCTCCTTGAAAGTATAAGCTTAATCAAGGAGTCAATGGAGGCTGCCAGAAATGCCACGAATGCACAGGCTGAGACTACGGGATTTATTACCGATAACATCGAACTGGCAAATGAGAAGACCGCTGAGATAGCAAGGGCCTCGGCTGAACAGCAGAAGGTCAACAGGAGAATCATAGAGGCAATGGAAGAGGTCATGGTGATTGGGAAGGAAACAACAAGGAATGTTAAAGAGGTCTCTCTCTTCATTACCTCCCTGCATAACGAGGTTGAGGTATTGAGAAAAGAGGTTGAAGTCTTCAGGACCAATACGCAATGAGATACACTATCTTTGATATTGCCGACGAGAACTTCGGCATAGACATTCAGTTGGTTGTTGAGATACTCAAATCCCGGGAAATGCACAAGATACCGGATCTTCCGGATTTCGTCTCCGGAGTAATAAATGTAAGGGGAGAGATTATCCCGGTCGTTGACATGAGGATAAGGTTTGGCATAACAGAGAAGGCAGGCAAACAGCGAATTCTCCTTATCAGGCTTGAAGAGGACAAGATTGGTCTGCTTGTGGATAACGTAATGGATATAGTGAAGATATCTGAAGAAAAGATATCGAAGCCTCCCAATCTGTTTAAAGGGTTCCGGGCAGAGTTCATAAAAGGACTGGGTCAGGAAGATACCTATGTTGGGGCAAAAACTTCCAGGAGCAACAAGGTGATAATAATTCTCGATATTGAACGCATACTCACAAGCGAGGAGAAAATCAGGTTAAAGAGCTCCAGGGAAAAACTAAAAAATGAAGAGGTGAGCCCTCACAGGAGGGAAAGTGTTAAGAGAAGTATCAAAACAGACAAAAAATAAAGAGATAGAATCAAGGCGGCAGAAGATTTTAGCCATGAAGAACAGACCCGATGCCCTGAACTACATCCTTGATTCCTTTAAGAATGAAAGCTGGAGAATAAGGAAAACTGCTCTCAATGTCCTGCTTGAGGGGTTCAACCCCGACAGTTATATAAAAGACCTCATTGGTTTCCTATATATAGAAGATAATGCAGGGGCACGCAATACTGCAATAGAGGCCCTTATAATGCTCGGCAAAAAAGCTGTTCCTCACCTTATAGAGGCCTTTGAGTCTGAAAATCATGACGTGAGAAAATTCATCATAGATGTCCTGGGATTTATCGGTGGACAGGAGGTCCTGCCCCTGCTGCTCAGGGCAATAAAGGATGAGGATGTCAATGTAAGGGCATCAGCCGTCGAATGCCTTGGAAGGCTCAGGGAAGCCTCTGTTACAGACTCCCTTATTGAAATTATAGAGACAGGAGAGGTCTGGACGGCTTACCCGGCAGTGGATGCCCTTGGGCAGATAGGGGACAGAACGGTAATCCCCTATCTGTTGAAGATCCTCAAAAACAGCCTTTTTACAGAACCTGCACTTAAGGCACTCTCGGAGTTCCCGGAACCCGAAACACTGAAGGAAATTATTCCCTTTCTCCGTGATCAAAAACGCTCTATTGTGGAAGAAACACTGAGGACCATTGAGAAATTCTACCAGGCCGGGGCATCTGAGAAGCTCATATCCGAACAACTTCACAATATCCTTGGTGATGAGGCCTTTGAGATACTTGTAAGACATATCAGCCACAAAAACAGGGACGTCAAAGGCCCGGCAATCGTCCTTCTCGGTCTTCTGTGTGACCATCGTGCAATAAAACCACTACTCGAGCTTTCCGAAGACGAGTTTTTCAGAGATGCAGTCAGACGTTCACTGATTTTTATCGGCAAGGGAGATCCGGATCACCTTACTCGCCTGGTAAAAACTGAAATCCCTGAAAGAAGAAGATTAATAGTTGAGGTTATCTCCGAACTTCAAAACCCTTCGTTTTACGATACACTCATACAGCTCCTGATGGATCAGGACGGTCATGTGATTGCTTACGCTGCAAAGGGGTTGGGCCGGATAGGAGACCGGAGGGCTGCAGAAGAAATATTTCCTTTCCTGACACACCCCTATCCGGATATACAGGAGGCTGCAGTTGCTGCACTGACCGAACTGAGAAAGTTCATTTCCGTTTCAGAACTGCTCGATAAACTAAAATCCCCAAACGTGCTTTTAAGGAAAAACACAGCCCTGATTCTTGGTAATATCCATGCCGTGGAGTCAATTGAAGCACTCGGGTTTGCTGTGAAGGACGAATCTGAAGAAGTGAGGATGGCTGCTGTGAAGGCCATCTCCATGATAGGAACTGAACATGCAAAGAGATACCTCCGTACGGCATTAACTGACGAGTCATCAGAGATACGCGCTGTTGCAACGGAAAATCTCTCTTTACCCGGAGATCTGGATGACCTGAACTCCATCATCATCATGACCAGGGACCCTGACGGATGCGTCAGGGCAGCGGCAGCCCGCGCGCTCTCCCGATATAAAGATGAATTATCCCTGAAAACGCTGCTCGGATTATTAGAAGACAGCAACGGGTTTGTTGTAACACAGGCTATTGAGTCAATCTCCCGCTTCAATGACAGAAAAGAGGCCAGGGATTCCCTGATAAAATTATTCCTTTCAAATGATAGTGAGATTCGAAGGACGGCAATCCTGTCAATGTCATCATTTCCTGACGTGGAAGAGGAGGTTCAACCTCATCTCTTCAGCAAGGACTGGGCAACAAGACTTGCTGCTGTCCAGGTATTATCAAAAACAGGCACTCAGAAATCAAGAGTCTGCCTTGAAGGAATGTATGATATTGAAGATGATCCTACCGTCAGAAAGGCAATCGAGGTGGCCCTGGGTGTTTGAAAAAACTGAGGTATTTGTCCTCTCTGACGATGTTTTCAGACTCCTAAGAGATCTCATACGGGATTATTCCGGAATGTATTTTGACGACAATGCCAGGTATCTGCTTGAGAAACGCCTTACAGCCAGGCTCGGAATAAACAATATAAACAATTACAGGGACTACTACAGGTATCTTCTCTACGATAAAAAACGTGAAGATGAACTTGCAGCTATAATGGACGTACTCACAGTAAATGAAACATACTTCTTCAGAGAAAAAAACCAGCTTCTCTCTTTCAGCGAGGAGCTGTTACCGGAATTAAGACAAAGGAACAGAAACAGCAGGAAGATAAAAATCTGGTCAGCAGGATGTTCCACAGGGGAAGAGCCGTATACAATAGGCATGCTGATACTTGAGAGTAATCTTTTTAACGGCTGGGATATTGAAATACTTGGCAGTGATATCAACAGAAGGGTGCTCCAGGCCGCAAGAAAAGGGATTTACAGACAGAACTCTTTCAGGTCCATCGAGAGGTATTATGTTAATAAATATTTTGACCCCCTGCCCGGAGGCTCCTTTAAAATACTCGACAAAGTAAAAAAACTCCTGAATTTTGGGTATCTTAATCTGCTCGACGCGGTAAAGATGGGGTTTTTAGGCAGGATAGACATGATCTTCTGCAGGAATGCACTGATATATTTTGATATGCCGTCAAGGAAAAAGGTGGTAGAGGGATTTTATAGTGTATTGCCCGAGGGTGGTTACCTGCTCCTGGGACATGCAGAGTCCCTGATAAACATGTCAACCGCTTTTGCACTGAAACATCTCAAACATGACCTCGTGTACCAGAAACCTGAATATTCATCGCAAAGGATGACCTCATGCCGAAAAAGATAAAAGTTCTGGTTGTTGATGATTCCGCCTTCAGCAGGCAGACAATCAGAAACATGCTGCTGAAGGCCCCGATGGTTGATGTTATCGGAATTGCTGTAGATGGAATAGACGCCATAGGAAAAACACTCCGTTACAGGCCGGATATAATCACCCTGGATCTTGAAATGCCGGAAATGGACGGGTTCAGTTTCCTGAGATGGCTTATGAGAGAACGCCCCACACCTGTAATAATGGTAAGTTCCCACTCAGACAGTAAAACTGTTTTTAAGGCACTGGACCTGGGGGCCGTGGATTTTATTGCAAAACCAACCAGAAGGGCATCGTTTGAGCTTCAAAACATTGAAAACGACCTGTTGGCAAAAGTAAGAAACATAGATGCCTCATCTCTGAGCAGGCTAAACAGAAACCTCAAATCCATACCTGCGAAAAGACCATTGAAAAATGTCCCTGCTTTTTCCTGTAAAATTCCGGACAGGATTGTTGCCATCGGGGCCTCGACCGGAGGTCCCCAGGCACTTCAGTTAATCCTTACGGGAATGCCGGGAAACTTCCCGGCCCCGATAGTTATAAGCCAGCACATGCCCGGAGGGTTCACTGGTTCATTCGCTGAAAGGCTGGACAGGCTTTCAGCTATAAGGGTTAAAGAGGCAGAGAACGATGAACCACTCGAGCCCGGAAAGGCCCTGATATGCCCGGGTGGATACCACCTTATGCTGAAGGCCAGGAGTGAAAGGATTTACACAAGATTAAAAAATGCTGAAGACAGTGATAAATATGTGCCGTCCATTAACCTGATGATGCAGTCTGTTGCAGAAATATTCAAAGACATGACTCTGGGCGTTGTGCTCACCGGCATGGGGAATGATGGAACCATGGGGATGGTGGAAATTTTCAGGCGGGGTGGTTATACTATTACCGAGTCTGAAGAGACAGCCGTTGTATTCGGTATGCCTCAGGAGGTTATAAAGGCAGGCGCTGCAGGAAAAGTGCTGCCCCTCAGGGAGGTTTCGTCAGAACTCATAAAGGTTGTCATGAACGGAAGATAAAATTCCCCCTCCAGGCATAAAAAGCTGTTTTTCTTCAGTTGAAAGGAAAATAAATTAATATGGACAAGGAACCCGGCATCCTGAAAAAGGCAGACGAGTTTTTGCAGATATTTAAAAAGGGTGAGGAATTCACCAGGAACCTCCTTAAGGAAAACGAACGTCTCCGGTTCAGGATTGCAGAACTTGAAGAAGCCCATACACAGGATTTCAATACGGCAAAGACAAAACATTATGAAGATCATATCAGAATGCTGAAAGACGAGATAGAGGCCCTGCAGGAAAGGTTCAGAAGAGTTGAGACAGAAAACAGGGACTTCTCACAGAAATACGTGATTGTAGAAGAAGAAAACAATAATCTGGCCAATATGTATGTAGCAAGTTACCAACTTCACTCAACACTCGATTATGAAGAGGTTCTGAAGATAGTCCTTGAAATTATAATTAATCTGATAGGGGCAAAAAAGTTTTCTGTAATGTTAATTGATAAAAAGCTTGAAGAGCTGGAACCAATTGCCTCAGAGGGTATCGACATGGACAATGGTGCTGGAATTTCGATAGGCAGGGGAGTTATAGAAAAAGTGGTCATGGAAGGGGAGAGCTACTTTTCAGACGACCCGGTTCACACTGAATCAGAAGACCCCGCAAAACCCATTGTATGCATACCGCTCAAGATTAAAGAACACGTGATTGGTGTAATTGCAATATATTCATTCCTTAACCAGAAGACCGGGTTCACAAATGTTGATTACGAACTGTTCAACCTTCTGGCAGGCCATGCAGCTACTGCCATATTTTCATCCCGGTTATATGCCCGCTCCAAGAGGGAGTTTACAACTATCCAGAACTTCCTTGAACTTATGAAGGTAAAATCAACGCAATAAAGGAGGGGGCATGCCAATTATCCTCGTAGTTGAGGATTCACCAACAATGAGACAACTTATAAGCTTTGCCATGCGCCGAATCCCCGGGTCAAAGGTTATAGAAGCCACAGACGGGGTTGACGCCCTTAAAAAGCTGTCATCAGAGAAGGCCGATATTATTCTTGCCGATATAAACATGCCTGTAATGGACGGACTGAAACTGGTGAGTCTCGTGAGGGGAAATTCGGAATTCAGGAATATACCCATAATAATCATAACTACCGAAGGGGCTGAGGAGGATAGAAAAAAGGCAATGGCCATAGGCGCCAATGCCTACATTCCAAAACCCATACAGACTCAGGAACTGGTTAACCTTGTAACGCAACAGCTTGACAGAAAATAGTTTCAGAAACATAGGCAGGAAACCCTGCCGGTTCAAGCTCCCCTTAACTGACCACAGGCAGCCAGTATATCCAGGCCCTTACTCTTCCTAACCATCGCTGTAATCCCTCCCGACTGCAAGAGGCTCCTGAAGAACTGTACCCTTTCCTCCCGAGGTCTCCTGAACTCAGCCCCTTCATACGGGTTAAAGGGAATGAGATTAATCTTTGAAGGGATGCCCCTGAGAAGACGCACAAGCCTCTCAGCATCCCCGGAGGAATCATTGAGGCCTTCAAACAGTATATACTCGAAGGTTATCCTTCTGCGAGGCTCAAGGGGATACTCCCTGCATGCCCGCATGAGTGTCCTGACAGGGTAGCGCCTGTTAACCGGCATTATATACCCTCTCACATCATCAGTTGTGGCATTTAGTGATACGGCAAGGTTTACAGCCGGAGTAAGGCCCGCCAATCGCTTCATTCCGGGAATAACACCAGAGGTCGAGACCGTAATCCTCCTCCTGGATATCTTTAACAGGCTATTCATCCTCTTAAAGGCATGAGAGACATTATCAAGGTTATTCATAGGTTCTCCCATCCCCATAAATACAATATTTGTCGTCGTCCGTGGCTCGATCAACCTCTGTACCGCTATTACCTGATCCACTATTTCATGGGCCTGGAGGTTTCTGATAAAACCCATCTTCCCGGTGAGACAGAACCTGCACCCCATTGCACAGCCGATCTGGGAAGAGACACACAGTGTAAGCCTGTCATCATCAGGTATTAAAACAGCCTCAATGGCCTCGCCATCTTCAAGCCCGAAAAGGAACTTTTCGGTCCCGTCAATTGACACCCTGCGGTCAAGGAGTTTGAGATTACTGATACAGGCTATCTTTGAAAGTCTCTCCCTTAGCGCTTTTGACAGTTCTGTTATGTCCTGTATATGGAGGGCACGTTTCTCATATATCCAGTAAAGGAGTTGTTTCACCCTGAAGGCGGGAAGATCAAGAGAGAGGAGGAACCCGGTGAGTTCTTCCTCTGAAAGTGCCTTAAGATTAATCATAAATTATCAATCTCTAACCCGAAGCCAACGATAAAAAACCTCAATTTTGAAAAGGAAGCGATAGGATTGACTCTGAACGGTTTTAATTTCGCACTAAATTCACCCGGATGGTGAATTGCGAAATTCCTCGGAGACAGACACGATGTCTGTCGAGAATGAGTGAAGAGTCTATCATATTGCTTCCTATAACCGTTTGTCAGGAGATTCGGGACTTTTATTTGGTTACGTCCCCATCTCCCAGCTGTGGAGGTACCTGTTCTGCTCCCTGGTAAGTTTATCTATCACTACACCCATTGCCTTTAACTTCAGCAAGGCAATCTTCCTGTCTATCTCCTCGGGCACCCTGTAAACCTGTTGCTGAAGTTTTTTGTGATTTTTCACTATATAGCCGGCACAGAGTGCCTGATTGGCAAAACTCATATCCATCACTGCAGAGGGATGACCTTCTGCCGCAGCCAGGTTTACGAGCCTTCCATCGCCAAGCAGGTATATACGTCTGTTGTTTTTCAGTGTAAACTCCTGAACAAAATCCCTCACCTTCCGTGAGGCTTTCGCAAGAGATTTTAAGGCCTCGATATCTATCTCCACATTAAAGTGTCCCGAGTTACATACAATTGCCCCATCCTTCATAACCCTGAAACAGTCCCTTGATATTACGTTTATATCACCTGTTACAGTAACAAAAACATCACCTATGCGGGATGCCTCCTTTATGGGCATCAACTCATAACCGTCCATAATGGCTTCAAGTGCTTTCAGTGGGTCAACCTCTGTTACTACAACCCTTGCCCCCAGTCCCCTGGCCCTCATTGCCACGCCACGCCCGCACCATCCGTAACCGCTGACTACAAATACCGAACCTGCTATCAACCTGTTGGTAGACCTCAGAATACCATCGATTGTGCTCTGTCCGGTACCATATCTGTTATCAAACAGGTACTTGGTATAGGCATCGTTAACAGCAATAATCGGATAATTAAGGATGCCTTTTTCAGCCATTGCCCTCAGCCTTATGACACCCGTAGTCGTCTCTTCAGTTCCGCCAATCAGGTTCCCTGTCTTATCCTTCTCAGACGTATGGAGAGTGGATACAAGATCAGCCCCGTCATCCATGGTTATGTGCGGCTTGACAGAAAGAACAGAGCGGATATGACTGTAATATTTGCGATTGTCTTCGCCCTTAACGGCAAAAACAGGTATTTTTGCATATTTTACAAGTGCTGCTGCAACATCATCCTGAGTACTGAGGGGGTTTGATGCACAGAGTACAACCTTTGCACCACCGGCCTTTAGGGTCTCCATAAGACTGGCTGTTTCGGTTGTAACATGCAGACATGCAGCTATCGTGATACCCTTAAGCGGTTTTTCCTTCTCAAACTGCTCCCTGATCTTTCTGAGCACAGGCATTTCCATCTCTGCCCATTCGATCCTCAACCTGCCCTGCCTGGCAAGTTTCAAATCCTTCACATCATGCTTCAGCATCCACTTCTCCCTTCCTGTTCATTCATATCCGGATATCCGTACCCAGCAGCGATAAAAAAGCTCATGCATGGAAAGGAAGCGATATGATTGACTCTGAACGGTTTTAATTATCACTTTTGTCTCACCCGGATTCCCGAAGTACTTCGGGATCGGAGATGGACACGATGTCCATCAAGAATGAGTGAAGAGTCTATCATATTGCTTCCAACTACCGTTTATCTCTGGATTCGGGATACAGCAATATTGTCTTTACTCCATTACTCCAACACTATCTATCCTTCTTTTATAACCCTGCCTGCTTTCTCAGGGTCTCGGCGCGGTCAGTCTTTTCCCAGGTAAAATCATCGTCATTCCTGCCGAAGTGACCGTAAACAGCGGTCTTCTTGTAAATCGGTCTTCTCAGGTCAAGGGTCTCCATAATCCCCTTTGGCGTCAGGTCAAAGTTCTTTCTTACAAGCGTAACGATATCCTGATAAGGGATTTTTTCAGTGCCAAAGCCATCAACGAGTATGGATACAGGCTCGGGAACACCAATGGCATAGGCAATCTGTACCTCTGCCCTGTCAGCAAGACCTGCGGCTACAATGTTTTTGGCAATATAGCGCGCCATGTAAGCACCTGAACGGTCCACCTTTGTCGGGTCTTTACCTGAGAAACACCCCCCGCCATGTCTGGAAACTCCTCCATAGGTGTCAACGATTATCTTTCTGCCTGTCAGTCCCGTATCACCCATGGGACCACCAACAACAAATCTTCCGGTTGGATTAATATGATATTTTACATTCTCTTCATCAAGAAGTTCGTTAGGCACAACAGGTTTTATTACCTTTTCTATAATATCCTCTCTTATCTCCTTGAGCGTCACGTCAGGGTTATGCTGTGTTGAGACCACGATGGAATCAATCCTGTAGGGCTTGCCCTCCCTGTATTCAATAGTCACCTGGGTCTTCCCGTCCGGTCTCAGATAGCCAAGTATATCCTTCTTTCTCACCTCTGAAAGCCTTCTGGCAAACTTGTGGGCAAGAATAATTGGAAGCGGCATCAGTTCAGGAGTTTCGTTACAGGCAAAACCAAACATGAGCCCCTGATCTCCCGCCCCCCCCGTATCCACACCCATCGCTATATCACCTGATTGACGGTCAATCGCTGTGACAACAGCACAGGTCTCATAATCAAATCCGTATTTCGCCCTTGTATACCCGATATCTTTTATGGTCTCCCTGACAAGCTCGGGTATATGGACATAACAGCTTGTTGTGATCTCACCTGAAACAAAGACAAGACCAGTTGTTGTAAGCGTTTCACAGGCAACCCTGCCATAGGGGTCCTCTGTAAGTATAGCATCCAAAATTGCATCGGATATCTGATCGGCAATCTTATCAGGATGCCCCTCTGTTACTGATTCAGAAGTAAAAAAATAGTTCCTTCTCGGCATGCCTCACCTCCCTGAATGAAAATATTGGTCTAATATATTAAACGTTTGCACTCAAAAATTAAAAGAGAAAACTCGGATATACAAGCTTTTTTTAGTATGCAGCCTCAACAGGGCAATAAAACAATGGTTCTGCTTTCTCCACTATTGTCTCTCATGGCCTGCCAGATATTGCCGAACCTGTCGACACTGTTACATTCAAATATTATTATATATTTATGTTTTTGTCAAGAAGGATACTGCATGAAGAATACTGTATGTGGGGATTTACACGTAACAATCTGAAAAGCCCTGCTACCCTACTGGAATATAGCATTATATGTTATTATTATATTAATTAATTGTTGATCCGGATTCCGGGCTCTGAAATAATTACAGGAGGAAAGAATGATGAAAAACACCATGAAGAAAATTCTCATCGCCCATGATGGCTCGAAAAGCTCGAACAAGGCCCTCAAGATAGCTGTAGAGATAGCGGTGAAATTCGATTCAACACTCTATGTCCTTTCCGTTGTACCTGAATTATACCTTACAGAACTAACAGACTTCGACCGTCAGAGAATCACGGAAGCCCTGACCGAAGAGACAAACAAGACCATGGAAAAGGTAAGGAGCTCCCTCGCCTCTCACACTATTGAACATAAAACCCTTGTCAGGCAGGGTGACCCTGCGGAGGTAATCCTTGACACCGCAAAGAAGATGAAAGTCAACCTGATTGTTACAGGTTCCCATGGACGTCACGGGGCTACCAAATTCCTGCTCGGCAGCGTTTCCTCAAAGGTCCTCGACCACGCACACTGCCCTGTTCTCGTGGTAAAATAAAACCGGAGAGGAGGCCTTCTGATGAAAATACTTGTAGTTGAAGATGAGGAAAACGTCGCTTCTTTTATAAAGACGGGGCTGGAAGAAGAATCCCACAACGTTGATATTGCGACTAACGGAAAAGACGGTTTTCTGCTGGCAACAACAACTGACTACAACCTCATTATCCTGGATGTAATGCTGCCTGAAATTGACGGGCTGGACCTTTGCAGGCTGATCAGGATGAAGGGGATTCATACACCTGTCCTTATGCTCACCGCAAGAGATACAGTGGAGGATAAGGTAAAGGGACTTGACAGCGGGGCTGACGATTATCTCACAAAACCCTTCTCTTTCGAAGAACTCCTTGCCCGAATAAGAGCCCTTGCAAGAAGAAGACAGTTTCCTGTTGAACCGCTCCGTTGCGGAGACCTCAAAATTGACCCTATAACGAGAAAAGTCACAAGGTCAGACAAGGAAATATACCTCAGACCAAAAGAGTTCGCCCTCCTGGAGTATCTACTAAAGAATAAAAACAAGGTTCTCACACGCACCCAGATACTCCAGAATGTATGGGGATACAACTTTGATCCCAACACAAATGTGGTTGATGTACACATCAACTTCCTAAGAGACAAAATCGACCGCGACTTCTTAAAAAAACTCATCCATACCGTACGTGGCATCGGTTATGTTATTAAAGAAGATGACTATAACCTTCCGGCATAAGCTCACCTTCGTCTATTCTTCTGTGACCATCTGTCTCATTCTCATCTTTGTATCAGCTCTTTATCTATCCTTCAAAAACAGCATGATCAAGGAGATTGACCGCACTTTATTAGCCGAGGCCCGTATTGCTGCAACCAGGGGAATAGCTGACAACAATACGGAAAAAATCGGCAAGGTAATGATAAAAAAGACAGGAAACGAATATGTGCAGGTTTCAAATATTCGTGGAGATATATCCATCACATCGCTGAAATCCGGAAATCTCAGTTGGCCTATAAAAATGCCACTGATTGAGAAGGCTTTTAAAGGCACCTATTCCTTTGATACCGTATCTTTCAGGGGGGAACCATACAGGGTTCTCCATTTTCCTGTGGACAAGAGCAGAATACTGAGGCTCGGATATTCGTTACAAAAGGTGGATGGAGAGCTGAAGGAACTCCGGAATCTTTTCTTCTTCTTTCTTCCGTTTCTACTCATAACCGTAGCCATTTTCGGTTATCACATGGCTGGAAGGACCATAGTCCCGGTTGTCAGACTCACAGAAACAGCAGACAAGATCAAGAAAGGGAATTTAAAGGAACGGATACAACTGGATTCCCCCGGTCTTGAGATAAGGAATCTGGTAAAGGTCTTTAACGACATGCTCGACAGTATCCAGAAACATGTTGAAGGTCACAAACGTTTCACATCTGATGTCTCCCATGAGATCCGTTCTCCCCTTACCGCACTTAAAGGCAGCATAGAGGTGACGCTGAGAAGAAAACGGAAACCGGAGGAATACGAGGATATACTGAAGAAAAATCTCTTTGAAGTAAACAGGCTTCATAAAATAAGCGACAATCTCCTGCTCCTTGCAAGGGCTGACCATGATATTCTTGAACTCAGGAAGTCATGGGTTGATATCAACGAACTGCTCGGCCACATTGTGGAGAGACACAAAAACAAGATACTCGAAAAATCACTGGATGTAATTGAGGAATATCAGGAACCCCTTGAGTTTCTGAGCGACAGGGACCTTCTTGACGAGGCTCTATCCAACCTCTTTGACAATGCGCTGAAGTATACACCCGATAAAGGCTCCATCTTCCTGAAGACAGAACAGTCCTTCCATGGGATAACCGTAACTTTTCACGACACAGGACCCGGAATACCTGAAAAAGACAGGGATAGAGTTTTTGAAAGGTTTTACCGCGTTGACAAGACAAGGTCACGTCTTTCCGGTGGTTCAGGACTCGGGCTTGCCATAACAAAATGGATCATTGAAACCCACGGAGGAAATATCTCTGTGAGAAACCACAACAAAGGAGGAGCAATATTCACAATAACACTGCCGGTTGATGATGCATAAACCTTCTATCCCCGAACTCTCGCAATCCCCAGAACATAAAAACAAAACGGTGTTCTTGCAATGACGCGGATTACCATCAGTGAAATGACGACTTCCGACATCCCTGAGGTGACAGCAATAGAGAACGAATCCTTCTCCACTCCCTGGTCAGCGGCATCTTTCTTTTCAGAGATTAATAATCCCGCCTCTATCTGCCGTGTTGCCCTGGCTGGAGATTCCCTGATCGGGTATATATGTGCCTCCTGCATACTTGATGAAGGGCACATATTAAATCTTGCTGTACGGACTGACTACAGAAGAAAGGGAACAGGAAAAATGCTGGCACTCTCCATACTGAAAGAACTGTACGCTCGTGGTTGCAAAAGGATATTCCTTGAGGTCAGGGCATCCAATACAGCTGCGATAAGATTATATGAATCCATAGGGTTCAGGACTCTGGGCCTGAGAAGGGGTTATTACTTTTTTCCAAAAGAAGATGCCGTTGTCATGGGGCTGCAACTCAACTGAAAAGAGTGTAACTATACTGCATCAAGAAACCGGATACTCTCCTTAACATCATCAATGGAATGTGTCTCTACTGTAGCTATGAAGTTATCAGCATCGAGAAGTTCCAGACTGTCAAATAGCGCCTTAAAATCAAAAACTCCTTTACCCGGAGGCATATGGGAGTCCCTGGTGCCATCATTGTCATGAAGGTGAAGCTCCAGGAGATAAGGACTGATAATACCCAGCCATTGGTTCAGGGAAATCGTGGAAAAGAGATTGAAGTGTCCTGCATCAAAACACAAGCCGAAGTTACTGCAATTTACTGCCTCTGCAAGCATCCTTAGGTTTTCAGGCTCCTCCTCGAATATATTTTCAATGGAGATGGTAAGTCCCTTCGCCTCGGCCTGCGTCACAAGAGGCTCCCAGGTCCTTAAACTGCTTTCCAGCCATAGA
Source organism: Nitrospirota bacterium (assembly GCA_013152195.1). Classification (GTDB taxonomy): domain Bacteria; phylum Nitrospirota; class Thermodesulfovibrionia; order Thermodesulfovibrionales; family JdFR-85; genus BMS3Bbin07. The sequence goes on from JAADGU010000152.1 coordinate 26,195, forward strand.
TCCGCCCTGTGTTCGTATTTCCACTTCTCGTATCCCGAATGAAAGACTACATTTCTGGCGCCGAGTAAACCCGAGATATTGAGAGTCCGGAAAAATCTGTCCATTGTCACCCTGCGTACAGCGGGATCAACAGCACCTGGAGAAAGGTCCATAAAAGGGCCGTGGACGGTCAGCAAGGGGGTATAGGTAAAAGAACTCGACAACCCCTCTATTGAGGCTTCGTCTGCAGCCTCAAGGTCATCAGCACTAAAGTAGACCTCAAGGTTCAGTTTGTGTTCATTTATAAAAGATAAATACTCCCCTATTCTGAAATAAGGGATATGAAAATAAACAATAGAGTTAAATCTTTGTAGTCTCAGTTTTCTTATCCTTTTTGTTGTCCTGTCCCTTCTCTGTTTTACCCTTACCTTCCTTTCCCATTGCCTTTTTTCTCTCAGCAGACGGATAGTCGGTCACATACCATCCGCTGCCCTTCAGGACAAAGGATGTAGATGATATCAATTTTTTAAGCTCCCCTCCACACTCAGGACATGTGCTCAGGGGTGCATCACTGAACTTCTGAACCGCCTCAAGTTGCCTTTCGCATTTAAGACAGAGGTATTCATAAATGGGCATGACTGTCACCTCCAGCATGAAATATATTTTAAACTATAATAAACCTGGCGTCTTTCTGTCAATCTTGACCAATTTTGCGCCTGATAGTATACTTAATAATATTATACTTTAAATAAACAAACGGGAACCGGTAACATACCTTTCAGAGGCACCGAGTTACCTATCAATCCCAAACAACTACCAGACAGAACAGTAAGGACAGGGAGGATTCGTATGTCAGACTTTTATCAGACCGGGGTAATCTCCACTTTTCATAAACTCGGGGTATTAAATCTCGAGAAAATAGAGGCCGAACTAATATGGCATAGTCAGGACAGACCTATTGCTCTTGTGCTGCCGTCCCTATTTTCCGAGATCGAGGGGGAGGCCCTTAACTCCATAATCAGGGAACTGAAGGAGGTGCGCTATATATCTGAGGTTGTTGTTACCCTTGGCCCCTGTACCAGGGAAGAGTTTCAGCATGCCAGGGATTTCTTCTCGGTACTGCCACAGAAGACCACCCTCATCTGGAATAATGGAGAAAAGGTATCAGACGTTTACAGGGATATTGAAGAGGCAAGACTGCCGCTGGGAGAGCCCGGCAAGGGCAAATCAGCATGGATGGCCTATGGTTATGTGCTTGCCCGCAGGGAGCCGAGGGTCATTGCCCTTCATGATTGTGATATAGTTGATTACAGTAGAGACCTGCTTGCAAGGCTCTGTTATCCTGTAGTAAATCCAAACCTCGACTATGAGTTCTGCAAGGGTTATTACAGTCGTGTAACAGACAGGCTCCACGGAAGGGTTACAAGACTATTGGTATTCCCCCTTGTAAGGGCCCTACAGAAGATTATCGGCTTTACCCCGTTGCTTGTATATTTTGACAGCTTCCGGTACCCACTTGCCGGAGAATTTTCCATGAATGTTGAGCTTGCAAGGGTCATCAGGATTCCGGCCGACTGGGGGCTTGAGGTTGGAGTCCTGGCAGAGGTACACAGGAACTCAGCAACCAGGAGGATCTGCCAGGTGGATATTGCTGAAAATTATGAGCACAAGCATCAGGAGCTGTCACCTGACGATGCCTCCAGGGGGCTCATGAAGATGTGCATAGACATCAGCAAATCCCTCTTCAGAACCCTTGCCTCTGAGGGGGTTATCTTCTCCGAAGGTTTTTTCAAGGCACTTATCGCTACATATGTCCGAACTGCACAGGACATGCTGAAGAGGTTTGAGGATGATGCCGCCATAAACGGACTCTTTTTTGACCGGCATGCTGAAAGCCTTGCTGTGGAGACATTCACTAACGGGATAAAGATGGCTGCAGATATCATTATGAAAGACCCGCTTGGTGTGCCCTTGATACCGAGCTGGGACAGGGTCACATCTGCAATTCCCGACATAACAAGCTCAAGGAGGCCGTGGAAGAGGACAACAAGCTTTAATCCCGGATTATGAAGGGACCATTGCATGGGTTGAGCTGAAAAAAAAAGGAGGGGGATATGAAGGCTGTAGAGATGGCTATGAAGATGGAGGAAGATGCCATAAAATTTTATTCAGAGGCTGCAGAAAAGACCGGGCATCCATTTGGAAAAAAGATGTTTGAGTCTTTTGCCCTGGATGAAAAGA
>JAADGU010000062.1 GCA_013152195.1 Nitrospirota bacterium
ACGGCAGGATACTGGTTTCAGGCCGGAGCGATAGAATTGGAGGCATTTTTCCAGATGAAGACATGGTGATCTGGAGGTACAACTCTGACGGTACACTCGACACCTCATTTGACACTGACGGCATTGTCGTCAATGGCAATGCGGCGGGAGGAAATGGTGCTGACTATGGCTATTCCATCACCACCGATGCAAACGGCAGGATACTGGTCACGGGAGTAAGCTGGAACGGCTCAGATGTGGACATGGTAATCTGGAGGTATATCCCCTGATCCTTTTCGACTGCTGCGGCAGCGAACGGGTAAAAGCAGGAAACCTTGCAAATCGAAGAAGGCATTTGTTCAGCCCTTGAATCGTGACAGAATAGATTCTTTTTTGGGGAGAAGATTTAATAGAGGAATCGACCGGGATTATGTTGAACAGGTGAATAATTTTGTCAAAAAAACCGTTCTGCTTTCGATGAACTTGCAAAAAGGTGAGAGACCTTTAATAACTTAGCAGGTCGAATGATGAAAGAGGGGGGTAAAACATGCTTATTTTTATCGGTGACCTTCATTTTGTCGATGGAAGTGCCGGAGAGCATAACGTTCCGGCAGATGCCTTTCGAATCTTCTTTGAAGATATTAAAGGTACAGTTGATTGGATGACTAAAAAGGGAAGGCCGGTAGAAGAGATTAAAATTGTCTTCCTGGGAGATATCTTTGACTTGCTCAGGACGGAAATGTGGTTTAAACATAAGGGCAGAAAGATTCCTGTCAGTAAGAGGCCCTGGGGAAATGATGAAAAAGGGATTGAAACCCATGCAAATACCATATTTGATGAAATAATAAAGAAGAATCAGCAAACCTTTAATCTTTTGAAGGGCGAATTAAAAGAGGAGTTTGATCTTCCGGTTGAACCGGAGAGAATCTATATCCCCGGAAATCACGATAGACTGTGCAACAAATATAAAAGCCTGCGGAAGAAGGTAAGTAAGTGGCTTCGAATACCCTCTCGCAATATCCCGTTTGAGCACTGCTTTGAAGATATCTCCTATGGTGTCTTTGCCAGACATGGCCATGAATATGACAAATTTAATTATGAGGGCGGGGTTTCTTATAATCATGAAGACTACATGAGGATGCCCATTGGTGATCCTATAACTACAGAACTGATAGCAAAGCTTCCGTGGAAGATAATGAACAAGAAAGAAATCAAAAAATTACCGAAAAAGGAGCAACAAGCCTTAAAAAGAAACCTGCAAGAGATTGAAAATGTCAGGCCTTTTTCAGCTACCCTGGAATGGCTGCTCTACCAGGTGAAGAGGAACCTTTCCTTAAAGGAAGTTATTGAGGATGCAGTTGATGAAGTGATACGGGAATTTAATGATTTGGAGTTCGTAAAGAAATGGTATGACCATCATGATAAATGGTATGACTTTCTGGATGAGGCGGATAAGATCCAGTCTGCACTATATCTTCTTGAAAAATTCAAGATATTCCCTCTTGAAAAACTAATGCCCCTTTTAGAAAAAGTGAAAAACAGTCTTGCCAGGGATGACCTTTTAGAGGCCGCACCAAAGGAATATCTACACCTGGATAGTCAGATAAGATATATCGTCTGTGGTCACACCCATGAACCCCTCCAGGCACCTTTACATGTTATAGAAGGGCCTGCTCCAAAGGAACAAGTCTATTTAAATACAGGCACATGGCGTACCAGATACCGCAAAACCAAAGAAGGCTTAGGGTTCATTGGCTGGAAGACCCTTACCTACACTATTTTTTATAGAAAAGAAGAAAGAAAAAAAGATTTTCCCACCTTTGAAACCTGGACGGGGACATTGAAGTCAGTTTGAACAGTGAAAGAAAAATACCGGGGTCAGCCCTTGAATCGTGACTGAAGGCTTTCACTCCTGAAGTTGCTTTCCTGCCTGAAGTTTTTTGCCTCCATACCCCGGCCGCCTTCCCTTGGAATCAGCGACCGGATTGCCTCGGAATATGCATATGAGACCGGAGAGTGTGATATGCATCCGCAGCTAAACACAGACATATACCTGAGGTGCGGGTTTCGGGGAATAATATCTGTTTATAAAAAACTACTTGACAAATAATTCAGTTGATGGCATAATGTAAGTAAATAATCACTTACATGAGGCGAGATGAATAAAACAGCTAAAAAGTTTGACAGAAAAACAAGGAGGGCACAGATTGTTCAGGCTGCCCTCAGAATCATTGGAAGCCGGGGTCTGGGCGCACTGACAACCGCTGCAATAGCCAAAGAGGTCGGAATATCAGAGGCGAATCTTTACAGGCATTTTAAAAACAAGGAAGAAATTCTCAATGTCATGACTGAAGAGATCGGGGCAGGACTCGAAGAAAACCTTAAGACAGTGACCACCGGTTCACCAGTTGCCCGTCTAAAAGAGATATACAGGCTCCATCTTGAGTATATAGAGAAAAATGACGGCATTCCCAGGCTCGTTTTTTCAGAACAGCTCCATATGAGGCTGCCCCATATCAGGAATAAACTTTTAGAGAAGATTAACGCTTATTCCCGCAAGCTGAGCGAAATTATAAAAGAAGGGCAAAAGGATGGACAGATCAAGGAGGGGTTAAATCCCCAAGGTGCTTCCATGATATTAATCGGCATGGTGCAGATAACGACACTTAAATGGTCACTGAGCGGCTTCTCTTTTTCTCTTGTGGATGAGGGAATGAAGCTATGGAAGGATTACGAACACTGTCTGAAGCAGGATTAATTTGTTTAGCCTTAATGATGTAAATGTTTACACAGGAGGGGTGAGATGAAAAAAGTTATAGTGCTGCTTGTAATATGGGCTGCTTTTGCAGGACCAGCCTATGGAGAACCTCCGAACAAGTCATATACGCTTTCAGAAGCGGTTGAGTATGCCCTCAGAAACAATCCCCGGCTTGCAGCCTTGCACATGGATATTGAGATTGAAGACTATACCATTGACGAAGCAAGGGGAGAGAGGTTTCCCAGAGTGGATTTGACAGGCAGTACAATCAGGTCCCGCTACGATCGCCCTGTCCTGCCGATAACAGGCCTGCCTTTGGAAGGTGGCTTCCCGGAGTTTGATAACCCGACTTATGAGGTCGGGGTCTCCTTTAACCTCCCGGTGTATATGGGCGGAAGGCTCAAGCGGCAAGTGAGGATTGCAGAGATAAGCAAGTCCATTGCTGAGGATGCTTTTGCCCTTGGCCGGCAGGAGCTCATTTTCAATGTAACCAGCATTTATTACAAGATTCTTGAGCTTGAGAAGATCCTCGAAGCAAGTGAGAAGAGGGTGAGCCAGCTTGAGGCTCACAAAAAGGACGTAGAGCTTTTCCTGAAGGCAGGCAATGTTCCCCGGATTGATCTCCTGAATACCGAGACCGGACTTTCACATGCAAGGCATAGTGCCCTGCTCGTGAAACACAACATCGAAAGCGCCTATGAATTGCTGAAGAATTTTATGGGGATTGAAGATGTGGGTGCTGAAATCTCCGTTGTCCCTGAAATAATGAAGAGTACACATCCTGACATTGCGGAAAGCCGGAAAAAGGCTTTTTCCTACAGGCCAGACTACAAGGCCGTCCTGAAAAAAGAGAGAATGGCTGCTGAGCGGGTAAGGCTCCTGTCAGGTAAAAGGCATCCCCTTGTCAGCCTCCAAGGTAAATATACTGAAAACGCCGGGAGCAATTTCGATTTCAGGGAAGATTGGTATGTTTCCCTCAGGCTAACGATACCGGTTTTTGACGGTGGGGTAATAAAGACCCAGGTTAACAGAGCCAGGAAAGAAGCGGAGAAGATAAAAGAACAAGAGCGGGCTTTACGCCTCAGAATTCTCAGAGAAATAAAAGATGCTCACCTGGGCATCGAGAATGCCCGGGAGAGGATGGAGGTCCTGTCAAAGGGAATCGAAACCGCAGAGGAAATCCTGAGAATAGAACAATTGAAATACAAAGCAGGGACAGGGACAAACACTGATGTTCTTGATGCACAGACTGCCCTCCTGAGAGCCAGGGTTGAATACTATCAGGGTATTTACGATAAAGACATTGCAATCGCCGCTCTGGATAAGTCGGCATGGATGGAAATGAGGAGGGTTCGAAATGAAGAAACGACTTTTAATAGCAGGTCTTGTAATCGCAATTACTGCAACAGCCATCTACCTGGCAATGCAGCGCGGGCATAAACCCGGAAAAGCGGTCATTATTGCTTCGGGTAATGTGGAGGTTACGGAAACAGACCTGGGGTTTAAACATCCGGGCAGAGTTACCGGGCTTTATACTGATGAGGGACAGAGAGTGGAAAAGGGGCAAATGCTCGCAATGGTTGACAGGGCAGAGCTTGAAAGCAGGGTACAGGAGCATAAGGCTCGTTTAAATGAAGCCCTGGTGAAGCTTGAGGAGCTCAGGGCAGGGGCCAGGCCACAGGAGATTGAAAGGGCAAGGGCTGATGTCGGTTATGCCAAGGCAGTCTTCAGCAATGCCAAAAATAATTATGAGAGAGACCAGTTCCTGTTTGAAAATGGCGCCATATCCGCCAGGCAAATGGATGGTTCTGAAAAGGCTTATCAGGTGGCCCTCTCACGCTTTCAGCATGCCAGGGAGACCTTGAGCCTCGTTATGGAGGGACCGAGAAAGGAGGTATTGCAGGCACAGAAAATCAGGGTACAGCAGGCTGAAGCAGCACTCAGGGCATCTGAAGAAAGATTGAAAGAGAGCATGATTTATGCTCCTGTATCAGGTGTGATACTGAGAAAATATGTTGAGACCGGGGAAACGGTTAGAGGTGGAAGTCCTGTATACACGTTAGGGGATCTCCAAAATCCCTGGATAAAGATCTATATAAAAGAAGACAGACTGGGGCTTGTAAAGCTGGGGCAGAAAGCGGAAATCACAACGGATTCCTATCCCGGGAAGATTTATGAGGGTACCATCACCCGGATATCATCAAAGGCAGAGTTTACCCCGAAGAACGTTCAGACTGAAGAAGAGAGGGTGAAGCTTGTCTTTGGAGTAGAGATCAGTGTGAACAATGAAAATGATGAACTGAAACCCGGGATGCCCGCAGATGTGAGGATTCTCCTTGAATAACGAAGCTGTGGCAATAAGAACGGAAAATCTCCTGAAATCCTTTGGAGAGTACCGGGCCATTGACAACCTCGATCTGGAGATCAGGAGGGGTGAGATATACGGTCTTGTAGGACCTGACGGCTCGGGAAAGACCACACTGATGAGGCTTCTTACCGCGATTATGGAGCCGGATTCCGGTCAGGCCTGGGTGGCAGGGCATTCCGTGATAACCGAAAGCGAGAGGGTCAAGGAAAAGATCGGATATATGTCGCAAAGGTTCGGTCTCTACGAGGATCTTACTGTGATAGAGAATATTATCTTTTACGCAGACTTGTACGATGTGCCCCGGAAAGAAAGGCCTGAAAGGATTGAGAGGCTTCTTGGCTTCAGCAACCTTACACCTTTTAAGGCAAGGCTTGCCGGAAAACTATCCGGCGGCATGAAACAGAAACTCGGCCTTGCCTGCGCCTTAATCCACACCCCTGAGATACTATTCCTTGATGAGCCAACAAACGGGGTTGATCCCGTATCCAGAAGGGATTTCTGGAAGATACTTTATGACCTGCTGAAAGAGGGGATCACCATATTCGTATCTACAGCCTATCTTGACGAGGCGGAACGATGCACCAGGGTCGGGCTTATCCATAATGGAAGGCTTCTGGCAGAGGACGACCCGGTGGCAATGAAGAAGTCCTTCGGTTATCCCATGATCGCCCTCAGGGCTGATGACCTGAGAAAGGCCATGAAGACGCTAAAGACAGTACCGGGCGTAAAAAACATAAGCATTTACGGCGACAGTCTCCATATAGCACTTGAACGTCCGGAACTGACTGAGACGATAGCATCCGAGCTTCAGGCAGCGGCAATAGTGATGAAGAGTTATAGAAAAATTGTCCCCACCCTTGAAGATATATTCATAACAATGGTGGCTGGTGATGAATGAAAAGAAGATAGCCGTAAAGGTGGAGGGTCTCACCCGGACATTCGGTGATTTCACCGCAGTGGAGAGCATAGGTTTTGCCGTGAGCAGGGGAGAGATTTACGGCTTCCTGGGACCAAACGGTGCAGGAAAGTCCACTACAATAAAGATGCTCTGCGGACTCCTGCTGCCTACAGGTGGCAACGGCACTGTAGGAGGCTTTGACATCATAAAGGAGTCGGAAAAGATCAAGAAGACCATAGGCTACATGTCACAGAAATTTTCCCTCTACGATGACCTCTCGGTAGAGGAAAACATCACGTTTTTCAGCGGAATGTACGGGGTCACGGGAAAACAAAAAAGAGCGCAGGGAGTGGGTGCTTGAGATGTCCGGACTTAAGGAGAGACGGGCTGTGATCACAAAGACCCTGCCGGGAGGAATCAAACAGAGACTCGCACTGGGATGCGCCCTGCTCCATGAGCCTCCTGTAATATTTCTCGATGAACCCACATCAGGGGTTGACCCCGTATCAAGGAGAAACTTCTGGAGTCTCATCTACGACATGGCAAAGGGGGGCACCACGGTCTTTGTCACCACCCATTACATGGACGAGGCTGAGTACTGTGACAGGCTTGCCCTTATCTACAGGGGAAAGATCATTGCCGAGGGGACGCCTACTGAATTGAAGGTGCAGTACATGAGCCGGCACGTCCTGGAGATAGAGACAGACAGGACATTTGAGGCACTTGAGGTTTTGAACCGGAGCGGCTTTGAGAGCGCGCTCTTCGGGAGCCTGCTTCACGCTGTTGTCGATGATGTGGAGACTGCAATTCCGGAGATCGAAAGAGAGCTCGGAAATGCAGGGATTAAAGCAATCAGGATCGATAAAATCATGCCGTCACTTGAAGACGTATTCGTGACGCTGATAGAGAGCGCATGAGATGAAAGTTTCCAGGATCAGAGCGATTGCAAAAAAAGAGCTGATACAGATCCGGCGGGACCCCCTGAGTCTTGCCATGGCCTTTCTGATGCCCGTGATGCTCCTGTTTATCTTCGGCTATGCCATAACTCTCGATGTGAATAACCTGGAGACCGTAGTCTGCGACCTGGACAAGAGTATGCTGAGCAGGGAACTCGTGGCACAATTCGGCGAATCGGATTATTTCACAATAATAGACAGCGTCCACAGCCAGGGAGAGATTGACGGATATCTTGACAGGGGCGAGGCATTGGTGGCTATAACCATCCCTCAGGACTTCTCTGAAGATATAAAAAAGGGGAGACCGGCCGGGCTTCAGGTCATAGTTGATGGAAGTGATTCAAATACAGCAACCATTGCGCTGGGCTATGTATCCGGTGTGACAGGGCTCTTTTCAAAAAGGATTTCCCTCAGACAGAGTCCCCCGCTTATAGACACACGTGTGCGGGTCTGGTTCAATGAGGAACTTAAGTCAAGAAACTTCATCATTCCAGGTCTAATCGCGGTGATAATGTCTGTTATTGCAGCCCTTCTCACCTCTCTTACTGTTGCACGTGAATGGGAGAGGGGAACCATGGAACAGCTCATCTCAACCCCCGTAAAAACACAGGAGTTTATACTGGGGAAACTCATACCATATTTTCTGATCGGCTTCATTGATATGCTTATATCGGTGTTTCTCGCCGTATTTTTATTTGATGTACCCATGAGGGGGAGCCTCTTTCTGCTGGCAGTGCTCTCATCCCTGTTTCTCTTTGGCGGACTCAGCCTCGGAATGCTTATATCTATAGTTGCAAAGTCCCAGCTGGTAGCAAGCCAGATAGCCATGGTGGCAACCTTCCTTCCCGCCTTTCTGCTTTCCGGGTTCATGTACACCATTGCAAACATGCCCAAGCCCCTCCAGTTAATCACCTACGCCATCCCTGCACGGTACTTTGTGAGCATACTGAAAGATATCTTCCTGAAGGGAAATGCTTTGAATATGCTGCTTTTCGAGACAGCCCTTCTTGGTCTTTTTGCCCTTGTGGTTTTTGCCATAGCCAACAAACAATTTAAAAAGAGGATTGAATAGCCATGCTTTTACGGATAAAAGAGATGATCATCAAGGAGTTTATTCAGGTCTTCAGGGACAGGAGGATGCTGGCCATTATTTTCATCACACCCGTGATCCAGATGCTCGCCTTTGGTTACGCTGCCACTACCGACGTAACCAACATATCTACAGCAGTGTATGACCTGGACAAGTCCCTTGAAAGCCGGGAGTTGGTACAGCGGATTGAATCCTCCGGATATTTTTCAGTGAAAGTCCATGTAGAGCAAGCCGACGAGATACAGGACCTTCTTGAAAGGGGAAGGGTCATTGCAACCATACAGATAAACAGAGGTTTTTCAGAAAACCTGAAGAAAGGAATCCCCTCATCGATACAGGTGATTGTGGACGGTACTGACTCAAACACCGCCACTGTGGCAATGGAGTACATAAACAGGATCATAATGAACTACTCCGCTGATTTAAGCAGGAACATCGAAACCGGAACCCCAACGATCGACCTTCGCACGCGGGCATGGTATAACCCTGACCTGAGAAGCAGAAACTACAATGTCCCCGGCGTCATAGCCATCGTTATCATGCTTACCTGTCTGCTGCTCACCTCCATGGCCGTGGTAAGGGAGTGGGAGATCGGGACAATGGAGCAGCTGATGGTCACCCCTCTACGGCCCATAGAGCTCATGCTCGGCAAGACCATCCCCTTTGCCGCCATAGGATTCTTCGACATGCTTGTTGTCACAACAGTGGCCGTGTTCTGGTTTCATATTCCGATTGCGGGTTCTCTGCTCTGGCTTGCACTTAACACAGCAGTCTATCTGCTTTCCGTCCTCGGAATGGGACTTCTCATATCCACGATATCAAGAACACAGCAGCAGGCCATGATGGCAACATTCCTTTTCTATATACCGGCTGTGCTCCTCTCCGGGTTCATGTTTCCCATTGAGAACATGCCTCAGGTCATACAATACGGAACGTATATCAATCCCCTCAGATATTTTCTTGTCATCATCAGGGGAATTTTTTTAAAGGGCAGCGGCCTGGATATTCTCTGGCCTCAGACGTTATCGCTTTTCCTGCTCAGTATAGGTGTTGTCACCTTAAGCTCTTTACGGTTTAAAAAGAGGATTCAGTAAGGATGCGAATTAACAGGCAGGTCTCAACATTTTACAGGAGCTCTCTCCTTCCCTCCAGGGCCTTACCCAGGGTCACCTCATCGGCATACTCGATATCTCCGCCCATGGGAAGACCGTAGGCAATCCTCGTTACTTTTACCCCGCATGGGGCAAGCAGCTCTTTTATGTACCTGGCCGTCATCTCACCCCTGGTGTTTGGATTGGTGGCTATTATCACTTCCTGAACCCCGGAGTTTTCAATCCTCTCTTTCAGCTCCTTCAGCTTCAATCTTTCAGGGGTAATACCATCTATGGGGGAGAGTGAGCCGAGCAGGACATGATAGCGGCCCCTGAAGAAATTGGTCCTTTCAACAACAGCGATATTGCTTGGTTCTTCCACTACACAGAGGCTTTCACGTTCGCGGGATTCATCCCTGCAGATAGTGCAGAGTTCATCGTCAGTGATATTGAAGCATTCCCTGCAGAACCTCGCCTTTTCCTTAACATCTATAATCGCCCCGGCAATTGCCCTGGCATCTTTTTCAGGCATGGAGAGTATAAAATAGGCAAGCCTTTGCGCGGTTCTTCTGCCTATCCCCGGCAGCCGGGTCAGTTCCTCTGTAAGGTTTTCAATGATTCCCTTCATTTACCAAAGAGGTCTCCAAGCCCGCCCATCCCCGGCAGCTTGAGTCCGCCGGTAAGCCGGGACATCTCGGACTGAACCATCTCCTGTGCCCGTCTAAGGGCTTCATTGCTTGCAGCTACAATCAGGTCCTCCAGCATCTCCACATCGTCGGGATTGACAACCTCGCGGTCAATCTTTATCGACACGATCTCCCCTGCACCATTGGCCACCGCTGTTACCATACCGCCGCCGGCGGCGGCCTCAACTGTTTTGGTCTTGGCCTCTTCCTGAACCTTTGCCATCTCAGCCTGAAGCTTCTGGGCCTGTTTCATTATGTCCCCAAGCATTTTCTTAGACATCTGTCCTCCTTTTATCTATAATTCTGCCCCCAAAGACATCCATAACCTTTTCTTCCTCAGGGGTTACAAGTAACCGGCTGTTTTCACTCTTTTTTTTTGACCTCTGCACTACATCAATGCCCCTGACTCCCCCCAGAAGAGGGTCTCCGGAATCCCTGAGAACTGTCTTCAGCCCCTCCAGATTCTTTTTAACGGATTCGGAATGGATGCTGTGTCCTCCGTTAAAGGCCAGGATGAGTTTGCCTGCCTTCACAACAGGCTCTGCATGCTTCAGTTTGGAGGCAAGTATGTGATCCTGCTCCCCAAGCGTTGACAGTACCTTGTCCCACATCCCTTCATCCACCGGACCGTCCTCACATACCTCCCGGACCTTGAGGGCCGGTAGTTCCGTATTGTCCATACTGTAATCCGGTATATCCGGCGGGGCTACAGGTATTTTCTCCGGCAATTTCTCCG
>JAADGU010000116.1 GCA_013152195.1 Nitrospirota bacterium
GCCTGATAACTATCTGTATGTCCATCACGTTTGTGCCGGTGGGGCCGGTTATAAAGAGCCCGCCAACCTGTTTAAAGAAATTGTACGAGTCATTCTCTTCAAGGAACTTTTCAGGAGACAGGCCCATGGCCCTTGCCCTCGCTATCGTCTCACCATCCACAATTGCCCCGGCAGCGTCTGTGGGACCATCTGTGCCGTCTGTTCCGGCAGACAGAAGGGAAAGTCCTTCAATACCTGCTATCTCCATTGCAAATACAAGGGCAAATTCGAGATTCCTGCCGCCAAGTCCGCTGCCTTTGACGACCACGGTTGTCTCACCGCCCGAGACAAAACACGCCTTTTGCCTTATCTCCCTCTTCATCACTTCCCTGTAAAGCCATTTTGCAGCCTCCCGTGCCTCACCCGAGAGTGAATCCGTGAGAATCTCTGCACTGTAACCCAGGGCACCGGCCTCCTGTCTGGCAGCCTCAAGGGCAATCCTGTTACTGCCAATGATAATGTTTTCAACCCTGCTGAAGACCTTGCTGTCAGGAGAAGGGGTATCCGGCACACGACCCTCAATACCATCCTCGATTATCTTTAAAACACCCTTTGGTGCCTTATCCATGAGATTATATCTCTTCAGGACATTGAGGGCATCAAGATAGGTAGTCTCATCCGGTGCCGTGGGCCCTGATGCTATTACATCAAGGCGGTCACCGATAACGTCGGAGAGCAGCAGGGATATTGTCCTTGACGGATAAAGGGTTTCAGCCAGCCTTCCACCCTTGACAGCGGATATATGTTTCCTCACGGTATTGAGCTCGAATATATCTGCCCCGGCATTCAGAAGTAGCCCTGTAATCTCCTGCTTCTCCTCAAGGCTTATACCCTCAAGAGGACAAACGAGTAATGCCGAGCCCCCTCCTGATACAAGGCATATATTTATATCATCTGCTGAAGAGGCCCTTGCAACCGCCCTGATCTTTTCCGTCCCCTTAATCCCGTTTGCATCAGGTATGGGGTGTCCGGCCTCTATTATCTCGGTCTTTTTGAGTGCAACAGAATGACCGTATTTGGTAACGACAACAGATCTGGATATAAGGCCTGCAAGGGTCTCCTCTGCCGCCTGAGCCATGCGCGCCGAGGCCTTTCCAAAACCGAGGATATTGAGCCTGCCACCCGGCTTGCCGGTTGCGTCCCTGAAATCCGACAGCCTCTTTGCTGTTGCAAGGTACGGGTCAACGGCCCTGAGGGCATCAAAAAAGACTCTTTCCAGATCTTTCCTGCAAGTTAAAAACATGCTCTATTCTATACAGGCACATTCAAAATACTCAAATCTGTAACGGAACCGTCATGTTGCCCTGATACAGGCTATCAGGATGAATATTGACACGATTTCAAATTCCCATGACATTACTGCTATAATTACAGACCATGATCGAAGCAATTATACTCGGAATCGTACAGGGGCTTACAGAGTTTATTCCGGTGAGCAGCACTGCCCACCTGATATTGATACCAAAATTTTTTGGCTGGCAGGGAGGTCTTGATACCCTGAGCTATGATATCGCACTTCATGGCGGGACCCTGCTTGCCCTGCTGGTATATTTCAGAAAACAATGGCTGAGCCTCCTTACAGTAGAGAGGCCCCTGCTGCTAAAGATTATATTAGCCACAATTCCGGCTGGAGTTGCAGGCATTCTCTTTAAAGATGCGGTCTCAACAACCCTGAGAAACTCTTATGTAATAGCTGCCTCACTCGTAGTGGTTGGTATTGTCATGCTGATAGCTGAAAGGAACAAGGGGCAGAGAAATTTTTCGTCCATAACGACAAAAGATGCCCTGACAATAGGTTTTGCCCAGGCAGCAGCCCTGATTCCTGGTGTCTCAAGGTCCGGCATAACCATATCTGCCGGCCTTTTCGGAGGGATTGACAGAGAGTCATCTGCAAGGTTTTCCTTCCTGCTTTCAATGCCTGTTATTGCCGGAGCCACAGTGCTTGAAGGGATTCATGTGCTGAAAAACCCGGTCAGCTACGACATGAGCCTCTTTGTCGCAGGCTTTATTGCCTCGGCTGTCACGGGCTTTATCACCATCAAATCCCTGCTCTGGTTCTTCAGACGATTCAGTCTTCGCACCTTTGTTTACTACAGGTTTGCCCTTGCTGGTATAATAGTTATCAGTTATTTATTATAAGTGTCTTTTGCAAAACTCTTTAAATCACTGATTGCTGATACTGATTGCTAATTATGGCTGAGGGAATAAGAAGAATAAAGGAAGAAGTATTGGGGATTGTGGTCACCCTCTTCAGTGTATACATTACACTGAGCCTCATCAGCTACTCAAAGTGGGACCCTTCCTTCCTCACCCACAGCAGGGGACCTGCAAAGAACTATGGCGGGATCATCGGTTCTTATATCTCGGACACCCTGCTCAGCCTTTTTGGTTATACTTCCTACCTCTTTCCATTATTCCTTATCTTCTATGGCATCAAGAGGCTGCTGGGCAGGGAGAAGAGGAAAGAACTGCTTGCAGGGCTTCCCCTCTTTATAATATCCACGCCTGTTCTCCTCTCCCTTATCTCAAAGACCTTTGGCCTGAATAACGTCTTATACGGAGGGTTATGGGGAGAAGAGGCATCCGTGATGCTCAGAATGCTCCTCTCATTACCCGGGGCCTATATCTTCACCCTCTCAGTCTTTTTCTCGTCCATTATCATAATGAGTCCTGTTTCCACCTCTGATGTATTAAAAAAACTCTTTGAAAACAAAAAGGAGGATGCACCCGAGCCGGTCAGAAAGATAAAGGTAGTGGAGGAACCGTCTCAACCAATAATCAAACCAATGATAAAGCAGGAGAGGGTAAAGGAAAAAAAATCCGGGGAATTACCGGATATGCTTCCCCGTAAGGCAGGGGCATATGTCATTCCGCCGCTGCAACTCCTGAGCACTTATGAGACTGTGGCAAAACCGGGAAAGGAAGAGCTCTTTGAGCGGGCACATCTCCTTGAGGAAAAACTCTCTGACTTCAGGATAACCGGCAAGATTACCCGTGTTCATCCCGGCCCTGTTGTCACCATGTATGAGTTTGAACCCTCACCCGGAATAAAGATAAGCAAGATCGTCTCATTGTCGGACGACCTCGGAAGGGCTCTGGGCGGACTCAGCATAAGGATTGCCCCCATACCTGGAAAAACACCTCTCGGCATAGAGGTGCCCAACAAACAGATGGGGATAGTCCCCCTGAAGGAGATAATAGGCTCGGGAAACTTCCAGAAGAGCCAATCAAGACTGACAATTGCACTGGGAAAGGACATCTATGGAAGGCCCATAGTCTCAGACCTTGCCCGGATGCCCCACCTGCTTGTGGCCGGCACCACGGGTTCGGGCAAGAGTGTCTCCATTAATTCCATGATTATGAGCATCCTCTTCAAGTCCACACCAAAAGAGGTAAAGATGTTGATGATAGACCCAAAGCTGCTTGAGCTCTCCACCTACGACGGAATCCCCCACCTCGTCACCCCGGTTGTCACAAACCCTAAAGAGGCAACACTGGCACTGAAGAAGATGGTTCTGGAGATGGAGCGGAGATACAGGCTCATTGCAGAGCAGGGGGCAAGAAACCTGGACAATTTTAATCGTCAGGTCCCTGAGGAAGAGCGGCTTCCCTACATCATTGTTATTATAGATGAGCTTGCCGACCTGATGTTTACCGCATCCAAGGAGGTCGAAGACTCCATCGTCCGTCTCGCACAGATGGCAAGGGCCTCAGGCATCCATCTCATACTTGCCACTCAGAGGCCGTCCGTGGATGTTATTACCGGAATAATCAAGGCAAACTTTCCAACCAGAATAGCCTTTCAGGTAACTACAAAGGTGGACTCAAGGACAATCCTGGATGCACAGGGGGCTGAACAACTCATCGGCAAGGGTGATATGCTCTTCATGGCTACAGGCGCAAGGCTTACACGGCTGCACGGAGCTTATGTATCTGAAGACGAGGTAAGGTCTGTCACATCCTTCATAAAGGCACAGGCAGAACCGGACTTTTCAATGTTTGATGCAATCCAGCTTGAGGTGGCTGAGAGGGCTGAGGAAGGCTCAACCGAGGGGGATGAACTCTATCAGCAGGTGATAGATCATGCCGAGACCATGGGCGAGATATCAATATCGTCGATTCAGCGGAGGTTCAAGATAGGCTATAACAGGCGGCAAGGATAATGGAAGTGCTTGAAGAAGAAGGCTTTGTCGGTCCCCCTCGGGGGGCGGGAAAACCGAGGGATTTTATAAGAAGGGTTTAACACCTTTTCCCCTGCAATATACTACCAACCATCCGCTGTTATATGCTGCGGACTGCGTTACATGTTGTAGCCGAAACCTGAGATAAATCGTTGTTGGCAGGAATATGATAGACTCTTCACTCATTCTCGATGGACATCGTGTCCATCTCCGAGGCAATTATCACGTTTCACCATCCGGGTGAAACAAAAGTGATAATTAAAACCGTTCAGAGTCTATCATATTCCTGTCTTTCCTTCTTATTACCGGAGTTGGGTTCGTGTATTTTACCTCGATTGTAATTTATCTCGTTATTATAGTATACTAAGTAATCAAAAATTTCTTTCCATTAATTTCTCACCTCTCTGATATGAAGCTGCCATGGCAATAAAAGCGCGCGATAGAAGACTGACAGTGTTGCACGTGGCAACTCTTAACCAGCCTATAAAGCCGAACCTTGGTTATGGTCCCATTGAGATGGTTATTTATAATATCGACAAGGGACTCCATGCATTAGGTCACCGCTCGATTGTTGCCTGTTCGGGCGATTCCGGAGTTGCCGGTGAGCATTATGTGACCATTGAGAAAAGCATGGGTAACTATTGGAGTCAGGACAACCCGGAAAAACGCAAAACCCTGAACATTCACCTTTCAAAGGCAGTAGACAGGATAAGAATGGGCGACATTGACGTCATCCACACGCATGACCTGAAGACCGTTGAGTACATTTATGACGCTGTATCGAGCATGAATGTGCCGATCGTGATGACCCTTCACGTGGCTGCAAAAAACTACATGATGGAAGGAGCTTTCAGGCGCTGGTGTAAGCCCATGTCATCTCCTCAGGTCTATTGTATCCCGATAAGCGAATATCAAAAACAGGACTATAACGGGCTGAAGTGCGGGAATGTTGTATACCATGGAATTGAAGTGGAAAGATACCCGGTCAAAAGAAGCCCTGACAGGGAAAGCTATTTATTCACTATCGGCAGGGTAACCCGGGACAAGGGACAGGATAAGGCCATAGAGGTTGCCAGGAAAACAGGCTCTAAACTTATCATTGCCGGCTGTGTCCAGGACAAAGCCGCTGACAGGGAGTTTTTTGAGGAATTAAAAGACTCTATAGACCTGTTCGTTGATATCGGCAAACAGCCCGTTAATGGCGACTATTTTGAAGATGTAATAAAACCGTTACTGGACTGCGACGAGCAGATTATTTACATCGGAGAGGTCGGCAGCGAGTATAAAAAACAATGGTACCGGCATGCACGGGCCACATTATTCCCCATACAATGGGGGGAGCCGTTCGGACTTGTCCTGATCGAGTCCATGGCATGCG
>JAADGU010000006.1 GCA_013152195.1 Nitrospirota bacterium
CTGTATTGGGCTACAATACAGGGATAAAATTCATATTACAGCTTACACGGGGTTGAGACAGAAGATGATCTTTAGTGGAGTGCCTGCACAGCTTGTATTGGCCTTTTTAGTGGATTCGCTTATTGGTGATCCCCGATGGATTCCCCACCCCATAAGGTGTATCGGGGAGTTCATATCCTGGCTTGAAGGCCGGGCAAGAAGGTTTTGCCACAGTCCTGTGACTGAAAAGGTCTCGGGTGGAGTGGTTGTTGCGGTTGTGGTTGGTATAACCTATCTTGTAACTTATCTCTTTACTGAAACAGTATCCTCTGTATTCCGGGATGTCTCGATATTAAATATTATCTCTTTAAATGATATAGTCATTGCATTTGTCGGCTCCCTGACCATTGCACTCAGGGGGCTGAGGGAATCTGCCGGAAACGTGCTCTCTGAACTCAAACGGTCTGATCTTGATTCTGCAAGGGGGCAGCTTGGACATATTGTTGGCAGGGATACGGAGGGACTGAACGAGGAGGGGATTTTGAGGGCAACCGTGGAGACCCTCTCTGAAAATGTCTCGGACGGGGTGATTGCACCAATGTTTTACTTTGCAATCGGCGGCCTTCCTCTTGCCATGGCATACAAGGCAATAAACACACTGGACTCCATGCTTGGTTACAGGAATGAGAGATACATTAACTTTGGATATGCAGCAGCAAGGCTTGACGACATTGCCAATTACGTTCCTGCAAGGCTCACGGCATGGGCTATTGTATTCTCTGCAGCCGTGCTGTCGTCAGATAAAGTGAGCCCTTCAAGGGCGGCAAGGGTGATGCTGAGAGATGGAAGGAAGCACTCAAGCCCCAGGTCTGCCGGAGGCGGCGATGGCAGGGGCACTCGGGATTCGGCTTGGAGGGCCTATTTCTTATGAGGGGGTTGTTAGTGAAAAACCATTCATCGGAGAAGGTGAGCGTGAGATTGAACTTGCGGACGGTGCTATGGCAGACAGGATTACAGGGGCTGCAGGAGGCATTGGGATGATTTTCTGCGTAATGCTGTCTATATTAATACACAGAATTTTGATCATATAATACAGCCTGGACAAAACAGAAGATATTAACCACAGAGGGCACAGAGAGCTCAGAGTAAAAAACAAGACATGAAATTATTCAAAAGAAAGTCAGGGTTTTTAAAAAATTCCAATTCAGTTTTATTTAGTATCCGCGTTTATCTGCGAAAATCTGCGGCCAAATGAACTCTTTATTCCGGTCTTTGCAAACTTTACGGCTGGATTACCCCCGGTTCAATGCTTACTTCTTCCTCCTGTCTTGTTATGTTCGGTCTTCCAGGGTCTTGATGCAATCACAAAGGCGGCAACAAGGGTCAATAGTATCCAGTCCCTGCCAATAAGTATGAGCGAGGCCCAGGTATATCCTCCATATGGCTTTCTGAGTTCAGTGTAGAGGTCTCCAACGAGAATTATTCCAAGTACAAGGGGTACAAAGTATTTGATAAGTATATCCCACCAGAAACCGAGCTTTATGGTAGAGATCCTGTTGACATGCTGTCTCAAAACCTTTATCCTGAAAAACCAGCCCACAAGTATGCATTCAAATATACCCACAACAATCAGTCCGTAGTGAGTAAGGAAATGGTCTACTATGTCGAGCCACAGCAGCCCTGCCTGAGTGGTAAAGATGACAGATCCGAAGAAACCCAGTATGGAAACAATAGTTATAAGGCGTTTTCTCCTGATCCCGAATTTATCAACCATTGCTGATGTAAATGCCTCAATTATAGAAATGGAAGAGGAAAGGCCGGCAACCACAAGACAGAGAAAAAAGATCGCACCAAAAATATTCCCTCCCGGCATAAGGCTGACCGCCTTTGGGTATGCAACAAAGGCAAGACCAATACTCTGTGAGACAACACCGGAGAGGGGCTCACCCTGTGTTGTGGCCATAAAGCCAAGGACAGAGAAGACAGCAACCCCTGAAAACAATGAATATCCACTATTGATAAACGCTGTCAGCAATGCATACCTGGTAATATTTGCTTTTTCAGGGAGATAACTCGCATAGGCTATCATGATTCCGAAACCAAGGCTGAGGGTGAAGAATATCTGGCTGTAGGCATCAATCCATACCCTTGGGTCCGAGAGCCTCGAGAAATCGGGAGTCAGGTATGCCCGAACCCCGGACATCGCCCCCTCAAGTGTAAGAGACCAGAAGACGAGCACAGCAGTCAGCACAAAGAGCAGGGGCATGAATATCCTGTTTGCAAGCTCAATTCCCCGCTGCACGCCCCTGTGAACTATAAACCAGTTTATGAACCAGATAACGAGAAGCGCAAAAAATATCGGAGTCCTTATCTGGCCTATCTCTGACGGTGAATTGCTTACGGCAAGGAAATCCTTGAAGAAAAAGGTGTTAGGGTCGTTGCCCCAGCCAAGGTTAAAGGAGAGGAAAAAGAAATTAAGGCACCAGGCAACTATTACCATATAATAAAGCACTATGCCGAACATCACAAATGTCACGGCCCACCAGCCGAGCCATTCCCAATTCTTCCTTATCTTTGCATAGGCAAGGGGAGCTGATCCGATACGCTCATGTCCAACAGCAAACTCCAGTATCAATAATGGAATTCCAGCTGTCAGGAGAGCGGTAAAGTAGGGGATAAGAAAGGCTCCGCCACCATAATTATATGCCATATAGCTGAATCGCCAGATATTACCGAGCCCTATTGCTGAGCCTACTGCGGCAAGCAGGAAACCAAACTGACTATTCCACTGCTCCCTCTTCATCTATCCGGAGAACTCCTTCATTCTACGAATAATCTCATCTGCAATCTCTGCCGGTGTCAGGGAATCCGTATCAATTATGATATCTGCCTTTTCATAAAAGGGCCCTCTATAGTCAAGAAGGTCTCTTATCTTTTTCAGGGGATCGTCCACATTCAGGAGGGGGCGCTCCCCGGAAGTGCTCGTGCGTTTCAGGATGGTCTCGGGACTTGCCTTAAGACAGACTATCACTCCCTTTTCCCTGAGGGCCTTCATGTTTTCCTCTCTCAGGACAACCCCTCCACCAGTGGAGATCACTACGTTGTCCTGCCTTGCAAACTTCTTTACTATCTCGGTCTCCCTGTCACGGAAATAGGGCTCTCCAAAACGGCTGAATATTTCTTTAATCGTCATACCCTCAGCCTTCTCTATCTCTTCATCAAGCTCGACAAGCCTCATTCCAAGCCTGCAGGCAAGCTCTCTGCCCACAGCAGTTTTACCAGTCCCCATAAATCCAACAAGCACAATGTTCTTCATTCTTTCCATATCCCTATCCTGAGTCTATCGAAAAGAGAGCGTAAAGCTAAAAAAACTTCTTTTCAGCCTCTCGATTTCTTCAAGATTACCTCAAGTTTTATAAAACTGATTTTTTCTTTCTCTTTCTTATCATGAAGCTATCTTGAAGGGATCGTGAAGCTCAAAAACTTCTTTTTAGCCTCATGATTACCTTATTGAAGATAAAAAGCGCATAGTGCAGAGCGCATGGAGCAGAGCGTAAAGACAAAGTTTAACGAGTCCGTGTCCAACGCTATGCGTCTTATCCTTGAACGCTATGCGCTATGCTCTTTGCGTCCTCAACTCCCCTCAACTCCTGAACTCCCTAACTCTCTTTTCATCTGTATCCCATCTTCATCCCGGCAAAAAAGTCCCCGTTTAAAGGGTGCAGAATTATATCGGATTTCAGAAAAATATGTCTATATATTCTTCAGATAATTCTCGTAATTTCTCTTTGTCTCCTCCATGCTGTCACCACCGAATTTCTCCAGAAAGGCATCTGCAATTACCAGTGACATAACAGCCTCACCGATTACCGAGGCTGCTGGTACTGCACAGACATCAGACCTCTCATAGACAGCCTCAAAGGGTTCACCTGTAACAATGTCAACAGACCTGAGGGGTTTGTGCTGGGTTGGAATCGGCTTCATGACTGCCCTGACTACTACGGGCATCCCGTTTGTAATTCCACCTTCGATGCCTCCGGCATGATTCGTTTTCCTGAGAACAGACTTTGGAGACTTATTGTCAGGAGAGGGATATATTTCATCCATCACTTCAGCACCAGGTCTCTCTGCAAGCTCAAATCCGTTGCCGATCTCAACACCTTTTATGGCCTGAATGCCCATGAAGGCATGTGCAAGACGGCCGTCAAGTCTCCTGTCCCACTGAATATGGCTGCCAAGGCCAACCGGCACACCCACGGCATGGACAAGAAAAGTGCCTCCAAGGGAGTAGCCCCCCTCTTTTGCCTTCTCAATGGCCTCCTTCATCCGGATTGCCGTATCATCCTCAGGACACCTCACATCAGAGGACTCAGCACTTCCTGACAAAGCCTTCAGGTCCTCCACATTCAAAACAGACGGATTAACGCTCATGGATACATTGCCTATGGCCGCAACAAAGCCTCCAACAGTTATGCCAAACTCCTCAAGAAACCTCCTGGCAATTGCACCTATGGCCACCCTCATGGCTGTCTCCCTTGCAGAAGACCTTTCAAGTATATTCCTTATATCATCCTGATGGTATTTGGTTGCACCAGGCAGGTCGGCATGCCCAGGCCTTGGTCTTGTAACAGGAGGAACAGAGCCCTTCTCTTCCGCAAGAGGAGACATCCCCTCCTGCCAGTTTTTCCAGTCCCGGTTTTCAATAAAAAGGGCGACCGGTGATCCAATTGTAACCCCCCATCTGATTCCTGAAATAAACTCAACACTGTCTGACTCAATCTTCATCCTGCCGCCACGGCCAAAACCTGTCTGTCTCCTGCCAAGTTGCCGATTTACATAATCAGGGGTTATCTGCAGATTTGCGGGAATACCCTCAACAATGCCTGTCAGCCCCTTTCCGTGAGATTCTCCTGCTGTAAGAAAACGCAACCTGAACATTTCCGTATCACTCCTTTCAAGTTTAGCCTATGGTCATTATGCCCCTGAGAGCTATACATATTAACATATTATCATCAGGGTTATCTCTTGTTTGGAAGGTGCGGTGCCATCGCCGATTATATTTAATTGGTGGGAAAATTTCGAGGGGATAAACGGGATGAGAGTTCAGGAGTTGAAGAGTAAATGGCTTCAGGATAAGGCCGTAATCGTCATTGCGAGCAGAGCGAAGCAATCTGTTTTAAAAATCAGACGGATAAAGATTGCTTCGCTCTGCTCGCAATGACAAAATCTGCTTGCCATGACAAAAATGGCATTTTCAGACTTTTTATAACTTCATCAATCCTTATATGTCCTTGCAAGAAGAAATATGACTATTCCCAGCCCAGCAAATACCATCATAAGGAAGGCAGAAAAGTTCTTTCTGAATTCAAGCTCCTTAAAGGTTTTATCTATCTTTTCCTCAATGAGACCCAACTTCTTGGCAAACTTGTCTGTGCTCTTCTTTACAAGCCCCACATTAACGGTATGAAAGAGTGTACGGTATTCAACATGGGTACGGAACAGGCTTCTGTCCTCCTCGTCAGTGAAGACTCCCTCGCTCCTTAATTTCTTCAGGTCATTATCTATCTCTCTTATCTTTTTCTCTGTAAGGAAAAGCGCCTGCTTCATAATCTTGGCCCTTTCATATGAATGGCATTTTGAACATCGCGACTCGTTTATAATTTTTATACTTGCCTTCTGAATATTATGAGACCCATGACAGGTTACACAGTTTGGCCCTGTTTTCGAAGCCTTAAGGGCCTTTCCGTGACCGCTTTCAAGATAGTTCTTCAGTATACCGATATGGCATTTACCACACACTTCGGGAACTTCGCTGTATTTTGGCGTGCCGATAAATCCCCTTTCAGGAGACATTGCCATTTCGGCATCTTCCGGATCACCCCCATGACAGTTTTCGCATGATACATCATTATGGTAATGCCAGCTTTTTTTCCACTCCTGCGGGATATCACGAAACTCGGGCTTTATAATATCCGAGGTATGACATTCGATACATACACTCTCCTCAACTAGGCCACCCGCCCATGGTTTGGTGAGAAACTCTTTCCCAAAAATATCCCTGTATCCTGCATCAGCAGTTGTAGTAACAGTTAAAAGAGTTAAAAGCAGCAGTATTGAAAGGATATATCTCATGAAGACCTCCCCCACATGGTTAATACGACCCATAGAAGCAGCGATGCAGTAAAAGTGGCGAGCAGGAGGGGTCTCTTTAATATGTTTCTTTCTTTTTTCGTATCAAAAAACGGCCATAAGAGGAATGTACCGATCAGGGCTATCTGCATGCTTATTCCCAGGAATTTATTCGGTATAAGCTTCAGCATCTGGTAAGGTGCCAGAAAATACCACTGAGGCTTTATATAAGCAGGCGTTCTTAGAGGATTAGCAGGAATATTGGAAGCCTCCGGCAGAAACAGTGTTGGCAGGAAAGTAATTACGAAAAACATTACAACAAGATACAGCGCCACCATATACAGCTCCTTAAGCACAAAATACGGATAAAATGAATTACCGTTAGGGTAGCTCACGTGCCTGTATTCGGTCCACGGTCTTGCTTCTTCAGCTGATTCATCAAATGGGGGAGAAGAGAGGCCTATACGTCTTATAAGAAAAACGTGAATTACCATAAGTCCTACGAGAAGGGGCGGCAAAAACGCTACATGAAGGGCAAAAAATCTGTTCAATGTTATGCCGGACACAAATTCACCACCTCTAAGCAGATTGGCAATATAATCACCTACATACGGAAAAGCAGTAGGCATGGCAGTAACTACGGTTGTAGTCCAGTAACTCAACTGACTCCAGGGCAGAAGATATCCACTAAGACAAAATGTGAGGGTTACAAGTAACATTAACCAGCCGACTATCCAGGTCAGCTCCCTTGGTTTTTTATAGCTCCCCATAAAAAACACTGAAAGCATATGGAGAAAGATTACCGCCACCAACAGATTGCTTCCCACCACATGCATTAATCTGAAGAGCCACCCGAAAGGTGCCACTGTCATAATGTACTGAACACTTCTGAATGCATGTTCAGAGTGTGGGACATAGTAAATAAGGAGAAAAAACCCTGAAATTGCCTGAATTATAAAAGCAACAAGAGCAACACCCCCAAGGGTATAAAAGATATTCGTATTTCTCGGAACAGTATAGTTTTTTAGTTTGGTGTTGATGAGATCCTCAAGACCTATCCTTACTTCGAGACCGTTCTTTATCCTTTGCCACATAAAGACTCCGCTTTAGAATTTTTTTTAATCATTGCCGTACCCTGTACAGCAGTCTCCCTTAACCTATTAAAATTGTCTCTCCCTCTACACGCAGGGGAAACTCTGAAAGTGGTTTCGGGGGTGGGCCTGAAAGGACTTTCCCATCCAAACTAAATACTCCTGCATGGCAGGGGCAAATGAGTTCGCCTTTAGCTTTATTATATTCTACCAGACACCCAAGGTGAGTACACACCTTGGAGAGTGCTATGTAACCTTTACCTGGCCTGTTAATAATAATTGCAGGGGTATTGTTAAGGACTACCTCCCGTGCTTCTCCGGATGGTATCTCATTTTTCTGCAGGCTCAGCCGCTTCACTTCTGACTTCCTGCTCGGTGGAGCAACAAATCTGACCAAGGGATAAGCAAAGGATATCAACGTTGTTGATCCAAGCAAAGCCAGCAATGATTTCAAAAACTTGCGTCTCTTCATACTTACCCCCAAATGCTCGGGTATATTTTTAATCGGTCCTCAGTATAAACAACTGAAACAACTGTAACCCAGGTTGTCAACAAAAAAAATAATCCTCAAATCTGCATTACTTGCCGGGTTTTGACAAAAATCTTAGCTCCCCGGTATAGATAGGCATTGCAAATTTCAGAAGCAGTGTATAGAGCATCGCTCCGCCAGCCCATATACCCAGGGTAATACTCTTCTCGGTCCAGGAAGGTGAATACTCATAAATCTCTCCCAGGACTCCGGGAACAAAACCCGGTACTACAAGACCCATTCCCTTCTCTATATAAACACCTGCAATTATTAAAACACATGCAATATTCAAGGTAAGAAAATTCTCCCTGGCCGTCGGACTCAGAAAGATGAGAAAGGCCGTTATATTAAATATCAGCGCACTCCACATCCAGGGAACGAGGGCTGTTTTGCCAT
>JAADGU010000053.1 GCA_013152195.1 Nitrospirota bacterium
TCATCCTGTTTATCCTGTCTGAAAATAGCTGAACTTTTTATCTTTACGGTCAAATCATAAAGCAGCCATATATGTTATTTGGAATTAATAACATCAAAAAGTTAAAATATGAAGTCATGAAAGATGATGAGAAACCATTTGTCGAGTTATATGCGGACGGTGCGTGCAGCGGTAATCCTGGTGTCGGGGGATTCGGAGCCATATTAAAATCAGGCAAGAAAGTCAGGGAATTGTCTGCCTGTGAAGAGATGACCACAAATAACAGGATGGAGTTACTCGGGGTGATTACGGCTCTGGAGGCATTGAAAAAGCCTTGCCGTATCAGGATCACAACAGATTCGACTTATGTGGTTAAGGGAATGACCAGATGGATAAACAACTGGATTAAACAGAACTGGAAGAACTCCCAGAAGAAGGAAGTCCTCAACAGGGATTTGTGGGAAAGACTGCTTAGAGCGTCCAGGCAACATGAGATAGACTGGGTCTGGGTAAAAGGACATAACGGGCATATGGAAAATGAGAGATGCGACGAGCTTGCAAGGCTTGCGTTAGAGAAGTGCCGGAGCCCAAAGGTTTCCCCGGATAAACCTCGGAGTTCATGATTTTGCTGTTATGTCAGATATGAAGGTTCCGGAGCTGCTTGCCCCTGCAGGGGATTTTGAAAAACTCAAGACCGCAATTCATTACGGCGCTGATGCCGTCTATCTCGGGGACTCAAGGTTCAGCCTGAGAGGCAAGGCTGGAAACTTTACTGACAGTGAGCTAAGTAAAGCCGTTCTCTACGCCCGCGAAAAACATGTAAAGGTATATGTAACAGTCAATATTTTTCCGCATAACCGTGACCTGGCCGGGCTTGAGGAACATATTGAACTCCTCAAACATGTAAGGCCGGATGCAGTAATCCTTTCCGACCCCGGCCTCTTCATGATGTTCAGAAAGAATGCTCCTGAAATAGAGATTCACATAAGCACCCAGGCCAATATCACCAATGTTGAATCCGCGCTCTTCTGGGAAGGTATAGGTGCCGGGAGGCTTGTGCTTTCGCGGGAGTTGTCAGTAGATGAAATAAAGGAGATCCGCCGCAAAACATCAGTGGGGCTGGAGGTGTTTGTCCACGGCTCAATGTGTATCTCTTATTCCGGCAGGTGTTATATCAGCAGTTTTCTCGCATCCAGGAGTGCCAACCTGGGTCAATGCACGAATTCCTGCAGATGGAGCTATGCCCTCATGGAGGAGAAGAGAGACGGAGAATTTTTTCCAGTATTCGAAAACGACAGGGGTACCTTCATAATGAGTTCAAAAGACCTCTGCATGATTGAACACCTGCCCGTTCTTGCTGAGGCAGGCATTGACAGTCTCAAGATAGAGGGCAGGATGAAGGGGATAAATTATATAGCAGGCGTTGTAAAGACTTACAGGGAGGCAATTGATTCCCTGAAAGACGGTGGTGCATACAGAGTGAATCCGGGATGGTTGAGGGAACTTTCGATGTTCAGCAGCAGGGGATATACAACAGGCATGTTCTTTGGGAAACAGCCTGACGAAGGTTATAATTTTAACGGTGAGGGGTATAGAATGAGCCATGAACTTGTTGGAACTATCCTTGATACCAACGGTAATACCGCAAGCGTTGGCCTGAGAAACAGGCTTGATGTGGGGGATCCCGTTGAATACCTTTCCCCTGGACTGGAAGAAAAAGTCTTTAAAATCAGCTCGATGAAAGATAAAGACGGAATAGATATAACCTCGGCAAGAAACGGGGATATTGTATTTATCAGGGTACCGGAAGGAGTACGAAGGAAGGACCTGATACGAAGGGAAAAAGGGGCCGGTGTTACACAACGTAATGCAATGTGTGTCCAGGGAGAGATCGGATGATGAGCAAGTTCTTCCTTTTCTATGTCCTTTACTGGATGCTGGGAAATCCGATCATTGCGCTTCTGGTGATACTCCTCATATCTTTCACTATAGACAGGACTTATTTTGGCTTTGTCCCCGACCCCTTCAAGGCCTTCAGGAGAGCGGGAAGGATAAACGAACTCAGGAGGATTGTGTCAATAAATCCTCATGATGCCCGGGCTCTGAAAGAACTTGGCATATTTATGTTCGAGAAGAAGAAATACGGTAAGGCCGTCGAATATTTTGAAAGGGCGGCAAACAGGATGTCTGATGATCCTGAATTCAACTACTATTATGGAATCTCGATCGCAAAAAACGGGGATATACGGAAGGGTTGGGAGTATGTTGCCGCAGCCATAAAGGCTTCACCAAACCTCAAATACGGAGAGCCGTATCTTTTAATGGCCGAGGTTTATATCGACAACAAGGACTACAGCAAGGCCCTGCCGCTGCTTGAGCATTTTGAGAAGATACACTCTTATAGTTCAAGGGGGCTTTATCAGATGGGCCTTGTCAGGTTGAAGCTGGGCATGAAGGAAGAAGGCATGCGTTATCTGAAAAAATCGATAGAGGTCTTTAAAGCCGCCCCCCGTTTCAAGCGCAAACTGGACAGGAAATGGGCCTGGAAGGCGAGGGCCTTGCTGAAAAAAGGTTTTTAGTTTTATCTGCTTTTCTTTGCCTCAAAAAGACTTTTTACTTCATCCATGAGCTCATTTATGTCCTTAAACTGCCTGTAAACTGAGGCAAACCTGACGTATGCAACCTTGTCAAGTTCCTTCAGGGCATTCATAACCTCTTCCCCTATCCATGCGCTCTGTATCTCTTTTACCCCCAACTCAAGGAGCCTTTTTTCAATTCCGTCAACTATGCCTTCAAGTGTCTCAGTTGAAATGGGTCTCTTTTCACATGCCTTTTTCAGACCCGACAGTATCTTGTATCGCTCAAAACCCTCTCTGCGGGCATCCTTTTTAACCACCATCGGCAAAACATCTTCGATCCTCTCATACGAAGTAAAGCGGCGTTCGCACCCAAGACATTCCCTCCGCCTCCGGATGATGTCCCCCTCCTTACTCATCCGTGAATCTATAACCCTGTCATCGAGATTTCCGCAAAATGGACATTTCATGGTTTTGACTCCAATAAGATAGTCTTAACTTTGATAGAATAATTAACCACAGAGACACTGAGACACCGAGAAAGACTGAACAGGATTTCCGGAGAAGCCGGAATGACAGAAAAAACAACGAATACTTGACCTTATACACAGACTCTTAACTAATAACTTCAGGGTTTATCTTGGATTTTTACTTGAAATCTCAGTGTCTCTGTGTCTCTGTGGTTATCTATATCATTATGATTTCAGTAAATTGGGAACCTGTTGCAGAGGGTAAGCACACGTTCCTTCAAGACCCTCAGCTCCTCCTCATTCTTTGAATTGTTAATAACCTTATCAATAATAGAAGCAATCTCTGCCATCTCTTCCTCAGCCATTCCCCTGGTGGTTACGCAGGGGGAGCCAAGCCTTATCCCGCTCGTTATTGTAGGGGGCTTTTTGTCATAGGGTATGGAGTTTTTATTTACGGTTATCCCGGCTATATCAAGGCTTGTCTCTGCATCCTTGCCGGTAATACCTTTTCCGGTAAGGTCAACGAGCATCAGGTGGTTGTCCGTTCCGCCTGAGACTATATCAAAACCCCTTTGAACAAGCTCTGCAGAGAGCCTTTTGGCGTTGTCCACGACTCTTCTCTGATAGGTTTTAAACTCCCCGGTCAGTGCCTCCTTGAAGGCTACCGCCTTTGCAGCAATGACATGGACAAGAGGTCCGCCCTGTGAGCCTGGAAATATCATTTTATCTATTTTTTTTGCAAAATCTGATCTGCACATAATCATCCCTCCACGGGGACCCCTGAGGGTCTTGTGGGTGGTTGTTGTGACAAAATCTGAGTGGGGAAATGGTGAGGGATGTACTCCGGCGGCAATAAGTCCGGCAATGTGGGCAATATCTGCAAGCAGCGCCTGTCTCTTTGGCTATATCGGCAAATGCCCTGAAATCGATAATCCTTGAGTATGCGCTTGCACCTGTTATTATAAGCCCCGGGCGGTGCCTCCTTGCAAGGTCCCTCACTTCATCCATATCAATATAGCCGTCTTTATTTACACCATAAGTTACCGGATTGTATAAAAAACCTGAAAAGTTTACAGAGGCTCCATGAGAAAGGTGCCCTCCGTGGTTCAGGTTCATTCCAAGTACTGTGTCTCCTGGCTTAAGGACAGAGAAGTAGACGGCCATATTGGCCTGAGTCCCTGAATGGGGCTGTACATTAATATGTTCGGCTCCAAATAGCTCCCTTGCTCTCTGAATTGCGAGATCCTCGACCTGATCGGCAAATTCGCAGCCTCCATAATACCGCCTGCCCGGGTAGCCCTCAGCGTATTTATTTGTGAATACAGAGCCCTGTGCCTCAAGGACTGCCTGTGAGGCATAGTTTTCCGAGGCAATAAGAAGTATCTTGTTTTTCTCTCTCTCTGTCTCGTTAATAACCGCATCATAAACATCAGGGTCGACAATTTTCAATGATTCAAGACTCATCTCTGCTCCTTCATCACTCCTTGTTTCCTTCGTTGAGTTTTGTTTCTATTATTGATATCTTTTCAAGTCTCCTTGAATGCCTCTGGCCTTCAAAAGGGGTTTTAAGCCATATTTTTACTATCTCTGCAGCAATCTCATTATCTATTATTTTTGCACCAAGGACAAGAACATTTGAATCATTATGAAGACGGCCCATCCTGGCAGTAAGTGGGTTATGGCAGAGTGTTGCGCGTACTCCCGGAAACTTGTTGGCAACAATTGACATTCCGAGTCCCGTGCCGCATATCAGGATGCCCCTTTCAATCTCTCCTGTGGAGACAGCATCTGATACCCTCTCACCATAATCAGGGTAATCAACAGAGCAGTTATCACCTGTTCCATAATCCAGGGTATCTATCCCGAATCTCTGAAGCAGTGCTTTAATGCTTTCTTTCAGTTCCAGACCAGCGTGGTCACAAGCAATGGCAATTTTCATTGAAAACATAATATTATTTAGTGTTTGATATATGGTGTCATTCTGAGGTTTATAGACAACGACACTGGAAATTATCATAAATAACCAAAAGCATTGAAGTCAAGAAAAGAAATATTGTATAATTTATATTCAATCCGGAGAATGGATATAGAGACAGTGTTAAAGTACTTCCTGCGTAGGGTTCGCTGATTTCCTGGTAGTAATTAAAGAAACAGAAAATAAATATAAAGAGGGAGATATATATGACTGAAAAAGGAAAGGTTTACCTGATTGATGTCACTAACCGTGATGGTGTTCAGACATCGAGGATTTTGCTTCCAAAGCTTTCAAAGACCATGATAAACCTCTATCTTGACGAGATGGGTGTTTATCAGAGCGAGGTTGGTTTTCCAACCCTCAAACATGAGATAAACTATATCAATGCCAACATAGAACTTGCACGTCTGGGACGGATAAAGACCCTCCACCTTGAGGGGTGGTGCAGGGCAGTGCCTGAGGACGTGGAGCTCTCTTTCAAGAATTGTCCGGGGCTGAAACATATCAATATCTCGATCTCAACTTCCGAGATAATGATACAGGGAAAATTTCAGGGTAGAAAGGTGTTTAAGGACCTGCTGAAGACAACGATTGAGGCGTTGAAGACCGCAAAGGCCCTTGGTGCCGAGACCGTTGGTATCAATGCAGAGGATGCCTCAAGGACGGAGCTGGAACGTCTCATCGAATTTATCATTGCCGGTAAGGAGGCAGGGGCTGACAGATTCCGTTACTGTGATACCCTGGGGGCAGATGACCCCATAACAATTTATGAAAGGATTAACGCAATTTCTGCTGCCACAAAGTTTCCGATAGAGATGCACTGTCACAACGATCTTGGTATGGCCGAGGCCGTCTCTGTTGCAGGGGCAAGGGCAGCCATAGAGAGCGGTATGCATACGTATATAAACACCACAATAAACGGTTATGGCGAAAGGGCCGGTAATGCTGATCTGGTATCCACCATGCTGGCTTTGAAGTTCTCAACTGGTCTCAGGGAGAGGGCCCCGCTTGACGAACGGGTCAATCTGAAGATGGCCTGGAGGATTGCAAAGTATGCCTCCTATGCCTTTAACATACCCATACCGATTACACAGGCCGGTGTCGGGGCCAATGCCTTTGCCCATGAGTCCGGTATTCATGCTGACGGTGCATTGAAGGACAGGCGTAATTATGAGCTCTATGACCCTGAAGATGTGGGCAGGGGAGAGCCTGACCTGCTTCAGTCTGGCAGAGTTATAACTACAGGGGCCTATGGTGGCGTTAAAGGCTTCCGCCATGTCTATGACGGGTTGGGTATCCATTTCAAAAGTGATGAAGAGGCAAGGAGGGTACTCGAGCTGGTCCAGTATGCAAACCTTCATACCCAGAAACCACTGACCGATGATGAGTTGAGATTTATTGCTTCATATCCTGAAGTGGTCAAGAAAATTCTGACGGTGAACTTCTAATGCACAGGATAACACTTATTCCGGGTGATGGTGTTGGACCTGAGATATCTGAGGCTACGGTCAGGGTTATAGAGGCAACCGGTGTTCCGATAGAGTGGGATGTGCAGGAGGCTGGTGAGGATGTTTATAAGAGCGAGGGAACTCCACTTCCCGAGCGCGTTATTGAATCTATAAGAAAGAACAGGGTTGCCATCAAGGGGCCTGTTACCACACCTGTTGGCAAGGGGTTCAGGAGTGTCAATGTTACATTGAGGCAGACCCTTGACCTCTATGCATGTCTGAGGCCCTGCAGGGCTTTTAAGGGAGCACGGACCAAATTCGAAGGGTTGAATCTTGTAGTTGTCAGAGAAAACACCGAAGACCTCTATGCCGGTATCGAGTTTGCCAAGGGTTCTCAGGAGGCATTGGGGTTGATCGACTACATTGAGAAGGCTGCCCGGAAGCGGATAAGGGAAGACTCCGGGATAAGTATCAAGCCTATATCCGTGTTTGGTACAGAAAGAATTGTAAGGTTTGC
The DNA here is from genome assembly GCA_013152195.1 of Nitrospirota bacterium. Classification (GTDB taxonomy): domain Bacteria; phylum Nitrospirota; class Thermodesulfovibrionia; order Thermodesulfovibrionales; family JdFR-85; genus BMS3Bbin07. Next base: position 6,966 of record JAADGU010000053.1, read on the forward strand.
CTTTGAATATGCCAGGGCCAATGGAAGGAAAAAGGTTACTGCAGTGCATAAGGCGAATATCATGAAGTTCTCTGACGGGCTCTTTCTTGATGTGGCAAGAGAGGTCGCGGCGGATTACCCTGATATCGGGTTTGAAGACAGGATTATTGATAATATGTGCATGCAGCTTGTACAGAAGCCTGAATTATATGATGTCCTTGTGCTGCCGAACCTTTACGGGGATATCGTTTCAGACCTTGCTGCAGGTCTTATCGGGGGGCTGGGTCTTGCGCCCGGGGCCAATATAGGAAAGGATATAGCGGTTTTCGAGCCAACCCATGGCAGTGCTCCCAAATATAAGGGACTGAATAAGGTAAACCCGCTTGCCATGATCCTGTCAGGGGTGATGCTGCTGAGGCACATAGGCGAGCGTGAGGCTGCCGTGCGTCTTGAGACGGCCGTAGCCGAGGTTATAGAAGAAGGCAAGAGTGTGACCTATGACATGAAGCCTGCTGCTGATGACCCCACTGCTGTCGGGACATCGGAGGTGGCGGATGCAATTATTGAGAAAATGACGCGCTGAAATATACCGGAAGTTATAACCACAGAGGCACAGAGACACTGAGATAAAAGAATTCTTTATGAAAAACTTTTTTACTGTCTTTCTCTGAGTCTCTGTGCCTCTGTGGTTAATTTCAGGTTTTATTCTTGTACTTTCCAAGACAGGAGATAGAGAATGAGAAAACTGGTTACGGTTATAGGGGCTGGAAATGTTGGAGCTACGCTTGCACAGCTTATTGTGCAGGCAGGCCTGTCTGATGTTGTTCTGTATGATATTGTCGAGGGGATGCCTCAGGGCAAGGCCCTGGATATGATGGAGGCATCTCCGTTGTGGGATGTCAGCGTTAATATCAGGGGAGCTAATGATTTAAAGGATATTGCCGGTTCTCATATAGTCGTGATTACCGCTGGGGCTGCAAGAAAGCCCGGTATGTCAAGGGATGACCTGCTGAATATAAATGCCGGTGTTGTCAGGACTGTCAGCAAGGGGATTGCAGAATATTGTCCTGAGAGCATTGTCGTTGTCGTGACAAACCCCATGGATGTGATGGCCCAGTTGTGCCAGGCAACGACCGGTTTCCCTGCTGAGAGGGTTATGGGAATGGGTGGTGTCCTTGATGCGGCAAGGTTCAGGACGTTTGTTGCAGAAGAATTAGGTGTTTCACCTCAGGATGTTGATGCCCTTGTGCTGGGTGGTCACGGAGACCAGATGGTTCCCATGCCAAGATATACTACAGTGAGAGGGGTGCCGATAACAGACCTGCTCCCTGCCGGAAAGATCGAATCATTGAGTGAGAGGACAAGAAATGGTGGCGCAGAGATAGTTGCGCTCCTCAAAACCGGGAGTGCATATTATGCACCGGCAGCCTCTGCATTTCAGATGGTCAGGGCTATACTGCTTGACGAGAAGAGGATGGTGCCGGCAGCAGTCTGTCTCAACGGAGAATACGGAATTGACGGTCTGTATGCAGGGGTGCCTGTTGTTCTTGGCTCTAAGGGTGTAGAGAGGATTATAGAGCTTCAGCTTGATGGGGATGAGAAGGCTTTTTTTGAAAGATCGGTTCAGGCTGTAAAGGGACTTGTTGAGAAGATAGGATTGACGGGGCAGGATTGACGATTTTCTATTGACGATTGACCATTTTCGATTGAGTATTGATTATTACTCTGCGAACTCTGCGTTCTCAGCGTGAAAAAATCAGCATTTATAAGAAACATTTTATGTCTGTAAAAATCTGTGGCTAATTTAAAAATGAGGAGGAATTGGTATATGGAGAGGACGCTTTCAATTGTTAAGCCTGACGGGGTCAAGAAGAACCTTGTTGGAGATGTGGTTGGCAGGTTTGAAAAAAACGGGTTGAGTGTTGCAGCACTCAAGATGATAAGGCTGAGCAGGGATGAGGCAAAGGGTTTTTATATAGTCCATAAGGAGAGACCGTTTTATGAGAGTCTTACTGATTTCATGTCTGAAGGGCCCATTGTTGTGATGGTCCTGGAGGGGGAGAATGCCATATCAAAAGTGAGGGGCATTATGGGTGCCACTAATCCGAAAGAGGCAGCCCAGGGAACTATAAGGGCTGATTTGGCATCTGATATTGAGAGGAACATAGTCCATGGCTCTGACTCCCCTGAGTCTGCAAAATATGAGATAGGCTATTTTTTCTCTTCTCTTGAGATTGTTAATTCCGGGAAATAAGACAAAAAGATAAAAAAGAACCCCTCCCCCTATGAAGGGAGGGGCTTTATAAGGAGGAGGTTTGGGGTTGAAGCCGCTTTTAGTTACTGAATTCCGCCTCTTTTGAACCGCTGTATATAGTTATAAGGCTTAATTGGAGCATCAAGTTCAAATTCTTTAATTTCGCCGGTTGATGTTTGTGCAAAACCTTTCAGGGTGCCTCTTTTTGTTATCATTCCAACTATGCTCGACGGAGCACCCTTACCGATGTTCTTTCTCCTGTCAACAGTGGATTTTTCAGTTCCCTTATCTTCTACAAATACATGATTTCTGAACGCGGTTCCGGTCTCATAGTACACAACATAAACATTGCTCTCTCCTTCAGGAGAACAAAGATTGGTTTCAGGCAGGTAAGTTGCCCAGGCAACGAGACCGCCCATGACCAGGGGTTTTACAAAACTCCTCTCTCCGGAAATCGGGAAGTCTATATACCAGCCATCGGATGAATTGATTTCACTTAATAGTTCTGTCCAGTTGGCAACGCCTGAAACACCTGTTATGGTGCCTCCTCCGGTAGAGACAATGGAACTACTTACATTGAGCAGATTCCCCTGAGTGACGGTATCAGTACATGAGTAACTTCCGGGAAGCCAGGGTTTACAAACGTCCTTTATTCCGTAAAAAGCCTGCTGGTCGGTGTTCACCTTGTCTGCCTGGTCAAGAAATTTGCCGGTGCCAAAGAATACCCACAGATTACCGTCTCCATCCAGTGAAGCTGATGGTGAAGCTGTCACAGGTCTGCCCGGGTCATAAAGCGTTGAGAGGTTCCAGTCTCCGGGATCAGTACTGCTCTGTGTTACCAGCCTTAACATCTTACCCCCCCATGCGTTTCCATATTTATACGCCGTGCCGATATAAACCACATCAGAAGATTGATCTCTGTTTACATCTACAGAAATGGCGTCAGCCATAAAGGAATTGTTATTGCCTGAAGGGAATTTTTTCCAGTAGTTCTCCGAGAGGTTCCAATCGGAAACCACGCCATACGATCCGGTTAAATCGAGGATATAGACGGATCCTTTAGTGCTGCGGGAACATTTGACATCTGTTGTCGGTCCCGAGCCAAAGACGGTGAACCATTTTTCAGTGCCTACCCTGACAATAGCGGGATAGACAGATGTAAAACCGAGGTTGTCATCAGTAAATGTCCAGAGGAGTCGAGGTTCCTTTTCAGGGTCAGTGATGTCCAGTGCAAAATAGGTTGACCTGAAGGTCCTGGTTTCCGTGCCTGAACCAAAGTCGTCTGTTACACATACAGGTTTGCCTCCATATCGCATTCCGCCAATCAGGATCGTCCCCCATCCGCCTGGATGAGCATCGTCAGCAGGATCAAATATCCTGACATCTGCGATCCTTGGTTTCAGATCCACATAGTAGACATGTGTGTAATCAGGGTCAGTGAGCCACTTTAGGTGGGGCAGCAGGTCCCTTGGGATAAATGACCATAACTCTTCGCCAAGCTGGTAACTGCCAGAGGAACATTCCGAATCGCTGATAATCCCGTCATTGTTGCTGTCACCGCCAATGCAGAATTTATTGATACTATCACCTGAGTCGCTTTGCCGGTCATAAAAACCTCCGTTAAATGCGTGGAGCATTCCGTCATTGGCTCCTGCATAGACTACGGTTCTCCGGTTATAGTATTTGTTCCTGAAAGCTGCATATGTGTTGTCGTATATATAGAACTTCTCATTGGGCCGTGCCACGCTTGTGGGTGTGGAATAGATTATATCCCCCAATTTCCAGGTACCTGTATCTCCGTCGATGGTACGGGTTCTCGACCTGTATCCGTCAGGGTGGCCTGAGTCGGTTACACCACTGAGATCATCTCCACGTATCCAGTTGATAATATTCACTGCTTCTGTGTTGTCTGCCGCTCTCAGAAATGGCCTGAGGGTAGACGAGTTGGAAGCCGAGAATCCGTTTATGAGGAGTGTTGAGCCGTCCTCTGTGGTGTAGATGTTTCTGTTAATCGGGGCTCTTTCAAAGAGAAGCCTTCCTGCCTCCCACAGCGGGGTTATATCGTTGAACTCTATAGAGTCAACTTTTTGGTCATTGGTGCATGTGCTGGTGTTGATCCTGCCGTCACCATCCGAATCAATACAGTCAAAGAAGCCGTTTTCATCTGTATCCTTAAACCGGTCGACCATTACCTTTTTTTCCGTCTCGTTAAACCATGTCCGTATTATTAGATCTGTTCCAAGGTCAAGGCTCTTGTTACCATTAGTATCCTCTCTCAGATTTCCATAGGAATCAACCGATAATCCCTGGAGATATCCGAGCCATTTTACCTCATTGAGTCCCTCCATCTTTGATGGATAGAAGAATGCCTGGTAAACTGCTCCTTCACCTTCACCTGTTGTTGTAAGTACGCTTACTGCTGTTCCTGAAAGGACGCGGCTGAGGATACCGGTAAGTGCATTAATAAGGGCATTTTCAAGGGCATATCCTTCCTGGGCCTCAAAATAATTGTCGGGGTCTCCGTCTCCGTTTTTGTCGTACTCCTGTGGAATATCCGGGAGATAGTTTCCGTTCAGGTCTTCAAACCCGCCGTTTTTTGCCGCCTGTTTCAGCAATTGGCGACCGTCAGGGGACCCGCCGCTGAAGGCTGCGTATACAAAATACGATGTAACATACTGGTCTCCTTCAAGGTCGGGTCTCAGATCTCTGTACTTGCCGTTTGACACATCTGCACGGCCCCAGAGAGCGATGTCATCTACATAATGGGAACCATTTGATGACCAGAAATAATCTGGGCCGGCCCATGAAGGAACCGGATCATTATTATCTGTATACTCTGGATAATATCCTTCAATCCCTGCTGGCAACTTCAGGTCCTGTGTCGGTTCTCCATCTGTAATTACAAGAACAAAACTCTTTGCGCACCAGACATAATCTGCCTGTCCACCTGCTCCGTTGCCAAAATTAAACGGGTCAGCAGTAGCTCCCACCCTGTATGACTTGCTGTTGGATGTATAATATCTCGGGCCGGTATCTCCGGTTGTGCTGTCCTGTGCAAAATATCCTGTTGCAGTCCAGAGTGCCTCAGCCAGGGGAGTCCAGGTGCTTGGACGCTCGTTCTCTATTGCAGTAATCATACTGCTTGAAAGACCATCACCTATCTCGGTTTTTATGCGTCCGCCAGCCGAGGTATTAAAGAACTCAAGTCCCCACCTCACCTTATCCTGCAGTGTTTGTAAAACCCCGAGGGGTTCATCAGACAGATGGACCTTGACATTGTAATAATAACCATTAGTAATCATGTTACTGTAAGAACAATTCCCGTCAGACGGGCCAACACCAAACTTTGAAACGTTGTTTGATCCGCGAGCGAACCTGAAACACCTTTCCCCGCTGTAGGGTGTGTAATCCCCGGCATTGGTGAACCGCTTCAGGTATCCCCTGCTGGAGTAATCAGCCTGTTCTCCAAGGAGGTCGTGGGGATTTCCCTTTCCTGACCTTGACACGGCCTTTCCACCTACAAGGACCTTTCTGGCAATATCAACTCTCCTCATCGTGAGCCAGTTCAGGAAATTCCCATCCCATTCAGTCGCTATCTTTGCCCTTTCCGATTTATTGCCTGTTGCTTCAAACCTCGAATTCTGGTACTCGTACCATTTGTCAGGATCAAAATAACCGTAGTAGTCAGTTCCGGGAGTAAAACCTTCACTTATACCAGAGCCGTTATAATTATAGGCAAAGAAGAACATCGAGCCTGAGTTGTCGAGCAGGATAAGTACATTTGGCTTGACAACACTTCCAATAAACGGCGGATAGGATGTGTAATCTCCAGGGGTTGGGGGAGTGCAGGACGCTGAGAATGCCTGCCCCTGAGGAACCATAAGGCTTATTGTCAGGATTGAAAACAGAATATATATTTTATGTAAAAGTTTCATGTCAGTTCCTCACTGCAATTGCCATAATTTCTGTGGCACATTTATTTTCAATAGTGACTGTTACTGTCTCAACAGCAATCAGCCCGTCCGTACCGGTCCCTTCCTCAGCTTCTATGGAGTCAGATATTTTGTATCCGTCACAGAGTTCTATTTTTTTACCATCCACAACGATAAAATCGTTTCCGTATCCTGACAGCGTGCCTGTTATGGTCTCCGCACCCATGGCAAAAGGCATGCTTATAAACAGGATAAAAAAGATGGCTGTTATCATGATCATGATTAGTTTTTTCATGGTCCCTCCCTGTATGTTAGTCACACCAACCGATAAGGAAATACACTGCTCCTACGGTTGCTTCAGAGCCTGAAGCTCCACTGCTTGTTGCGTTAATTATGTAAGTCTTCTTTACTATCGGCGGTCCCCCCTCCTCAAGTGCATACCCGGGACCGGGGTCTCCTGCGTTGACATAATCAATATCAACACGTACATTGGTATTCAATCCTATATTAACCGGAAAATTTTCACTGTCCGGGTCCAGTTGAGACATACAGTTTCTTTCAGCACTCAAGTCCTCCATTCTGTCTGACAGCTCAGCCTGAGGAATATCTGTGAACACAAGATTGTTGATGTTCCTCAATATAGGCTCACTAAGTTCAATTCCTGAATCAGCAGAAGAGAAACCTATCTCCCTGAGCCTCGTATTCCCAGCGATCATGACTTCAGTTGTAGATGTAGAAATTGCCAGAATCCCGATAGCTGTTAAAGCCAGGAGGGAAAGAAGAGCAATGATCAGGATGAACCCATCCTGTCCGTTGAGTTTCTCCCTCGAGTTTTTATTCATTTGTCTCTTTTTCATCACAGGTTCCTCACCGCAACTTCCATCTGCCACCATCTCCTCCTCAGTGCGTCATTTGTGGCAGGCAGGTTTCGGTTTTCAATTGTTTCAGGTGGGTTCCCCAGTCCCTGAAAATTCGGGTCAGGCCTTGCTGTTGATGCAAGAATATTTACCCTGACCGTATCATTATTCAATAGGGCAAATTGCATGTCTTCAATGTTCTGAGCGATAATATCAATGTCAGGGGTAACACTGTTTAATCTCCTGATTCTCTGTAATACGTTTCCAGCTACCTGATAGGTGTAGTCTTCGATCAGATAAACAGGTACTCCCTCGCCATCGTCACAGCTGCCATTGCTGTTTGAGTCTGTATACAACGGAAAGGCCTCGGCTACGGGATCCTGTAACTGTATTTTGAAATCTGCACCGCCACCCGAGATAACTATTCCGTACCTGATGCCAGCAATACTGATATTTTTTTTATCTGTGGTGTTTACATTCTCCAGCTCCCCGCTGCCATCGGGTGGTACGAGGATAAGGGTTGTGTCTTCCGGGCTTACGGCATTACCATTACCATTGCTGCATAAGGTCCCGGCTTTTCTGAATGCCCCAACCAGGGTAATCTGGTCAGGGGCATTGCTGTTATCTGTAAAGGTCAGCACCTGTGTAAAACCGTTTATGTTGAATGTTCCGTTTTTCAGCAAGCCAAAACCTGTTTCTCTGAGGTCGTTGGCAATCATGTTAAGCGATATCCTGGATGTAGAGTTCAACTCGGTGACCTGATCCTGTGCCGCAAAGGAACGCTGCTGGGATATATATGACATATAGATAGCTCCAGTTATTATCATGCTGATGACAATAACGATCAGCAGCTCAACGAGTGAATACCCGTTCTGGCTTACGAGGTCCGATTCTTTTTTATGGTGTTGCTGTTTCATCCCATTTAACTCCGTTAAGTGTGACTGAGTGATTACCGCCGTTTTTGTCTGTCCAGCATACCCTGACTGCAAGTGCCTTTACATTGTTCATGGCAGCACCACCCGCACATGTGCCCGGCGGGACGGGATTACAGACGAGCGCATTAGGATTTGGGTCATTTATGAGCACACTTCTGCAATCATCCTCAACCCACCATAACCTGGTAAAAGTCATTCCACCAGCCCTTGTTACAGGGTCGTAGTCCGCGTCTCCTGAACCTACAGGATTCAGCAGGATTGTATCGTCATCAGCTGTCGGATGAGTGCCGGCCGTAAATATGCTGTTAACGGCACCTGTGTTGTCCCTGACAGGAACAGAGCGCATTTTTTCCAGCAGCTCCTGTCCTAATTCTGATGCAATCTGCGTCTCCCTTCCAAATGCATTGCCTGCTACTGCCATATACTGCATCATGGCAACACTTGTCAGGCCGACTGTTAGTATTACAATTGCCACAAGGACTTCAATGAGGGTAACCCCTTTATTGTTTGAGATTGCTGCTGAATATGAATTAAACTGTTTTCTCATTTCTTTTCTCTCAATGGATGCATGTTGTTCTTGTTATAAGAGGTAGCAAAAAAGATACCAGAATAATTTTGCTTGTTTTTCAGGGGTTTTGTTGTTACAGCAGAAAAGAATTATGGAATCTGATTCATAGTTTATGTAAACTGTTATCAGTATCCTGATTTTTGGGAGTTACAGCCTGGGAGTTTGTTGTTAATAAGCATATAAAAGTGAAAGTTTGGCTCGTTCTGCCGGTTGAGCCGTATTTTCCGATTGTATCTCTATTGTATACAGGTATGGAATGTGTGGTACCTGAATTTCACCTTTGTTTTTTGGATTGACAACCCACCTTTTGGCCAGCCCCAGGTCCCCGCTGGAGTTGCCCGCAACAGTATCGACAATTTTTGCGTAGACATTATTGGTTCCGAGAACAAAACTCATATCGTAAGTATCAGGGTCGGAGGTATCGATCGTAAGGGAGGAGGCCTTGTTATAATCACTGCAGTCTGCCCAGTTGGTTGCTGATGTTGCCGTGTTGAGCTTGGCCGTCACGCATGCAGCTGAAGTAATGACAAGGTTGGTCAGGCCAAGATTCGCAGGGTGAACGGGATTACTTGTATCACCCCTGGATCCAATGAGCTGATAGGTAATGTTTGCCCCACCGATACTTGCCTCAATTGCAGTTTTATACCGTTTCTCCATGCCGGATATTTTAGTCCCCTGCGTTACAAAGTATATTAAAGTTGCTATGATTGCAAGACAGATTATGGATAGAATCAGTATCATTACCAAAGCAATGCCGTTCTCATTCTTGATCGGTTTCACTTTTTCACCTCAGGTTTTCTGTGCTTACCGTTATTGTATATACCTTCCATCTGTAAAACTTGTAATCAGGATTACCAACAAGAGTTTTCAGGTTTGTGAAGGTTATAGTTCTTGAATCAGTGCCTGAAATTTCCATGGCAGATAAAGTTTCCCTCGAGTTGTCACCAGAAAAATCATAGTTTGCGTCTCGCTGTCCTTCATGAGCAACTATGTATACCCGGACTTCTTTTAACTGCTCTCTTAACTCTTTAGCAGTTAAGGTGCATATATCGTCGGAAGGAGGCCAGTCTATATCTCCGTCATTGTCGGTATCCAGCCAGAAAGTGACCTGAAAATCCGCGACACAATCGAGAACGGGTAAATATGCAAACCCACCGTCTCCATGCTTTACTGTGGCTTTTTCAAGCACACCGGTGTTTGGCGCGCATCTCTGTGGAGTAATGTTATTCTCTGATGAATCATATCTCCTGACAAAATAATCAGACCTGTTAAAGGGCATTCTCAGATCAACATCAGGATCTATGCCATATACAAAACGTGTTTCTGTGGGATCAGTAGGTGCCCAGGGGGTCGAAGTTACGTTGCTGTACATTGTAAAAAACTGTGTGCCGTCGACAACCAGCGTCCTCTCTGTTGCAGTTGTAGTTCCGGGTGAGATGACAATTACTCTCACATTATCATTGGTGGTACCGTCATCTTTTTTGTTTATATTTTCTCTGTCAGGTCTCCATGTCTTAGTTCCGTTAACACCGAGATGTGTCCATTTCCCTGCTACATAATTCCCTGCTGCGGTCGCGGCTTTAATTGCCAGGTAATCAGTACCGTTAAATATGTTGTTTGGAGCACTGTAGGTGGTTACATTATTCTGGCTTATGATTGCCCGGGGGGTACCGGTTGGCGCATCATTCAGAGAAAAAGGGTTGGATGCTGATTCACTATAGGTTATCAACCCATTCCATGGCAGCCCGTATCCTGCATGCTCTATATCACGCCTTAATAATTCAAGCCCGATAATCCCCTCTATCTGCGTCTCTGAAATCTTGCTTTGCTGTTTGAATTGCGTGAGCAGCGGAATAAAGACAGCCGAGGCTGCTGCAATGACAAGGACAAACATTACCATGGCTATTAACATTTCTATCAAGGTAATTCCGTCATCCCGTTTAATCATGTTTTCCTCTTTATTGTAGTAATGCTGTGTGTATTTGTTGCATTTTTGAATGTCCAGGTTATCGATACCCGTATCTGCTTTGCAGTCGGATTTACTGCTGGCAAATCGGTTATTGTAACGGTTGGGGTAAAGCTTATTGTGAAATTCCTGAAGTTTCTTGTTATTTCCGGCTCAATTACAGTTCCTGCTGTCAAATCATCGAAATGTCCACACCTTAGCTCAGTCATCCTCATATTGGCTATGCGTACGGCCTCGTTTCTTATTAAATTATTTACATTCACGCTTGTTGACAGCAAGGCACTCTGCATAAGCGCCAGAAAAAGCACGAGTGTAATTATCAGGGCAATTAATACCTCAACCAATGTTAGACCTTTTTTATTTAGCATTACACTCACCGGTATCCTTATCATACAGGCCCATATTTATTCTTGTTGCTGACAATACTATACAGTCATAATCCGGACTCACTTCTGAATCGAGCCTTATATTTCCTGTATCCGACAGAAGCCCTCTATTGTTGATACTGAACTCAGCAGTGCCGGAAGAGAGTTTTGGAATTAATCTGTAAGTTGTATCCTTATCCAGTATCAGCGTATCACTATCGGCTTCACGTCTTCCGTTGCCGTCAGGAGGTGGGTATGTGTCCTCAACTATTGAATACGAAGTCGGTGCCAGCATTACAAAATAAACCCTCTTCTTCTGCATTGCTCTTATCCTTGCATCCATCAGGTCAGCATATAGCTCGTTTGTCTGGCTCTCAACCTTGTATTTACCTGTCCATCCTGAAAATCCCAGGCCCAGGGCAACAAGCAGAATTCCGATTATAGAGATTACAACAACAAGTTCTATTAATGTCATGCCGCTGGTCTTCATCTTTCTCTCGTATGTATAACTTTTTTCATGGGGAAAGGCGAAGTTAAAACAGTCAGTCCTCTTCCGGCTGGTGGATCACCTTCTATATCCCCGGTTCTGCGACTGCCTCTTTCTGTAAAGGCTGTTGCTAAATCAATCTCCTCAATAGCTCCGGTAGAAACCTGTATCAATGCCTTGCCTTTCAGTTGTGTTGTGGCAGAACCTCCGGTGTTGTATTTTACTGCCCATACATAGCTTTGTCCGTTGTAACTGCCACATAACGCCGTTCTCGGTTTGAATGTTGTAAAAAACACCACTCCTGAAGTGCTTGCAATAGGGTTGGTTATCACCCTTTCTGCTTTGTCTGTAGTGCCTGCAGCATCCAGATTTATATACCACCCCGGGTTATCGGGGTTTGCTGCTGTGGTATCGGTCGCCTCGGTTAATGATATCTCTGAAACTGCAGTGGAGCAAGCTGTATCAATACTGCCCCCAGAATAACAGGGTTCTTTTATGCCGAAAAGCTTTCTCAGGGTATCAGGATCATCTACAGTTGTGCCTAACTTGTAAAAATACCGGCCTGTGCCGAAGTACAACCATAATTTCCCCGTGTTTGTATCTTCCATACGTTCAACAGATGAAGTAACAGCTCCAATGTTATCAATAACCTTGCTCCAAGTCCAGTTGAGAGGCTCTGTATCCTCTTTTGTCATAAGTCTCAGAACCCCTCCGTTAGTCCATGTGTTACCGCTGCCGGTTGAGCTGAATGTATATCCAAAATAAGCAACATCATCCTGGTAGTCGAGATCCGGGTCTAAAGTTGAACTTTCCAGAAAGCCACCGAAGGCGTACGCTATTCCTGTATCTATTGTCCTCTTTAAATCCCCTGTTTTCAGGTCAAGAATGAAGAGTTTGAGGGTCTGGTCAGACCGGCCCATGAACTGGCGTTGTGCAGTGTTTACAGGGCCTGTAGGACCTGATGCAAGGACAACAAACCACTCCCCGTTGGTATTGCCTTCCGGGATAGTGCCATTTTTGGTGCTGATTCTTACAACAGCAGGTCCTGTTGTAGTGAATCCCAGCGCCTCATTCGTAAATTCCCAGAGGAATACGGGGTTGTTCTGGTCGGTAATATCAAGGGCGAAATACGAGGAATAACCTTTGCCGCTCTCGGGTGTCTTTACACAGTCAGTGCATGTGCTGGCAGTGTCTCTGCAGGCACCACCGTATCTCATGCTTCCGATAAGGACTGTTCTCCATGATGAACCGTCGGGCGGCCTTATATCAGTGGAGTTACCTCCGATACTTGCGTCAAATACATAAGGCTGGGCATCAACATTATAAATATGGCAATAAGACGGGTCAGCATTATACTTGAGATAAGGCAGGACATTCTCCGGTATAAAGGACCATTCTTCTTTTCCGAGGTTACTGCCTGTCAGGTCGGCTTTTTTATAGACATCGTTATATAACGTCAACTTGCCAAGCTTGAAGGCATGGAGCATACCGTCATTGGCACCAACAAAAACCATCCCCCTGTTTTGATAGGAGGAGCTGTTGATGAAGTTGTAGTATGTGTTGTCATGATAAGCAGTATCGTATGTATTTAAAGGTGTCCATGAAACGGTTGCCGGTGTCGAGTTTATAATATCTCCGAGTTTCCATACATAGGGACCCTCACCTGCGTCATCAGTGTCTCCGTCATTGTTAAGATCAATAGTTACAGTCCTGTTTCTGTATTCTGAGATATCATATCCATGGATGTAGTTTATAATATTCTGAGCTTCGGCAATATCGGCAGCCTGCAGATACGGCTGTAATGTTGCGGCATTGCCTGTAGAGAAATCTATCAGGCCTGTTCCTGTAGTCGTTTTTATGGTTCTCGGGTCTGTTGAAAGGTTCCTGCTCCATAATAATTTGCCGGCTTCCCACAGGTTTGTTAGGTCCTCAAAAGCTATATCCGGTGTTATCTGAACAAGACTGCTTCCATCACCGTTAGTATCCTGAAAACGTCTTACAAGGGTCTTGCCCTCATCAGAGTTAAAGTAAAATTGCGAGATGTAGTCGTTTTGCAAGTGAAGTTCCCGGTTGCCGTCTGTATCTTCACGGATAGAACTATTTGCAAAGAACGGGTCAATGTAATACCACAGGTTCTGAAGCATACCTATCCATTTTATCTCGGTGCCGTTGAATTTCCGTTTCGGATAAAAGGCTGCCTGTGTAAAGCTTGCCCCACTTCCCCCGGCAGGGGCGAGCGCTGCAGCTGCTGTGCCGGAGGATGCCCTGCTGAGCATGTTTAACATTGCGTCTTCAAGGGCTGCCTCCAGTTTCTTGCCGTTATCTACCTTGAAATACATGCCGTCACTGATGGATGCACTATACCTGAGTTTGTTCTCATTATCAGCTCCAGTGCCATAGAAAGTGGTATGAACAATAAAAGTACTGATATTCTGCCGGGCGCTATCTGATGTATAGAGGTCAGTGTTGTAGGCATAACAGGTATTTGCTGGAAATGCATCAATTGGTGATGATGCATCAGGGGCAGGGTAGGTTAAGGAGCTGCATGCCGCTGGAAGCGGTGAGAGTTCATCTGCTCCGTTTTCCCCGAGATGAGTTCCTGTTATCATGAACAGGGTAAAGGTTTTTCTGCATGGCGCAAGGGGGTCATTTGACCAGTCATACGGTGTCTGCGTTTCATTATCAGTATCTGTATAATTCGCACTCTGGCCGCTCATGTACCTGACCATTTCCTCCATCATGTCTCCAAGGTAAGGCGTAGTGGAGTCTACTGCCGGTGACCTCGCCGTGACAGTTATTTTGGACTTGAAAAGTGCAAGTCTTTCTGCATCAGTCAGTGCAGGAACATCCCTCATGATGTCACTCTGTTTATCCTGGCCTCCGCCCTCATGCCATCTGCTCATATCAATCCGCGGAGCGTCTATGTCATAAAGCATGTCCTGATCCTTATCCAGGTATTTCTGCATCAATCCCGTTCTCCTCTCATCGGTGAATTTCATCCTGACCCAGCCATCGTTATTCTGATCTATAATCTCTGTTGACCCTTTTTTTACAGAACGCAGCTCTGTTGGGTTTCCTCCAATGGCAACCTTCAGTTCAAAAGTGTAGGTAGTGTAGGTAATCCCGTCATCAGTATAGTCAGCTGTCACGGTAAGCACATTTTCCCCGGTGGTATCATCATCCCACAGGCCTTCCGTGACCAGGTCTCCGGTATAGGTAAAGACTTCTCCAGCAGTGTCTCCCCCACCAAGGTAAGAGAGGCCAAAGCCTATGAGTACCTTTCTTGAAAGGTCAAGGGCACTCATTAATGCCCAGTTAAGCACATCTCCGGGAAAACAGTTGTTTGTTTCATCAGGGGTACATGTATCTTTAATAAAATATTCAAAATTTCCGGAAGAATCAATCTGTGCCGTATAATTGGATGTTGATTTTCCGGCAGCATTAAAAGATGCATCAAAGAAACCGTAATATGGAGAATCGATATCTTTTATATATGTTGTGGAGTATGCCCTTTCTTTTATATCTATGCCTTTTTCGTAGGCTATAAGTATGTTTGGAGGGGCAGAAGCATTAACAACGTTAGGTGGTACAAGGCAGTAATTTTCCATTGCTGCATCTGTTGAGGAGGGAAAGCAGAGGCTCAGACTTATGCCAACAAACAGTAATATCTTCAGCAAAGATACATTCCTGATTGATTTAATGCTGTTAATCATTTTGTAACTCCTTGCATATTTCTTAATTTTTTTTAATGTTGTCATTTTTATTGCAAAAACAGTGCCTGAATGTTTTTCCTTATATTTCACGGAAGCTTAACTTTGGCAGGAGAGAAAGCATGTAATCTGTTTCACAGATTATCCAGTTAACTACCGGGTTTTTGCATAATCTTTGGGTCTTCTGCCCAAGGGGAGTGGTGGCAGTGTGGAAATAAACGAGGGGGAGAGGTAGAGCAAATTCTTGGGATTCCCTTCAATCCCCCCTGTTCAGGGGGAATTGAAGGGATATTTTTCAGACTTAATCTTAATCCTGCTGTTCCTGACACACTCCTGTTTTAAAGCCCACGATACCGCTCTGTAATGAAAAGGGCGTTTTTATTTCAATTTCCGGGATATTCCCCAATGAGGTCTGGGCAAGCGCTTTGAGTGATCCACCCCTTGTAACCATGGCGTTGACACTGGCAAAACCCTCTCCGAGTTGTTTTTCCCTTCCAACAGTAGCGGATTCGCCCGCTATTTCGTCTGTAAATACATAGTTCTTATAGGCCGTGCCTGTTTCGTAATAGACTGCCCAGAGGTATCCATTTCCCTGGTTATCACTGCAGAGGTCTGCTTCCGGTATGTAGGAAGTAAAGATAACAAGTCCTCCGAGCACAACCGGTTTTATGAATGAACGCTCCCCGGTGAGACTCTCATGCCCCGACACAGAGGGGAAGTTAATGACCCAGCCATCCTTTGTATCAATGGCATTTAGGAGGTCACACCATTCAATGGCGGTTGTGTCACCACATGTGCTGCCTGAGATTGTGGTTCCTGTTGCACTGATATCTGTAGCACCGATATCAACTGTTACACCGGATACATCAAGTAGGTTTGTTTCTGGAATAGCTGCAGTACAAGTGTAATCTTTCCAGGGTTTGCATGTCTCCTTTACACCATAAAATGCCTGGGCGTCATTGCTTATCCTGTCCTCGGAGCCAATGAACTTGCCGGTTCCGAAAAAGACCCACATATTCCCTTTTTCATCGAGTGCGGAAGATGGTGCGGATGTTACAGGGCTATAACCTGGGGGGGAGATAAGTGTTGAGAGTCTCCACTCATTGAAGACGTCTGTGCTGTTCTTTGTAACTAGCCTGTACATGTTGCCGCTGAGCTGGTTGTATCCTGTTCCTGGATCATAAGCCTCTCCTATATAAGCAACGTCGACCTTGTAATCAAGATTAACGTCAACGGTAATAGGGTCTGTCATAAAGGCGTTGTTTACTCCTGTGTCAAAGTACTTCAAGAGGCTTCCGGTCTTCAGGTCAACTACAAAGGCCCTGCCTTGCTGCTCACTGCTTATGTTGGAACCTGCATCAAAGTCTGTAGGACCGGAGCCTGCAATCATGACCCACAGATCTTTGGCCTCAGTCTTCACCCTCGCCACTGCGGGGTATGACATGGTAAGTCCGAGTCCGAGATCCGGGATTCCATCAGTGTCTGAGTCCATGTCTGTAAACGTCCAGAGGAGTTTCGGCAGGGTTTCGGGGTTGGTTATATCAAGGGCAAAATAGGCAGAGTAAAAGGTTTCATTGGTTCCGTTAATTTCAACGCTGATTGGCTTGCCACCCAGCCTCATACCGCCTATGAGTATTGTGCCCCATCCTCCGGGATGTGTTACATTAGACTGTCCATTAACACAATCTGTACTGGAATTGGTTGCATCACAGAATATCCGGACATCTGTAACCTTGGGTTTCAGGTCAACATAATAGACATGAGTGTAGTTGGGCTCTGTAAGCCATTTTAGATGTGGAAGGAGCTGTTTTGGTATAAATGCCCAGAGCTCATCTCCGAGTGCGAGTTCCTTACCAACGGGAGGGTATATCCCGCCGTTTTCGTACCGGCCGGCAGATACGTTGTATTTGCCTCCGTTAAAGGCATGGAGCATGCCGTCATTGGCGCCAACATAGACAACATTTCTCCTGTTTTTATATGTTCTGTAAAAGCTTGTGTAGGAGATGTCCCTGTAGAGTCTGTCGAAGTTTTCATCGGGAAAGCCGACAGGGGTCGGTGATGAATAGATAATATCCCCGAGTTTCCAGACGTTTCCGTTAATTGTTCTTGGCCTGTATCCCGGGATATCCTCACCCTCAATATATTTGATTATATTTGCTGCTTCTGTACTGTCAGCTGCCCTGAGATAGTCGTCCAGGCCATTGCCGTCCCTGAACTCGATGAGGTTCGATCCGTCTGTAGTTGTATAAATTAATCTGGGCAGGGTTGAAGTGTCCCTTTTCCAGAGTTTCTCACCTGCTTCCCATAATGGGGTGTCCGAGACAGTGCCCTCGCTATCTACTTCCAAAGCCTGCAAATAGCCAAGCCAGCTTCTCTTGCCCTCAGAGAACGTTTTCTCAGGATAAAAGTATGCCTGATAGACCATGTTTCCCAGCCCATTCCTTGAGCCTGCAAAGGCAGGTGATGTGCCGGAGGCTGTACTTTCAATGATTTTAAACAGTGTCTTTAACAGGGCTGCCTCAAGTTCATCTCCCGTTTGTGCCGCATAGAAATTATCGTCGGATTCATCACCATCAGAGTTATACTCATCTGTCAGGTCTGGCTTATAGTTTGTCCCTGACTCTGTAAATCCACCATTTCTTGCTGCACCACCACCACCGCCAGCATAATCATAAGGAGGGGTACCGGTACCGGAGGACCAGTTCAGGAGTCTTTTCCCGTCAGGGGTGTTACTGCCGAAAGTTGCATAGATAAAATAATGGGTAATGTTTTGATCGTATTCATCTGTGGCGAGCCCGAAATCAGTGGTATCGTCCCGAAGGTCCCTGTACTTGCTGTTTGCATAATCAGCGTGACCATAGTAAGCGACATTATCGATGTAATGCGAACCTTCGAGATC
>JAADGU010000007.1 GCA_013152195.1 Nitrospirota bacterium
ACCATCATCCCCATATTCACGTCTGCCCTCGCCGGAGAAATCAGGAAGAGGACCACGGACATGGCAACACCAAAATTTATAATTCCAAGGGCATCGTCAAGGGCGGCAACAGCCAGCACCGTAGTTGTCAGCCTCCCCTTTGTGCGGTATTCATGTACTACAGCAAGGGTTGCCGTCGGGTCTGTGGGTGATGCAAGGGCACCGAAAAGGAGGGCTATAATAATCGGGGAACCGGCCTGAAAGTCAGACAGGTCCAGCAGGTACGGCAGCAGAAAATATATGCCGGTCACCATTAAAATAAAGGCAAGCTCTGCCTCTCCAAAGGTAATGGTCAGAATGCTTTTACCCAGATGTTTGATATTCTTCCACTTGAGACTCCCGCCGATTAGACAGGTTATTATTGCGAGGGAAAAGTTCACAACAGGCTCTGAACTCTTCATAAACCACTCAGGGAGAATGTGAAAAACAGAGGGACTCATGACTATGCCTGCAAATATATAGCCGCTCACCCGGGGGAGCCTCAGCCTGTTGGCTATCACCCCGCCATAATATCCGGCTACAAGGCAGAGTCCGAACCAGACAAGGACATCTCTACCAGGAAATTCCATCTACCTCCTTCTCTCCACTATTTAGTTCCTCTTACTGTCATGCTGAACTTGTTTCAGCATCTATCCGTTTCAGTCTCTTTTAGATCCTGAATTAAATTCAGAATGACAAACTACTAAACGCCATCCGGTATAACAACTCAGCACTGTCATATCCTGACTGTCATGCTGAACTTAAATACATTATATACCCGAAACGGTTATTTTGGCGAATCAGCTTATCCATCTGTCAGCTTGCCCGCCTGTTAGCCTGCCTACCCATATTACCAGTATTACCAGCTTGCTTTTTGTGCTATAATAATATGTAAAACTAAAAAACTAACTTATATCCTTTCGCAATTCCGCAATTCAGGTTAAAGGAGACAGGGGATGGTTGCATTAAAGGAAAAGGCTCACAACATCAAGGATTACAAGCTCCTGCCCGAAGGTGCACCTTACCAGTTAATAGAAGGAGAACTTGTCATAACCCCTGCACCAAACCCGAGACACCAGATAATATCAGCTAATTTATTTAAAACCATAGCAAAACATGTTGATGAAAGAGGAGCAGGTATAGTCCTGTATTCACCCGTCGATGTCTATCTGGATAACGAAAATGCTTACCAGCCGGATATTGTTTTTATCCCGAAACAGAGACAGGAAACAATAAAGGACGACGGTATTTATGGCACACCCGACCTTGTCGTAGAGATCCTTTCACCGTCTACCGCATACTACGATTTAAGAAAGAAATTCAGGATTTATGAAAAATACGGGGTTCGGGAGTACTGGATTGTTGACCCTGAAATGGGCTCTGTAGAGGTATACTTCAATGAACAGGCTCATTTTTCATTGACAGGCAAGGCAGAAGGCAAGGGAGAAGTTGAGTCCACAGTTCTAAAGGGGTTGAAAGTGACACTGACTGAGGTGTTTTCGGGATGCGAAAGGACATGAGGAAAGTTACAAGGCAAGTTGTGTAGTCAATTACACAATATAGGAAATAAATTATCTGGTAATCTTCTGATTAGAATAAAAGTCCCTGAAAAATAAGAGTATTTTTTGGGCACCTATTTTGCTTTGCTTATAAATATAGAAAATATTAAAAAAAATTAAGGAAAAACCTGACATAACAAAAATATGCTGGGAGAGATAGCTCAATTGAGGTTGAAATATAACAGGGAGATAGAATGAAGAGATACCTCAGAGAGACTAAAGGTGTAACATTAATTGAGCTTGTTGTTGTGGTAGCAATAATGGGCATTGTAATCCTCGCTATGGTTGCACCGGAGATCGGGCGTTTCAGGGCAAATTATAACGTCCGCTCCTGCGCAACGGACCTGATCCAGAATATGAGGGTTGCAAGGGCAATGGCAATTAAGGAAAACAGGGAATACCTCATAGTCTTTCAACCGGCGGGAACCCCGGATAGTACCGTCAACCCCCAGGGCAGGTATCTGATAGGGTTTGACTTTGACGGAGACAATAACCTTATTACATTTAGTGATAATAACAACGGGGATACTTTCGGAATATGCAAGGACACAGACGGCGACAGGCTGCCAGATACTGATACCGATGCAAACAGCGACCTTGTGCCTGATTGTGTGAAGGTGGTAAAGCTGAGTGATTGCGGAATTGATATTATTTTCGGCTATGCATCCGGTACAACTCCGCCTAACGGCCCCAACGGCACTGACATCCCGGACTCCGGCATAACTTTTTCAGGAACACCGCCAACTGCCGAGTTTGATTCTGACGGTTCTACGGACAAGTTAGGCTCTGTTTATTTCCAGCAGACCGGAAGGGGATACAGTTACTGTGTCAGGATAAGCAATCTCTCAGGTGCAACGAATATGTGGAAATGGGATGGGGATAAAGATAACCCATCGGAAACAAACTGGACGGAAATAAGATGACACTAAAAAGCAAAACACAAAAAAGAAAGAACCCGCAACTCGCAACCCGCAACTCGCAACCCGCAACCCGCCGGAGCGGAGAACTCGGCTTCACTCTTGTTGAGGTGCTCGTTGCACTGACAATTCTCATCATCGGACTCCTGGGAGTTGCAATGCTGCAGGTGGTCTCTATTCAGGGCAACACTTTCAGCAGAGAGATGGCGGTTGCAACAGAGCTTGGTCAGGATATGCTTGAAAAGCTCAAGACACTGCAATGGACGGAACTTAATATTGACACTGCCTTAACTGAAGGGGATCACCCGATCGCTGCCGACATAAACAGGGACCTTGATGGAGATGGCAATCCCCCATTCCTGGCGGTAGCCGCCGGTGCTGACAATATCATAGATGAACGTGGATTTGGAGCTGCAGATACTGGCAGGGGACCTCTGATTTATACCAGAACCTGGACAATTACCGATGACCAGCCTGCAACAAACATGAAGACCATTGACGTCACTGTTCTCTGGAAGGAAAAAGGCACGACAGACCGTTCAGTCACGATATCCGGGGTAAAAATATGCTCGGCACAGCCAGGGACAAATTGTCCATAATGCATTCAGATAATAACAGGAGCAAAGGTGCAGGAATGAAGAAACTGAAGAAAGAAGAGAAAACAAAAAATCTAAAATCTGCAATACACAATTCTCAATGTGGATTCAGCCTCGTTGAGTTAATGATTGCAATCATGATTACTGTCCTTGTGATGGCGGGGGTATATACGACATTTGTTGTTCAGCAGCGTTCCTTTATTGCCCAGGACCAGGTTACAGAAACACAGGGCTCATCAAAGATAGCCTTTGACATGATCATCACTGACATAAGGAATGCCGGTTACGGATACCCTGATGATGAAGCTCCCCAGATAAACGGTTTCACCGGGGCAATAACACTTAATGACGCTGCCGGGCCAAACAGCAGTGATATAATAACCCTTGTTGGAGGGTTCAGGGATATTGCAACTATAGGACTGCCGGTCGGCGAGACCAATGTTGAGGTTGGGCAAACAGATGCATCAGGCAGTCCTTACCTTGATATATGTTACACAGGCACAGCAAATTTTAATGACACAGACAAAAAATACATATCAATTGACGGAGTAACCTATGCTGAAATAACAAGTATAGAATCCAACAGTTCAGCAAATTGCGCAGACACTGAAAGGCTCATCCTTGACAGGTCTGTTGACAAGGCATTCCCTGTGGACAGACCTGTTTACCTGATAGAGGATGTAACCTACCAGTTAAGCGGGACGGACCTGCAGAGGGTAAGCAGTGCCGGTAGCACTCATACAATAGCCTCAAATATCGAAGACCTTCAATTTGAAGAAATAGACCAGAATGCTGATGGAAATACAGACCGTATCAGGGTAAGTCTCCTGGCCAGAACAGCAAGGGAAGACCCGACACTTGAACCAAGCACAAAGCCGTACTATGCAACAGGCATTGACCTTGAAGGTAATATCACCCCTGACACAGACAGGAGCAGAAGGAGGATATGGTCAATGGAAGTGGCACTGAAAAATTAAAATAATTCGGACTATACTCTTAAATGACCGGGCGAAACCGGATTCCGGCTTAAAAACAGCCGAATCTTATGGATAGAAAAATTCTAAGGAACAGTACAGTACATTGTATAAACTCCCCTCTTTTCAGAGAGGGAATAAAGTAATGAAAAAAAAGCTTAAAGGAGGTAAACGATGAAATACAGGATAGCAAATAATGAAAAGGGTGTAGCCCTTATCGTAGGTACACTGCTGCTGCTTGTGGCAACTGCTGTAGGGGTGATAGCCCTTTCAACTTCCACAACCAACGTGATGATCTCCGGCAACCAGAGGCTCAGTGAAATTAATTTCGCTGCTGCCGACAGCG
>JAADGU010000024.1 GCA_013152195.1 Nitrospirota bacterium
TAAAGATCAAGAATATCTGCTTCATTGGCCGCGCAAATCCCCCTTTCAGTAATCAATCCGGTAACCAGTTCAGCAGGGGTGACGTCAAATGCATAATTTGCGGCATTGCTGTTTTGGGGGGTCAGCAGCACCTTTTTGATTTCACCTTCACAGAGGCCCTCGATATACCTGACCTCATCAGGGTCTCTTTCCTCAATGGGTATTTCCTTCCTGCCGTCTCTTATCTCCCAGTCAAAGGTTGATGAGGGCAGCGCAACATAGAACGGGATATTGTTGTCTTTCGCAGCCAGGGCCTTGAGGTAGGTTCCTGTCTTGTTGGCAACATCTCCGGTATAAGTCGTCCTGTCCGTACCCACAATCACCAAATCCACAAGTCCGTGCTGCATCAGATGCCCCCCTGCATTATCAGGTATTACAGTGTGAGGGACACCATGCCGGCCAAGCTCCCAGGCAGTCAGACTTGCGCCCTGATTCCTCGGTCTCGTCTCATCAACCCAGACGTGGATATTAATCCCCTTGTCAAAGGCAGCATATATGGGCGATGTTGCAGAGCCGTAATCAACAAATGCCAGCCATCCGGCATTGCAGTGTGTGAGGATATTAACAGGATTGCCATTCTTCCCTTCAGCAATGCCCTCAATTATCTTTACCCCGTGTTCCCCGATTCTCCGGCAGTAGTCAGCATCCTCATCAGCAATCTCATTTGCCGTCTTCAGGGCCATGGCCACCTTATCAGCAGGAGAGGCGCCACTGCTGATGGCTTTCAACTGTCTGTTTACCGCCCACGTGAGATTGACGGCTGTAGGCCTTGTTGATATAAGTTTTTCGGCCGCTGCATTCAGATAATCATCAAATGAATCTTCCCTTTCAGCTTCCAGTGCGGCAAGATACATTCCATAGCCGGCAGCAGCGCCAATTAACCCGGCACCCCTCACATGCATATCCTTAATGGCAACGGCTATGTCATCAACCGCGCTTAAATCCTCAATCACTAACTCATGGGGAAGTCTTCTCTGATCAATAATCCTGATTATTGATTCATCATCTTCCTTTACCCAGATAGTGCGATAATGTCTTCCGTCTACATTCATTTGATTTCCTGAACAGAACTTTCCCGGAGAGGATACTTGTCTTTTTTATATTGCCCGAATCCTGACACCGGCTACAGTGATACAATCCATAAAGGATAAACGCATTGTTACGTTACATTGCAATTTTACACAACATTATCCAACAAATTCAAGAGCAGTTCACATAAAATGCCGCTGACGGAAAGGAAAAAGCATTTCAGGGGAATAATGGTGTCCCTCCTGCAAAAAAACAAAAAAAACGCGATAGAGATACTGAACTGGACAAAAAGGGAATAGAGGAAGGGAAATCTCTGTTATAATAATCACTATGAAAAAGGAACGGATTGCCATAACCATGGGGGATGCCGGGGGCATAGGGCCTGAGGTAGCAGTGAAGGCATCCATGTCGGAAGAAATACAGAAGATATGTCATCCCTGCCTGATTGGCGACAGAGAGGTGCTGGAGGAGGCCGCCCGTATATCAGGTGTATCTCTCGACTCTGAAAAGACAGAGGTCATACAGCCCCAACCAATTGAAAGTTTTCTGAGGGGCAGACCCTCCCCGGAGAGCGGCAGGGCATCGTATATATACATAAAATATGCTGCTGATGGATGCCTCAGGGGGGATTTTCATGCAATGGTGACTGCACCTGTCTCCAAGGAGGCCCTGAGAATGGCAGGACTGCCATGGCCGGGACATACGGAGATGCTTGCAGAGCTTACCTCAACAGAAAAATATGCAATGATGCTCGTTGGCGGCCCCCTCAGGGTAGTGCTTGTTACAACCCATATTCCCCTCAAAGAGGTCCCAAAAAAACTCACGGAAGAGACAATTCTCCGCAAGATTGAGCTTGCCGGTGAGGCCTGCAGGATGTTAGGGATTAAATCTCCTGCCGTGGCAGTATCAGGCCTTAATCCCCACGGTGGGGAGGGAGGACTCTTTGGCAGGGAAGAGATTGAGGTAATCGGGCCCGCAATTAAAGAGGCACAGGGCGGGGGGCTTAACGTGAAAGGTCCTTTTCCGCCGGATGTCGTCTTCAGGCTCGCCTATACAGGCAAGGTGGATATAGTGGTTGCAATGTATCACGACCAGGGACTGATTCCCCTGAAGATGATAGCCTTTGACCAGGGGGTTAATATAACCATAGGACTCCCGATAATAAGGACCTCTCCGGACCATGGCACAGCCTATGATATTGCCTGGGATGGCACAGCAAGGCCGGACAGCATGATAGAGGCCATTAAACTTGCCGTTAAACTCTCCTGTCCGGAATAATAGCCGTTTTAACGCACCCTCAGGGCTCGCTGGAACCCATAATCCTTACTGCAACCCTCCTGTGCCTTGGACCATCAAATTCACAAAAGAAGATTGACTGCCAGGTGCCGAGCTGCAACCGGCCCTGCTCAATCAATACAAATGTGGAGGCGCCGACAAGGCTTGATTTGATATGGGCATCAGAGTTCCCTTCCAGATGGGCATATCCTGCGTCACGGGGAACAAGTTTCTGAAGGGTGTGGATTATGTCTCTCCTGACAGACGGGTCAGCACCCTCATTTACTGTAATACCGGCCGTGGTATGGGGAACATATAGATAACAGACACCCTCCTGAACCCCTGACTCCTCAACGAGTCCCTCTATCTCCGAGGTAATATCAATAAACTCAACCCTTGCCCCTGTCTTTACATTCACATGTTTTATCATTTCCGGATCTCCGGGCCAAGCCCTTTGAATATGATATCATAAAACTCGCTGCTATTTACCTCAAGAGATATTTTCACGGCAAAAAAATCCCTTAACTCTGTGTCTGACAGTAGTCCCCTGAGTTTTACCATATCTTTTTCAGTTGTGACGATAATCTCAGCCCGTCCCTCCCGGGCCTTTCTTATTATCTTTTCAATATCCCTGACCCTGTAGCAGTGGTGGTCCCTGAAGGCCTTGTGCCCAACAACAGATGCACCAAGTTCGTCAAGCGCTTTCAGAAACTGTCCCGGATTACCAATGCCAGAGAAGGCAAAGACCCTCGTCTCTTTCAGTGTATCAGTCGAAAGGGTCTTGCCATCCAGGGCAACAAGCCCCTCCACACGATAATCAGCATAAAAAACAGGGGCTTTTTCATTATACTTCCTGATGGTCTTCTCCAGCTCATCTTCTTTCTTCCTTGTCTTGTTGATTATAATGATGTCCGCCCTCTTCATCTCGGCAATCGGTTCTCTCAATCTCCCCAAAGGGATCATCCTTCCATTTCCAAAGGGGTTGGTTGCATCAACAATGAGTATATCTATATCCCTGTGCAGTCTCCAGTGCTGAAACCCGTCATCCAATATGAATATATCCCGGTTGTTGGCTATAAGCCCTGCCCTGTACCGGTTTGAGTCCTTTATCACCCAGGCTCCTTTAAGCCGTTCAGCCATCAGGACTGCCTCATCCCCTGCCTCAGACCATGAAGCGAGCAGTCTGTCACCCTTACTGACTATCACAGAGCCTCTTCCATTACCCTTATAACCCCTTGTGAGGATACAGGGCCTGAGATTTCTGTTGATGGCCTCCCTGGCAATGGCGATTGCCGTTGGGGTCTTGCCCGTGCCTCCAACTGTGAGGTTACCAATGCTCACAACCCTCCCTTCAAGCCTCTTCTGTGCCGAAAGCCTGTACTTCCTGTTGCAGGGAGTAACCCAGATAATAGAGGTATTCAAGGGATGTCATCTAAATATAATACACTATTCAGCAGCATGCCGGCCCAATGGAAACGGGGACAATCAACAGGCATATGCAGGTTTTGACTCTCAGATTACAAGGTGTTAAAAATGCTCACTAAAAGATTATCTGATAATTATATCTTGACATATCCAGTCATTAAATGTTATTAATTATACGTTTTTTAACCCCAACGGTTAAACAGGAGGATCAATGGCACTTCTAACTTTTTTAAGGGCGGAGTTCATCCCCCGGACCACAAGGAATTATCCTCAGGCGTTCCCGTAAAAGATGCTTCCCCACCTTCACAGGTTCTTATTCAACTGAGTCAGCATATAGGCGCACCCTGCAAATGCACAGTGCAGATAGGTCAGGAGGTCAAAAAGGGAGACTTAATCGGAGAAACCACAGCCTTTGTCTCGGCTCCTGTTCATGCTTCTGTCTCCGGCAAGGTGGTTGCCCTGATGGACGCACCAAATGCAATGGGGAAAATGGTACCTGCAGTCGTAATAGACAACAACGGTAAAGAAGAATGGACCCAGCTCAGGGATAACCCTGACTACATGAAACTCACTCCGGAAGAATTAAAGGGAAAGATAAAGGATGCCGGGATTGTGGGAATGGGTGGCGCCACATTCCCCACCCATGTAAAGCTCTCCCCACCCAAGGAAAAACCAATTGATGTGGTCATCATAAACGGGGCAGAATGTGAGCCCTACCTGACCGCAGACCACAGGATGATGGTGGAGTCACCTTCAGACATTATTGAGGGCCTGAAGATCTTAATGAAGGTCCTGGGGGTAAGCAAGGGTTATGTGGGAATCGAAAACAACAAACCTGATGCCATAGCAAAGATGAAAGAGGCCTCTTCAGGTGAAGCAAACATAGAGGTAGCGGAGCTTGAGGTTAAATACCCTCAGGGCGCAGAGAAGATGCTGATAAAGGCCATCACAGACAGGAACGTACCGGCCGGTGGCCTGCCAATGGATGTTGGCGTGGTTGTCCAGAATGTCGGCACTGCCCTTGCCGTATTTGAGGCCTGCCGCTATGGCAAACCCCTAATTGAGCGGGTGGTAACCGTTACAGGGCTTGGGGTAAAGACCCCCGGCAACCTCAGGGCAAGAGTCGGCACCCCGGTAAAGGAGTTGATTGAAACGTGTGGTGGTTTCAATAACAGCCCCGCAAAGGTTATACTTGGAGGCCCGATGATGGGATTTGCCCAGTACACGCTTGATGTGCCTGTTGCAAAGGGGACATCTGGTATCCTGGTCATGTCAGAGGAGGAGCATAGCACTTCAGGCAAGTTCGGTCCCTGTATAAAGTGCGGCAATTGCATTGACGCATGCCCAATGGGCCTTATGCCATCCATGCTCAGCCTATTGTCTGAGAAAGGCTTTTACGAGGAGACAAAGGAGTACAACCTCCTTGACTGTTTTGAGTGCGGCACATGCACCTATGTCTGTCCTTCAAAAAGGCCTATTGTTCAGTTTGTTCGGCTTTCAAAGTCATTGATTAAGAGATAAAAAGAAGCCATTGGTCAACGGATTTCCTGTCAACGGTTAGCATATTGAAGATAATTTAATTCTAAATGACCAATGATGACTGACTAACGACTAAATTTTATAAAGGAGCTGATAGCATGGCAGTGGCAAAGAAAGAACAGGAATTGATAGTAACTGTTAGTCCTCACATCAGAAACGATGAGACGGTCAGCAGGATTATGTGGACAGTGAGTCTCAGCCTGTTGCCAGCCTTTGTATTCGGGGTGTATTTCTTTGGTCCAAGGGCAGTTTATGTAACAGCATTATGTATAGTCGGAGCATTTTTCAGTGAATGGCTGGTCCAGAAGATGACGGGCAAGGAGATAACACTCAATGACGGAAGTGCCTTTCTGACCGGCCTGCTCCTGGGAATGAACCTGCCGTCCAGTGCCCCCTTCTACATTCCCCTGGTGAGTTCCTTTGTGGCAGTGGCTATAACCAAACAGCTATTCGGTGGACTTGGATACAACATATTCAACCCCGCCCTTATAGGCCGTGCCTTTGCCCTTATCACCTGGCCAAGGGCAATGACAACATGGTTTGAGCCAACCGCTGCATTTGTCGGTCTTGATGCTAAGACAACCGCAACCCCCCTTGCAATCCTGAAGGAAGGAGGAATGCAGAAAATCATCGAGATCTTTGGTGACAAGATGAGCCTCTATACAGACCTGTTAATCGGTCACAGGGCAGGCTCTCTTGGGGAAACATCTGTGATTGCACTGCTTATCGGCGGGGCCTTTCTGATTTACAAGAAATACATCACCTGGCATATACCCATTTCCTTTCTTGCAACCGTAGCTCTTATGGCATGGATATTCGGAGGCAGAGAGGGATTCTTTACCGGAGACCCCGTTCTCCATCTCTTAAGCGGAGGCTTGATACTCGGTGCCTTTTTCATGGCCACCGATTATGTAACCTGCCCCTCTACCCGAACCGGACAGATAATTTTTGGTATTGGCTGTGGATTGCTTACGATCCTGATAAGGTTAAAGGCAGGATATCCAGAGGGGGTAATGTTTGCCATACTCCTGATGAACTGTTTTTCTCCGTTGATTGACAGAAACATGAAGTCAAAGGTGTTTGGACTTGCAAAGGAGGCCCAACAATGACCTTTAAGGATATCCTTAAGATAACAATGAACCTTGTGGTATTATATCTTGCAGGTGGCCTCTTGCTGGCCGCTGTATATGCAAAAACGTCCCCTATAATCTTCAAGAAGAACGAGCAGGAGAAGAAAGAGGCCCTGCAGAAGATGATGCCGGAGGCCGACGTTATCGAGAAACTGGGCGACTGGTATCCCCATGAAAAACATGCGGAGTACTTTGTGGCAAAGAAGTGCGGGGAACTGAAGATAAAAAAGGTTAAGAATGAAGAGACAGGCAAGATGAAAGAGGAGAAGGAGTGTATCAATCCACGCACGATTGGATACATTGTACAGACCTTTGGAAAGGGCTATTCAAGTTATATAAACATCCTTTTCTCTGTTGACAATAATTTCAGGGTACAGAAGATAGATATTCTTCACCATGCGGAAACACCCGGCCTTGGGGATGAAATAGTGCTTGATTACTTCAAAAATCGTTTTAAGGGTAAAGACATTGAACATCTCAAGGTCGTGAAGACAGAGACAACCAAATATATTCAGGCCATTACCGGAGCAACCATTTCATCAAGGGCTGTTGCTGAAGACGGCATAAGAAACGGGCTGGAGTTTTTAGAAAAAGCCCTGAAAGGAGAGGTGAAGCATGAGCCATCAGCATCAAGAGAAGGTTAGTTACTGGGCAATAGTAAAGAACGGAATAATCAAGGAAAACACAATCTTCAGGCTTGTCATCAGTCTTTGTCCGGCTATAGCCGTTACCAACAGTGTAAAGAATGGTTTTTTATTAGGCGCTGCCGTGGTATTTGTTCAGGCCATGGTTAACTCAACAGTAGCACTTCTGAGAAACTTTATCCATCCCAGGATAAGGATTCCGATATTCATGCTCATCATCTCAGGCTGGGTTACAGTCGTTGATATGCTTATGGCTGCCTATGCACGGGCTGCGTACAAGGAGATAGGGCTCTACATCCAGATAATAGTTGCCTTTGCCTCCATCCTTGCCCGTGCTGAGGTGTTTGCGAGCAAAAACAAGGTTGGGGCATCCTTTTTTGATGGACTGGGGTCAGGCCTTGGCTTTCTCGTAGCCCTTGTTACCATCAGTTTCTTCAGAGAACTTTTGGGTAAGGGCACCCTTATCGGTTTCACCATCGTACCGGTAAAACCCATGCTTATCATGATCCTGCCGGCAGGTGGTTTTCTGGTAACAGGCCTGCTTATGGGATTCTTCAACTGGATTGATATGAGGTTCTACGGCGGAAAGGGTGCAGGAGGCGCCGGAGGACACTGATTTTTGATTTCCCGTTTGTCATAATGACAACTTCAGTATTTCGGAGGATAAAATGGAAAAGGAATTTTTAAAGCTTTTTGAGCTGTTTATAGCGGCCTCGGTCATAAACAATTTTGTCTTTACAAGGTTTCTCGGTCTCTGTATCTTCTTTGGTGTCTCAAAAAAGATGGAGACGGCAATCGGGATGAGCATAACATTTACAGCGGTTATGGTTGTTTCTGCAGCATTGAGTTGGCTTGTCTTTTTCTATATAATGATTCCTCTTGAGATTACGTTCCTGAAGATAGTTATTTTTATAGGGATTGTTGCTGCCTTTGTTCAGGCATCAGATACAATAATGAGGAAGATAAGTCCGGGATTATACTA
>JAADGU010000032.1 GCA_013152195.1 Nitrospirota bacterium
CAGGTCGCCTCCGTCGGCCTGACCGAAGAGCAGGCAAAGTCACAGGGCATTGATTATAAGTCGTCAAGGCTTGATATGAAGCATGTCCCGCGGGCACTTGCAGCAAGAGACACAAGGGGATTTGTCAGGCTGGTTGCAGAAATGGATACAGGCAGGCTCCTTGGTGCACAGATTGTATCTCCGGATGCAGGGGAGATGATTATGGAGGCGACACTATCGATCAAATATAATATAACCATCTCAGAGCTTGCAACGCAGATACATCCGTATCTCACCCTGTCAGAAGGAATAAAACTTGCCGCACAATCATTTGACAGGGATGTATCCAGACTCAGTTGTTGCTCGGCTTAGAGAGATCACCGATTACCACATGTCTCTACGGATAGAGAGCCTCTCTTTTTTATGAGCCTTCATACTTTCTTCATACTCTTGGTATACCTTCAGTGTTAGGTTCGTATAATACAACACTGTCAAACAGCAAAGCTGAAACGTTATGAATAATAAAAAATATGTTCTTATATTATTTGCAGCAATTGTGTTATTTACCTACCCACTAACTGCACATGCAGATCAAAAAAGAGAGAATGCCTGCATCACATGTCACGAATCCCTTGGTGAAGAACTTGCTAAGCCTGTTTCAGACTGGAAGGGTTCGATTCATCAGCAGAATGGAATTGCTTGTGATTATTGTCACGGTGGAAATGCAGACATCAAGCTCAGGGATATAAAGCAACTGTCTCAAAAACAATTTGCAAACATGAAGGCCCTCGCAATGTCAAAATCCAATGGATTTATTGGTGTACCCGTTGGGAAGGCCATGTTTGATACCTGCAGGCAGTGTCACAGTGAATCCGTTGACAGATACGCAAACAGTATCATGGGAAAGGCGTATCTTGATAACAAAGGCGGACCTTCATGTGTCACCTGCCATGATGCCCATCATAATTCCATGCCCGAGGTTCCAAAGGTATGCGAGAGTTGTCATAAGGATACAACCGGGTTTGATCAGATAGATCCCATGAATGTCAATATAACGACTATTAACACACTTTCACGGATAAGGATAAAGATAGCCGAACAAAAGGCAAGGGGAAATAAACCACCGCTGATTCCTGAATTCCCGGAAGAGCTCGATGCATTCCAGATAGGTTTTGTAGCATTTGGTGCGGTTATTATTCTATTCATCATCGGTTATATTACCTATATATTACTGGAGAAGAGGAGATAATATGGGGTTTAAGGTTATACATGAAAAGAGACCAACATACTCAGGGGGTGCCATGCTTGCAATTATACTCCTCTCCATCATACTGCTTGGCACAGGTATTGTCTTCGCCTACCTCCTGATATCAGGCAAGGGCAATGACTACATAATGGGCACCCTGATATCTCTCGAATTTCTGATTGCAGGCATTGAGGTCGTTATATTTTCAAGATATTTTATCCCGTTCAGGGAGGTATCGGAGGACCGTGAGGAGGAATTGTTATGGTAGATGAACCCTCCGGGGATAAGGGAGACAAAAAAGGTATAACGCGGAGAAGATTCACTCTCGGCATAATCATTGCGTCTATTGCCGGCGCATTGGGCTCCCTCCTGTCGCTCCTTAAAATTCTGGCACCGGAAGAGAAAGGCGGCGGTTATGTATCGACCATCAAACCCGGGGACAGGTTTATTTATGCAAAAGGAAATAATACCGGGGATTATATAAAGGTTTCATCTCTGAATATCGGTGATGCCGTGCTTGCATATCCGGAAGGTAAAACATCAAATCCCGCAAATATTGTCCAGCTGATTAAACTGGATGAAAGTGCTTATAAAGCACCTACCCACATCAATCTTACGGATCAGGGCCTTATAGCCTACAGCGCAATATGCACTCATCTTGGATGCACTGTTTCCTGGGTAGAAAAACAACAATCTCCCGACACCTCATACACGGAATGTTTCTGTCATAACAGAGCATATTCGACCCCACCAGAGGTGCAAAGGTCCTGGGTGGCCCTGCACCAATTCCTCTTGCACAGATCGGGGTTAAAGTAAGAGACGATGGGACACTTGTCTTTACGAGCGATTTTACAGGGCCTATCGGTCCACAAGTATGAGGAAGCGGGGGTTAAAATGATTTTTAAATGGCTTGACGAGAGACTGGAACTCAGAAAATTCAAGGATAAATTTCTGAGCAAGACATTTCCGACACATCCCACATTCCTGCTTGGTGAGATAGCGCTGTTCTCTTTTATCATACTTATCATCACCGGCATCTTTCTCGGATTTCTTTACGAACCTTCCACTAAAATGGTTCCCCTGTTCGGTGCAATGGTTCCGTCAGCCTATGCGAGTGTGGTAAGGATAGACCTGCTTCCCATGGGCATGATCATAAGACGCATACACCACTGGTCAGCGATGATAATGATAGCCGCCATTCTTGTCCACCTTATGAGGGTTTATTTTACCGCATCATACAGGAAACCGAGAGAGATTAACTGGCTTGTCGGACTCAGCCTGTGGGGTATAGCCATGGGTGCGGCTTTTACAGGTTACCTGTTGCCTTACAGTAATTTCTCTGTAACAGCAACATCCATAGCCTATTACATGGCAAAGTCAGTGCCATGGATTGGGGACTGGATTTCAAGACTCCTGTTTGCAGGCGACTTCCCTTCAAGTGGTACAGTCCCCCGTTTCTTCTTCATGCATGTTATGTTGATCCCGATAGCCCTTATCGGTCTAATCGGCCTGCATATGTTAATACTGGTAAAACAGAAACACACGGAACCACTTTCAAACAAGAACAGAAAGGAGGCAGAGGGCGGCAAGCGGCTCATTGGTATCCCCATCTGGCCGGAGCAGGCGGTCATCAGTCTATCGTTCTTCTTCTTTCTATTGTTTACAGTTGTTCTGATCGCTACATATATCCCTTTAAACCCGATAGAAACCTATGGTCCGCCTTCACCGGGAACACCGGTTATGCGGCCTGACTGGTATTTTCTGATTGTATACGGTTTCCTGAAGTTAATACCGGGAAACCTGTCGTTTTCTGTCCTGGGGGGCAAGATCACACCTGAAACCATCGGTGGGGTTATCTTTCCCACATTTACTTTTGTCGTTTTTGCATTGATACCGTTTCTTGACAGGGGAAAGGGACCGCAGAACTATATTGAAAATCCACTTCACCGGCCTTTTATGACATCATTCGGAATCGGTGGCGGAATTTTCCTCTGTATGCTTGTAGTCGCAGGTTATATAGATGTACTTCATATCACACCGGAAGCAATGACTGTCTATACAATCCTTTCAAGTTTGGCGGCATGGGGCATTTCCTACACGCTATTGCGCCTTTACAACAGGAAGAGAATGGAGGGAGATAATGTCAGATAAATATATTGTAAGTTTACTTATCATGCTAAGTGCCATATTTATACTATCAGCACCCGGTTTTGCAGATGGAGGCAAAAAGATAGAGAATGCCTGCGTTAACTGCCATTCAAAACTTTCGGTCAGCAGTTTCGTGGGGATTAAATCACACGACTGGAAGGGCTCGATACACCAGAAACACGGCATAACCTGTGATAAATGCCATGGCGGTAATCCTGCTGCCATGGACAAGAACAAGGCACACACAGGGGTCTTGAGTTCGAGCAATCCAGAAAGCAGGGTTTACTATAAAAATATCCCGTCAACCTGCGGAAGCTGCCACGGAGCCGAGTTTTATAAATTCACCCAGAGTTATCATTTTAAAAAGCTTGAAGCAACGGGCAAGGGGCCTAACTGTGTAACATGTCATGGTTCAATGGTCACATCTGTTTTAAATCCGGATGACATAGCAAATGTGTGTGTGAGGTGTCACAACAAGAGGATAGGGGTGTTTCCATACATACCGCAAAAAGCAAAGGCTGTATTACTTTTACTCAGACAAGGCAAGGCACTGCTTGCAGCGGATAAGGAGCTTTATAAACCGGCAAGGGGCTCTGCAGAAGCTTCTTATTTACAGGAGGCTCAATCATCTCTGTACTCTGCCAAACTGCAATGGCATAAATTTGACCTTGACGCCATTGTAAGAGACTTGCAGGAGATGAACAATTCTCTGGAAAAGTTGTCCCGCAGCAGTTCTCGTCCATAAGATATCAGATTATAAGGGAACGTATCGTTACGGGTTACATCAATTCAGATTCAGCACCTATGGTGGTGTACTTTATCACGTCCACATCCGACAGAACCACAATCCCCTCCTGCACCATATCATCCAGGACGGGTAAAATCTCCTTTATCTTTTCTTCCGTATCAATGACTGTAATAAGCACAGGCAACTCTCCGCCACGGGAGAGAAACTTCATCTTTCTGAACCTCCGCCGGGGACCATACCCGGCCACAGCCTTGTAAACAGTGGCACCGGCAACATCCATCATGATAAACCTCTTCACAATAGCCTCATACAGTGTCTCACCTTCCCATTTGTGGTCCTCCCTGACAATGACCCTGAGCATCTTTGCCTTTCCCTGCAGTTTCATCCTCTCACCCTCCTCCTTTTTCTCTTCCTCAACACCGCACTTTATTACGTTCGTATCACTCACCTCTATAAGGCCCTTCTCCACCACCTGATACACATCGGGAAGCACCCTGTCGATCATCTCTTCAGAGTCAACAACCTCTATCTTTACAGGCATCTTGCCTGAAAGTGCGAGCATCTTTGTTGTATGATACACACCATCCCTGCCGTAACCTGCAACACCCCGGAATACACTAACACCGGCAATCTTCTTTTTATAAAAGATATCTACAAGTACCTCATAGACAGGCTTTTCCCCATACCGGTCAGATTCGTCCACATATATGGAAAGCTTCTTTGCCAGTCCCTTTTTCAGCATTTAGATCCTCCTTGCAATCAATTCACCGGCCTTTAATGCAACCAGGCCAAAGGCCACACTCAAGACAATATTCGCCGCTGACAGAAGCCATTCACCATCGTAAAGAAGGGAACCCGTCTCATACTCAAAGGTGGAAAACGTGGTAAATGCACCCAGAAAACCAACGGTAAGGAAGAGCCTCACTGATGGAGAGGCGAGTATCCTCTCAGTAAATAGTGTCATGGCAAGACCGATAAAGAAGCAGCCCGTTATATTAACCACAAATGTCCCAAGGGGAAAGGATCTCCCCCACTTCTGGCCCACCCAGGCACTTATCAGAAACCGGGTCACAGCACCTATGAAGCCACCAATACCGATCATTAATATATTGAACATTGCGATTCAAGTCCCCTTGATTACAGATACTCTGTTACAAAGAATTGGAAGAGTCTGCCAACTTTCGGTCCCTCTTCACCTTTTCAATAAGTTTTCTGCTCTCCTGACCCACTGCACTATAGTCTACTCCCAACAATCCACCTATTTCAACCCCTTTAATCCACTTCAAACCACTTGTCCTGTTTACTATGCTCATTGCAATCTGCTTTTTAGCCTTTTACCTCTCTCAATTTCCGGCAATTAGCAGGATTCGTGTTGCTTGATATCCGGTTAAGAAAAGAGAAGACCATAGTCACCCTATTTCCCGGCCAGAGATTTTCTTCCCATAATTATTGCGGTTATGATGAGCGGCACTGCTGTCAGCAGGTACGGCAAATGGATATCCCATGTGAATATAAGGCTCCCCACAACCGGCCCCGCAGCCTGTCCCAGGCTATTGGCAGCGCTTTGCAGGCCAAGTGCAGCTCCAGCGTGCTTGCCTGAGCGTTTGCTTACCAGTGATGCCAGGCCCGGATTAAGAGCCGCCATGCCAAGCGCAAACAAGACCACGTAAAGGAGAATAAATGTCATGGTCCGGGTTGTCATCAACAAAATCAGGGCAATCCCCATGAGTCCGAAACCAAGCGACAACATGGGCATTTCACCAACCCTGCCGATAAAGCGGCCCACTACTCCGGCCTGTGCAGCAGCCATAATAAACCCGCATACCATAAACACAAGGCCCATCTCTGACGGCCCGAAATTCATCACCCTCTGTGCATCAGGGCAAATGTGCCTTCAAACAGGGATAAGGCAAAATAACCGAGAAAAGATAATACAAGCATATCAAGCAATGATTTGCGTATAACCTTCCAGCCAATATCAGGTTGTGATATGCTGTTGTCTGGAGACTCTTTCTGATACGGTTTACGGTCAGGCACCCGGATTGATTCAGGCAAGAAACGCATGGTTGCCAATAAAGCAATAACTGCAAGGACTGCTGCTGCGAAAAACGGTATCGAAAAGTCATTAACGTAGAAACCGCCGAAACG
>JAADGU010000001.1 GCA_013152195.1 Nitrospirota bacterium
GAGGTTATGAATTTCATGGAATCCGAAAATATAGCCCGCTCAATACGATGGAATCTCTTATTCAGGATGAGTTTTCTGCGGTCCGGGAATGACTCGCTTATCACGCTTCTGTTTTTATCAATCTCTTCAGATTTCAGCAGACTGATTCCCTGAATATCTCCGGGTATTGCATACCCCAATACATCCAGGACGGTCGGCATAAGATCAACACCGCTGACATATTTATCAATTACTGTTCTCCGGTTGCTGTGCGGGTATTTAATAATAAGCGGGACGTGAACCTGTTCCTGATACACCGAGGTTCCGTGCTCTATCTGTTTTCGTTCCCCGAAGGCCTCACCATGGTCCGAGGTGACAATAATAAGCGTGTTATCATACAGGCCGGCTTTTTTCAGCCGTGCAATCAGTTGACCAATATGGAAATCTTCGTACGCAATTCCGCCGTCGTATTGAGACACTATATGCTGCTGCTCTTTAACGGTTATGTCTCTCTCGAGTTTCGACACCTGATGCTCCAGATCACGAAATTGTGCCAGTGTGAACGTTTCATCCTTGCCCGGAAAGAGTCTGTCATATGGTGCCGGCGGGGCATATTCTGCATGGGCATCCATGTAATTTATGAACATGAAAAACCTGTCATCCTTTTCCTTTGCCTTATCCATGAGTGAAAAGACAACCTTGTTAATTCCATCAGCGCGGATATAGGCGTTATCGCGATCTGGTGCTGGTATGCTCCAGGCTATGAAGTCATGGATGGTCTGCCTGAGATAGAATGGACGTACTTTACCAACAAGATTTCCCAGGAATATCACAGGCGACCGGTAGTCATAATAATTAAATCCCTGATTCAAATTATAATAATAATGGAGATACCCGGGGTTTGCAACAACGGCCATTGTTGAGTAGCCTTTTTCAGCAAGAATCTCAGCAAGTGTATTGAATTTATCAGCCAGGGGCTTCGGAGTTCGGGGCCAGTTGGCAAACCCGTCTGCTATATCATCGTCCGAAGGTGTATTAAAGATGTGATGCGCACCGTGGCTTGTTGGGTATAGCCCTGTAAAGATGGATGCGTGGGAAGGCAATGTTATATCAGATGTGGATATTGCATTGCTGTAGAGAGAAGACACTTCCGCCAGCCTCTTGAGGTTGGGCGTGGTGTCCCTTTCATACCCATACACTGACAGATGGTCTGCCCTGACAGTATCCATGGTGATCAATATGACATTGGGTTTGTCTGATCCCTGTAGTGACAGTGCCGAGTCATTGACTGTTTGCATGGGAGTCTGCTTCAGGAGCAGACCTGTGCCGAAAACCAGGATATACACTGGGACAACGAAGGCAAGAGATCTGAAAGGAGAAGCACCTGTGGCTTCTGCGGATTTGTTGGTCCCTCGCTTATCTTTAAGCTTATAAAATAGAAAAGAAATCAGAAATATGGCAGCTGGGTAAAGCAGGGCAGAAACCGATTTAACAATTATTGACCAGCTGCTAAAAGGCTCGTAGACTATCCATGGCGGTATCCCCAACAGTATGAAGGCGACAGTCCATGGATTAGTAAGAAAACGCAATCTTTTCCGCCAAAGGGGATGTCCGGCGCTTAACAACAGAGCTGGCAGCAACAGGAGGGAGACGCCCAAAGAAGGTAAGAGCGGACGGAGTTGGTAATTGTTGGACAACCAGATATAACAGATGTTTGCATTAAAAGCGAGAACAACAGTAAGTGTTGTGAGTGGAGGTAACATTGAGGTATCTGTCTTATCCGAAAAGAGGTTTGCCTTGGCTGCTGCATAAAGGCACAGACCTAATAACCCTCCAAGAATCAAACCAGTAACCGGATAAATTGTAAATAACAAAACCGTAAATGCAGGGTGAACAGGCATATAGGCGTGGGACGGATGCATGAGCCACGGGAGTATGGCTGTAAAGAAATATTCAACCGTTGCATAAACAATCCAGGGTGTTACCCCGCATATTGCGCCGACATACAGACTTTCGCGGACATTTTGCAATCCTTTGGTTTTTGTATGCATAGTTATTAGCTCTCCCTTTGGCGGTAAAGTCTGGGGTCAATTACTGCCTCTGCTTTTCCGGTATCCAGGATACCGTCCAGAAAATTGTTGATCCTTTTGATATAAGGCTGTGGATTTTTAAGAATTTCGTTGAAGTTTACATCAATTCGTTTGATGTTGGGACGGCCGCTGATCCATGAGTCAACGCGCTGGAGGTGTTTTAAGTAAAGCCCGGCCATTTCTTCATCCCTTGTGTCGTCTGCATCCTCCTGACGACGGATGAGCATCTTCTTCTGGGAAGCCAGTATCTCAGGCATGGCCCGATGCATGAATATAACGCGGTAAGTATAGGTTGGAGGCAGATATGTCAGCAGGGCCGAGATTACCTTGACCGCTTTTCCCTGAGCCTCGGACAGCCACGCGATATCGCCTTGATCAAGTTTTTTTACACGTTCAAACTCATAATAGCCCTTGGGATTGTCATCATCCGCTGTTCTTAATTTATCAGTGAGCGGGGGCAGTCCGCCGGCTTCCAGCATCTTCATCATCATTGATGTGCCGGAACGGGGCAACCCGGAAACAATTGTAATGTTCTGGGGCTTCTTTTTACTTAATATTTGAATTAAACGTTTTATCAAAATGCGTTAACTCCCTAAACCGAAACCCTGAAGGGTTTTAATAACAGAAATCCGAACACGAGAGAGAGAATAAAGAAGAGCACAAGCCAGTGAGTCTTCCAACCGAACAGTGCAACACTCCCATGGGGATATATAACCTCAAAATACTCCACTCCAGACGCTCCTGTCAATGAAGGTTCGCCGGGATAAAGAAAGGAGTTTATCAATCCTCCTTCAAGCACTTTTGGTGAGATTCTGGTGAGCTTTTCACCAACCACGACTCTTTTTTTGATTTCCTTGTCAGGCAGCCGGAATTTCAAGTCATACTCCCCATTTTTTTCCGCCCTGATTCTCCAGTATATTTCCTCTCCTCCGTTAACCCGCAGGGGAGGAGTCTCTATCTTCAGGCCTTCAGGTGATATCAAAACTCCACTGCCGCCATTTCCGGTCAACTTGTCCGCGTTGTCAAGCTTTACCTTAACGATAGCAGTCTCACCCGGGGCAAGGGGTCTGTATTCATATCGAAGACCGGTCTGTATGATTATTACCGCTACAGGAAGCATAACAAATATTAATGGTTTCAGCATATGTTTCAGGTATATCATGTTGTACTTCAACATATTCTTCTGGGCCGATAGTACTGTCCTTATATCGTCTTTAAACAACCTTACTTCCAGAAGATGTCCCATGATCCTGCCTTTTGTTTTCCTGATCGCTTCCTGATCCGAGGTGTATTTGAAGATTGGAAGCATGATTACCGTCGTCAGGAAAGAGACGGCGCACAACCCGTATATCGGGTCTATCGAACTGAATGGAGAGAAAAACAGATCGAAGATAGAATTAATGATGTGATTAATTGAGTTCATAATTTTTTACGAGAGATAACCCAATCCCTGAAGTCTTTTTTTAACCTTGTCTTCGGAGAGGGATTCATCCTGCCTTGAAATCTCTTTCTCTATAAGGTGGCTTACAAACTCCTCAACAGATGAATACCCCGACTTTGCAGCGTAGTCCGTTGCCCTGGTCAATAGTTCCTTATCAATTTTAATCTTTGAACCAAACATAGTTTCACCTCTCTTCCTGGAAAATCGGTTTTCCAACCATACTTTTCTCTTTTTTAATGCCGAACTCTTTCAGAATAGTCGGCGCAATATCATACAGAGCCGGATGCTCTCTTTTAATCTTTCTGTTTGATAGAACAACGCCCGGAACCAGTTTGTAATCCCATAAATGGGTTCCGCTCCATTTTTTCATATTGTCTCCGAAAAGTCCTTCGGGAACCTTACCCAGCGCAGTCTCCCATGAGGCACGGTAGCCCCTGTTGTAACCTA
Organism: Nitrospirota bacterium; assembly: GCA_013152195.1. Lineage (GTDB taxonomy): Bacteria > Nitrospirota > Thermodesulfovibrionia > Thermodesulfovibrionales > JdFR-85 > BMS3Bbin07. The sequence continues at coordinate 3,958 of JAADGU010000001.1, forward strand.
TAAGGAGATCAGGTGCGTCTTCGACATATTTGCCGGAATATAGTTCTTCGCGTTTATAGACTTTATTAATGACTCTATCACCGGTGGAAGGGTCAATCACAGCTTCGAGTTTTCTGATAAGCTCATCAAGAAGTTCCTCTTTCTCCCTCCCCCGTCCGATACAATACCAATGCCCTCTCTGCCCCTGAGATTTATATAAATTCCATTAAAGCCGAGGGCATATGCCCTGGTCTGTTTGAAATCCACATTCTCGAAAAAGGCGCCGCTGCTATTTAGCTTTTTGTCGGCAAAATTGATATATCCATTCTCCTTCAGCCAGGTGTTCAGATGGAAGTATCTGCGAAAAGAACCGAATCCGTGGTCTGAAAGGACGATAAGCGTGGTATTGTCATCGATCTTTTTTACCGCATTTTCAAGAATGGCATCCATGGCTTTATATGTGTTTTTGATGGTATCTGAGTATTCCGCCGCCTCTTTCGGATTGTAGGCGGGATGTTTTTTGTCAATATTGCGCCAAAACATATGCTGGACAGGGTCGGTCGTGGGGAAATAGACAAACAGGAGCCCTGAATCGAATCGCTTCAACTCCATATCGAGCATCCTGATCCTTTCGTTCTTTATGAACTCCGATAATTCCAGAAAGTCGTCGTTATGCAGAAAATCCTGATCCAGTGCCTTTGTATCTTCAGGCATCCCCTGGGTATAGAAATATCCGATCTCTTCAGCCACCTGAGCTGAATAGTCAGCAGGTGTGCTTATCGGAGTGGAGGCATTAAAGGGGTCGATATTGATGGGAGAGACGTACAGCTCAAAATCAGGCCTGACTTTCATCAGGTAGAATCGGCAGATTCCGGTTAAAGACTGGAGGGGCGCAAACTTGAATTCCACCTTCGCCCAGTCACTCCATTCCCCTTCTTTCAGAAGTATCTCGTTATTATCCACCTGGATCAGTGCTACCGGGTTTTCAGGGTCTATGGTTATCTCCAGTTCAATGCCTGTTTCGGCATTATCAGCCCTGAAGGGATTGTGTGGGCCTGTCAGTTTTGTTTTAACGGAATTATTTGTAAAGTCTATATTTACTGCTTTGCCGCTTGTGACTTCTGCCTTGTCGTCAATCTTCCTGGTGGTAAAGAAGGTGAAAGTCCCATATGTTCCCAGTATATCCGGTGTTCCCATGCCGGAGAGGGTCTTTGCCCCGGTTTTATTGGGCGGAAAGTTTGCCGGAATCTTTACAACTGTTGCTGGGATGTTGTTGTCGTCAAGAATTTCCCAAAAAGCCTTTCCTTTTCTAAGGAGGAGTGTTTCAGCCTTTGAAAAAGGAATTATCCAGTCACCTAATTTGAGTGTGCTCTCGCCCCCGGTTGTTTTGGATGTTGAAAGGTACGGCAGGTAATTCTTCGGGTCTCTGGCGATGAAGTCGAAAATACCATGCCCTCCGGGATTCATGCCTGTAATAAGGTTCGACCATGCCACAGGGCTCTGCGGCGGCATGGATGTGGTAAGAGGCTTGAAATCACCTTCGTTGGCGAGGCGCTTAAAATTGGGCATCAGGCCTTCTTCCATATATTTTTCCAGCAGGACAGGGTCCATACCGTCAAACCCGAGTATCAGTACCTTTTTTGAATCCTGTTCCGCTCCGGCCGTTGCAGTGAAAGAAACTGCAACAATAAAGAAAACGATCAGCAAAATAAATCGTCTCATTCCGGACCCTCCGTGTTTGTTGCACTGATTAAGGGCTTCCCGTTCATGTAAGACGGAATTTCAAC
>JAADGU010000102.1 GCA_013152195.1 Nitrospirota bacterium
TCTTTTCCATCCTTCAGCGCTAAATATCCGTTTTTATATAGCCATGAGTTCAGGTTTACGCCACGCTTGAACTGCTTGAATCCGTGGTCGGAAATAACCATCAGAACGTCATCCTTATCAATGGTCTTCATAACCCTGCCGATCATCTCATCCATCCTGATATATAGTTGTTCAACAGTGTCCGCGTAATCTTCCCTGACCACATCGATGGCATGTGCAGGATGATCCTCGGCGATGAAACGCATAAACATATGCTGAATTCTATCCGTGGTATCAAACACACATACACACAAGCCCTTTCTTGTTTTATCAAGGGCATTAAAAAACATGTTTTCTCTTTCTTCGTGGTGCTTATATGCCTGCTCCAGAAATATTTCTTCATCGATTACTCTTTCGTTTAACGCCCATGTGTCTTCAGCAAGGCCAAGTGTGGCATAACTGCCCATCATCTTGGCCAGATAAACTGAATATGAATATGGAGATGATATCGGAAGAGAAGGAGATTCCGGATCGATATTTATGGGCGTCATGTACATCTCAAAGTCAGGCTTGATCTGTTTTATATAGAACCGGCAGATTCCGCGGATCTTTATGCCCGGTCCGGCTTTGAAGGTTAATTTAACCCAGGGAGAGTAGGTATCTTTTTTGAGTTTGATTTTTTCCTTTGAGATTCCCAGGACTGCTTCATCATTGCCGTTGATCGTGATGTCCAGGGGAATCCGCATCTCCTCGTTATTTTTGAGTAGGGAATTGTCAGGTCCGGGGATATGGGTTTCAATCCTGTCACCTTCCCGGTTGACACGGATCTGTACGCCGCCTGTCTGTTTTGCAGTTGAATTATTGCCGGATGTATAACTGGTGAATGTCCCCTGTGTGCCCTTTAAATCCGGCACACACATTCCCGACAGAAGCACCCCGTTCAGTTTTTCCGGCGGATACGTGATAGGAACCCTGATGATTGCACTGAAGATACCGTATTTACCAAGAAGGTTCCAGAATGGCTTGCCTTTTCTTAACAGTTTGACACTTGGTTTACTGAGGGGTATCAAATATTTGCCTATTGACAGACTCCTGGAGCCCGGAATGATCTTTGTTGACGAGAGTTCCGGAAGATATGTGCGAAGATCACGGTTCAGAAAGTCAAAAATATTATGCCGTGACGGATCGACCCCTGTGGTGAATGTCGACCATGCAACCGGAGATATCGGCGGAAGAGTCGTCTGAAGTTTTCTGAAGGTGCCGGTTTCACTTATCCTGGAGAGATTAGGGAGTTTGCCCTCCTCCATGTATCGTGCCGTCAGATCAGGGTCCAGCCCATCCAGGCCGACTATAATCACCCGGCCAGCCTTGTTTTTGCCAGGAGCCCGCTTTTTTTTCCTGAGTGTTATAAAGATAAGCCGAAGCGGCCAGAAAAGGATCGTCATTATGGCAAGCAGCACAGAGATGAGAAGAATGAAAAAAGAGGATATAAAGGCAAAACCTGCACCCGGTCCGATATATGCCTGGGCATTTTCAATGCCGAAGAGCAACGGGAAAAGGGATAGCGTTAAGAATATGATAGATTTTTTCATAAGGAAAAATCCGGTTTTTGAAGCGGTCAAGGACTCCTTTATCTAATATCTGATATCTGAAGTTTAAATTTTAAGAGGGGAGCAGACTCCTCCATGGAAGGAGACGCTTCTCTGACAAGCTCAAGCCTTTGGTATTGCCTAACCTCAAGGCTTCCGGATAATCCGGGATATAGACTCTCGTGAAGGTAAGTCAAGAACTATGCAATATAGTCTTTCCCTTCATGCAAATGGACGTGTGCGGGGCTCTTGGTATGTCAAAGCTTGACTATGATAGCATGCAATAAATTGCGCAATTTTATCAACCTTACTTTTTTGTAGGTCGAGGTGACACTTATGGGTCCCCTTTCAATATAACATCCTATAGTCCCCTGCCTGCTGTTCCCAATGTTTCTCTTGCAAGTAAGCTTTTTATATTGGGGGTAAGCCTGTCACGCATCTCTCTGGAATCAAACAAATCAAATAGGAACACCAAAATCAAATTTCAGCGTCCATCCTTTCTTAAAGTGGATCGGTGGGATGGGAAATGGTTGACCCGCTTTTGTGACCCCATCGATGAAGAGTGTAAACTCCTTCTTTGGCAATGGGGAGCGAATATTAAATGTTAACAGGAAGCAGGTGCGCTCAAGTACAGGGATAGGCGATACGGGGATTGGGACAGTATTCGAGTGCGAATCAACGTTGCAAGATACACCTGGAGGCTTTCCAAGGGATAATAAAATTCCACCATCCTCAGAAGTAAAAGCACCGGGTCCGCGCTTGAACCCAACAGGCGGGATGGCCGGTTTTCCCGGGATTTGGAGAACGATACTCCCGGGGTCGAGGGCGAAATCCTCTCCTTTGGGATCCAGGACAAGCAGAATTTCAAACTGTGGACGATCAGGAGAAATGAGAAAAGAGGGTATCGGGATGATCGGAACTATATACCCAATCAGGATAAAAGGATAATCCTCATTGCGGGGCACAACCTTAAGGTCAAGACCGGGCAGACTGATGATCCCGTTTTTACTCATTCTAATATTCGCCTCTGGGAATACAGGCTTGCTGAATTGTATCGGAACCAGCCCGGTACAAGCGTTGAGAAAAAAGGTAATTGCGGCTATGGATAGTAGTAATAGCGGTTGTTTCATCTTAACCATGACAGAACACGTCCATACTCAGGACGGTTTGGATTCTTTTTTCCCGAAAATTGAAAGAATAACTCAGTTGCACACTCCTCTGCAGCTTTGGCAATCCTGTCTTTGAGGGCGAGATCATCTGACATGAGTTTGGCCAGTGTGAGCCTTTTTTCAGAGGGGTAGTCTTCGACGATGTTGCAGACCCCCTTCCAAAGGATGGCCGACTTTTCAATTTGGATTAGGCGAGCCTCTACCGAATAGACAAAACGGTAATGAGTTTCATCCTCTGGATAGGGGATGAGCCACCACTTGTGTGTATAAAAATCGATCGCCATCCCCTTGTGGAAGGTCCTTTTCAGTTGTTCCAGATCACTCTCGGTGTTACGGATAGTCTTCCGGACCGACCAATAGAACGCGTGAGGATCAGTTATCGTCCTGCTGAAACGCGGTTCTTTAATCACTCGGATGTTCTTGATCCCGAAGTTGTTTTCGATGGCGGACAGAAACTGCTCTTTAACCACCGGCAGGGGGTTTGCTGCCTTTGCCTCGAGTTTGGCCAGGAATTGTCTCAGGTCGTCGGGCTGCTGTGGGGATGCGAAGAACACAACCGCATTCTGGTAGGGGTGATAATGAATAGCCAGAATTTCAGGTGCATTTTTCAGAAGGCCAATCATTGTTTCAGGATCCATTGGAATGGGATCTGCAGGAAGAGTGTTGGCAGCTTTATTGAACTCCTTGACATAGGAGATACAGCCGAAAAGCAACAGGGTGGTTATAACACTGCACAGTATAGCAGACAAACGAGATCGTGAATTAAAAAAAGCCACGGCAATCACCAGTTCCCCCGATCCTTGCTGATTGTTTTCTTTCCCATTTGCTTACCCCGAGAACCAGTTTCGGTCTCGTAGAGATTTTCCGAAATTGATTCAGGTTTCAGAATAACGTATATCGTTTTTTTCTGTTTGTGTAATAAATTCTTAATCAGCTTTTAGAATCTTTCTGATATGTTTTCAAATAGTTGTTTGCCATGTATCACCGCAACAATAAGAATTTCTGATTCTTGTATCTGGTAAATAACACGATAACTGTAAATGAAAAGCTCCCTAATATTATCGTCTCCAACTTCTGGAACAACCCTCCCTCTTAAAGGAAGATTTTTTATGCTTCGGGATACATCAAGAATTTTTATTACAACTGCCCGCGCATAGAATTCAGAATCTCTTTCAATGTATTCTGCAATCGACTGGAGGTCTTCAATTGCTTCAGGAGACCAGACTACTTTGTAGTCCATTTGGCAAATCGCTTTTCTACTTTTTCTTGAGATATAGTTCCTTCTTCTTTGGCTCTGTCAATGCCCCTCTGTATCTTCTCAATAACATAAAGATGATACTGAATATCCTCTATTGTACAAT
>JAADGU010000139.1 GCA_013152195.1 Nitrospirota bacterium
TTCTCTTTCTACCTTTAAGATACCAGCTAATTATTATCACAGATATTCTGCCATTATGGCAAGTTTTCGCACCTTCCTGTCCCTTTTTGCCACTCTGCCATGTGTTGAAAGAGGTGCTCTTTTCAGATGATAAGGTCAAAGAGGGTAAAGACAAGGACTGTGAGACTTATGTATCCGTTCATATTGAAGAAGGCCATATTCAGCCTGCTCAAATCGTCCTCTTTCACAAGGCGGTGTTCATGGACGAGGAGCACTCCAACCAGTACGAGGCCTGCATGGAAGACAATGCCAAGGTCAAATATTACTGCCGTAACGAGCAAAAGCATCCACGTCAGTATATGAAATGTCCGGGCCAGAAATAATGCCCTCCTGATGCCAAACCTCTGCGGGATTGAGCGCAGACCGGATTTTTTGTCAAAATCCACATCCTGAAGGGCATAGAGCACATCAAACCCGGCAAGCCAGAATACAACCGAGAGCGCCAACGGGATTATCTCCATATCCAGAGTTCCCCTTAACGCAATCCAGGCACCCACAGGTGCTCCTGCTATGGCTATACCGAGCACAACATGACTCAGCCATGTAAACCTCTTTGTGTAGGGATACAGGACGAATACAGCCAGTGCCAGAGGGGAGAGTTTCAGGCAGAGGGGATTGAGTCTGTAAGCAGCATAGAGGAATATTAAGATAGAGGCAAGGATAAAAACAATGGCTTCAGCTGTTTTTATTGTTCCAGCCGGGATTTCACGTTGAAAAGTCCTTGGATTAAGGGCATCGACCTTTCTGTCAATAACCCTGTTGAGGCCCATTGCTGCAGACCTGCCGCCAACCATGGCCACAGTAATCCAGAAGATTTTATTCCACGACGGGATTCCCCCAGCGGCAAGCAGGGCAGAAGTAAAGGCAAACGGCAGGGCAAAGACAGAGTGGGAGAACTTTATCATCCTGAGATAGACTGCAGCCCTTGCAAGCATATCAGGGTTTTATGTAGGCAAAACCTTCCGCCTGCCTCCTGATCAACTCAGTTACCCCCGCAGGCACAACACCGATGTATTCAGGGAGATTCTCCTCGTTAAGGCACAGGGTACCGGAGGCACAAAGGTTTTTCAGTGAATTCCTGCACGCAAGGAATTTTACACCCCGTCCGGCAAGTTCTTCTATTTTCTTCATCTTCTCCCCGTCTGCATATGCCTCAACAGAAGGGCCGTTTGAAAGCACAAGGACCTCTGCACCGGCGTCTCCTACATCCCTCAGCAGGTTTGTGATATTTGCAAGTGCTACATCCCATTTTAAAGTCTCATTTACATGAAAGATGACTCTTAATTTACTCATCAGGACTTTTTCACTCCTTCTCTTGCCATTGCAATCTTGCCTGTCCTTACAAATTCCTTTATTCCAAAGGGCTTTATTAACTCCACAAAGGCTGCTATCTTCTTCTCGTCACCTGTTATCTCAAAGGTATATGTCCTGGGACTTGAATCAACCACACGTCCGCGGAATATATCGACAAGCCTCAGTGCCTCAGCCTTGTCCTGCTGTTTGGGAGTAATCTTTACCAGTATCATCTCCCTCTCCACGTGGTCAACTTCAGTGAGATCAACAACCTTTATTACGTCTATCAGTTTATTGAGCTGTTTTGTAATCTGCTCTATTATCTGGTCATCGCCTGATGTTACAATGGTCATCACCGAGAGCTGAGGGTCAATGGTCTCATCCACGGAAAGACTTTCAATATTGTAACCACGACCGCTGAAGAGTCCTGAAACCCTTGAGAGTACACCAAACTTATTTTCAACAAGTACGCTTATTGTATGTCGCATATCTTACCCCCTATTTAACAGCACGGAGCTTCTTTTTCTTCTTTTCTTCAGCTTCTTCACCGAGCATCATCTCATCAATAGCAGCTCCGGCAGGCACCATCGGGAATACCTTTTCCTTCCAGTCAACAACAAAGTCCATAAAAACAGGCTTGTCTTTTATCTTAAGGGCCGCCTTTATGACAGGCACCACCTCTGACGGCTTTACAGCCCTCAGCCCTACGGCTCCGTACCCTTCTGCGACCTTGACAAAGTCAGGTACTGTATCGAGATGGCTGCAGGAATAACGTTCCCCATAAAAGAGCTCCTGCCACTGCCTCACCATCCCGAGATACTGATTGTTCAGGATAGCCACCTTTACAGGCAGCTTGTAAAGCACGCAGGTTGCAAGTTCCTGGATGTTCATCTGTATGCTTCCGTCACCGGCAATATCAATGATGGTCATGCCGGGATGGGCTACCTGTGCACCCATTGCTGCCGGGAATCCGTAACCCATTGTCCCGAGCCCACCTGAGGTCAACAGGGTGCGGGGCTTGTCATATTTATAAAACTGTGCAGCCCACATCTGATTCTGACCAACCTCTGTGGATATGATGGCATTACCCTTTGTCAGTTCATACAACTGTTCAACAACATACTGGGGCTTTATGATCGTATCGCTATACGCATAACTGAGGGGATGTTCCTTTTTCCACAGTTCTATCTGTTTGAGCCAGGACTTGCGTACCGGTTCCCATTGGCTCTTGCCCTCTTCCTTTAATATGCTGAGCAGAACCTTCAAAATCCTCTTTGCATCACCGACAATCGGTATATCAACCCTGACATTCTTCCTTATGGATGTGGGGTCGATATCTATATGGATTATCTTTGCATGAGGGGCAAAATCCTTTACCCTTCCGGTAACCCTGTCGTCAAATCTGATACCCACGGCTACTATCAGGTCTGACTCCTGAATGGCCTTATTGGCATAGTAGGTACCGTGCATGCCAAGCATCCCGAGGGAGAGTTCGTGTGCACCCGGGAAGTCGCCAAGCCCCATCAGGGTCATGGTAACCGGCACCTCTGCAAACTCGATAAGCTCTTTCAGTTCCCTGGCTGCATTGGAGAGGATTACTCCCCCTCCGGCAATAATTACGGCCTTTTTGGCCTTCTGTATGGTACGCGCTGCCTGTTTTATCATCCATTTATTGCCTTCATATGTAGGATTGTAGCTGCGAAGGCTTACCTGTTCAGGCCATTTAAATGTGGCCTTGTTTACTGTGACATCCTTTGGAATGTCTATCAGTACAGGACCGGGACGGCCTGTGGTGGCAATATAAAAGGCCTCCCTGATGGTCCTGGCAAGGTCTTTAACATCCTTTACAAGGTAGTTATGCTTGGTGCATGGCCTTGTTATTCCGACGATATCTGCCTCCTGAAAGGCATCGTTTCCAATCAAATCAGTTGAAACCTGTCCTGTCAGGACAACAAGGGGGACTGAGTCCATATATGCCGTGGCTATACCCGTCACGGTATTGGTTGCCCCGGGCCCCGAGGTAACAAGGGCAACGCCGGGTTTTCCTGTTGAGCGTGCATATCCGTCAGCAGCGTGCACTGCCCCCTGCTCATGCCGGGTCAGGATTACCTGAAAGTCCTCGTTCTCATAGAGCAGGTCGAATATATTCAGGACAACTCCGCCAGGATATCCAAAGATGTGTTTAACACCTTCCTTCTTCAGAGATTCTATTAATATTTCTGCACCTGACATCCTCATGTTCTCTTCAACTCCTTGGAAGACTGATTTAGTTTTAGTTCAGTTTTAAATTTTATCATATATCCACTTATTCTTTCCAGCCATATTTACCCACCAGGGGTACAAACACGCAGGGAGTGTGATACTCCTCGGTTATTTTGCCTTTTTCTTTCCTGAGTATTATCAATTGCTGGCTGAATCTTGCACCAACAGGGGCTACCAGGATGCCATTATCAGCGAGTTGTTCCTTGAGGGGATCTGGTACCTGAGGAGTACCGGCAGTTATGATGATCCTGTCAAAAGGGGCTTTTTCAGGCAATCCCGCAGTCCCGTCACCTGTTATTATGTGTACATTGTCATACCCTAATTTCCTGAGACGCTCCCGGGCCCTGAGTGCCAGGCGCTCCATCCGCTCAATGGAAAAGACCTCTGCAGCAAGCTCAGCAAGTATGGCCGCCTGATATCCTGAACCTGTTCCAACCTCAAGCACCCGCTCATTGCCCTTTAATTCAAGGAGTTCGGTCATTACCGCAACCATGTAGGGCTGGGATATGGTCTGACCATCCCCGATCGGAAGGGCCATGTCGTCGTAAGCCTTGTACTGGATGGGCTCATCCACAAAGAGGTGACGCGGGACCTTCAGCATTGCCTTCAGTACACGCTGGTCCTTGATCCCCCTGGGGATAAGCTGGGTCTCAACCATCAGCCTTCTCAGCTCTTCGTAATCAATCATTGCATTCTCTTCAGAACAGCCCGTGCTGCCATCACACCTGATGCAGAGGCCTGAATAAGACCCCGGCTCACCCCTGCACCATCACCTATGGCAAAAAGGTTTTCTATCTCTGACTCAAACTCCGGAGTAAGCTTTATCTGCATTGAATAGAACTTGACCTCCACACCATAGAGCAGGGTATGTCTTGAGTTAACCCCCGGAGCTATACGGTCAAGGGCCTCTATCATCTCAAGTATATCGGTAAGATACCTGTAGGGGAGAACAAAACTGAGGTCTCCGGGAGTGGTATCCTTGAGCGTGGGCTCCACAATGCCTGAGGATATCCGCTCAGGAGTTGAGCGCCTGCCCCGTCTGAGGTCACCGAGCCTCTGCACAATAACCCCCTGCCCCAGAAAATTGGCAAGTCGCGCAATGTACCTGCCATAGGATATGGGCTCTTTAAAAGGCTCTGTGAAATAGGTACTTACAAGCAGGGCAAAATTTGTGTTGCCTGTCTTGTGGCGTGCATAGCTGTGGCCATTTACCGTCCAGACACCTTTAAGGTATTCCTTGACGACCTCCCCGTAGGGATTGACACAAAAGGTCCTGACCCTGTCATCAAATGCCTTTGAATAATAAATAAGCTTTGGTTCATAGGTGACAGAGGTGAGCGGTTCCATGACAGAGGCAGGCACCTCAACCCGTACGCCCACATCCACAGGGTTGTTCAGAAGCGTCAGTTTCAGTCTCTTGGCCTCCCTCTCAAGCCATCTTGACCCCTCACGGCCCGGCGCCGACAGGATAAACCTCCCCCTGTACTCTTCACCGGTAATTACTTTTACACCTGTTGCTTTATTACCATCAGTAAGAATCTTTGTTACTTTCCTGTTAAATACCACGTCAATCTTTTCATTAATATATACCCGCATCCGTTCCAGAACTTCCTTGCACCGTTCAGTACCGATATGCCTTATCCTTGCGGGGACGAAGAGAAGGTCATTCTTTGATGCAAGGTTTCTTATCCTCTCTATCTCCTCAGGTGACTCACCGAATACCTTTTCAGGAGCACCGTATTGCCTGTACACATCGTCCACATACTTGATAAGACCCTCAAGTGTCTCCTTGTCCATATACCTGGCAAGATGACCACCCACCTCGGAGGAGAGGCTTAATTTGCCGTCACTGAAAGCCCCTGCCCCACCCCATCCGCTCAGCAGGTCGCATATGGCACAGGATGCACAGGAACTCTTTCCCTGCATCATCGGACACTTTCTCCGGTCTATGTCCCTGCCCTTCTCTATCAGCAGTATCTTTGCGTGAGGGGCATCTTTCAGCAGCTCAAGCACTGCAAAGATGCCGGCAGGTCCGGCACCTATAACTATAACGTCATAAAGCTCTTTCGTATCAGGCAAGGTTCCTCCAGTTTTTCCTCAGATAGGTGAGTGCCTCGTAATTGGTGAGGTCAAGATGTATCGGGGTTATCGAGATATATCCGTTGGTAACAGCATTAAAATCCGTATCATTACCTTCTTCCCATGAAGGTATGCCCCCGCCTATCCAGAAATGTTTTCTCCCCCAGGGGTCAAGGGTCTCGTGGATCGCATTATCATATACCCTTTTGCCCTGCCTGGTGAATTTAATGCCCTTCACTTCATCTTCCGGGATGTCCGGTACGTTTACATTAAG
>JAADGU010000055.1 GCA_013152195.1 Nitrospirota bacterium
CACCGGGCGAACATGCCGATATCATGGTGGAAAATTTTAAAACCCTCTGGGGTAGGCTTGATATATCAAATGATGCATTTATAAGGACAACGGATGAAGGACACAGGGGTGTTGTCCGGGAGATGCTTGAAAAACTCAAACAAAAAGGCAAAATCGTAAAGAGGGCTTATAAGGGATGGTACTGTACACCTGATGAGAGGTTCTGGACGGAGAAGGAAGTGCTTGACGGTAACTGCCCCGAGTGCGGAAGGCCTGTGGAGGAGATAGAGGAGGAGAACTATTTTTTCCTCATGTCTGAATACGGGGAAAGGCTCATCAGGCATATAGAGGAGAATCCCGGATACATCCTGCCTGAGACGAGGCGGAATGAGGTCCTGGGGTTTTTACGCTCCAGGGACCTCGGAGACCTCTGTATATCTCGGCCCAGGAAGAGACTCCCCTGGGGTATAGCACTTCCCTTTGATGAGGATTACGTGACCTATGTCTGGTTTGACGCCCTTCTTAATTATTATTCTGCCACCCGTTATCTTGCCCCGCTCCCGGGGCCCGAATGGTGGCCTGCTGATCATCACATCGTTGGTAAGGACATACTGACAACCCATGCGGTCTACTGGTCAACAATGCTTATGGCACTTGATATGCCGCTGCCCGGAAATATATTTGCCCACGGATGGTGGACTGTAAAGGGTAGAAAGATGTCCAAATCCGTCGGGAATGTGGTTGACCCGAACGAAATGATCGAAAAATACGGGGTGGATGCCTTCAGATACTTTCTCTTCAGGGAGGTTCCATTTGGCCTTGACGGTGATTTTTCCGAAGATGCACTTACCGGCCGCATCAACAGTGACCTTGCAAATGATTTGGGTAATATTTTGAGCCGTACCCTGACCATGATAGAAAAATACAGAAACGGCACTGTTCCCGAGGCAATTGACAGCAAGGACAGGGAAGACCTGGAGAAGAGGATCAAGGCGTGGTTCAGCGCAGAATCAACTACCGGTGTCCCGGACAGCCTTGGTGATTTTCTGAAAAACCTCCAGTTCCACCATGCACTTGCCCTGTTGTGGAAGGTTATGAGCGAGATAAACGAGTATATACAGCGTGCAGCTCCCTGGAAAGAAAAGGATGAGGGAACTCTCTCCAACACGCTTTATACCATTGCCGAGTCCATCGGTATAATCGCCGTCTATCTCTTTCCGTTTATGCCTGCTACGGCAGAGAAGATATGGGCTCAGCTCGGTATTGACGGCAGGATAGGGGAAAGAAAAGAATTGCCGAAATGGGGAGATATTCATGTCAGTGGCCGGAGGGTGAGAAAGGGAGATCATCTGTTTCCAAGGATTGAAAAGCGTAAGGAAGATAAAAAAGAGGCTGTTACTGACAAGAAACCAAAAGAGGAAAAAAGAGAAGACCCGGGCCTTATATCCATAGACGATTTTGCCAGGGTTGAGCTGAAGGTCGGAGAAATACTTGAGGCCGAGCGCGTCAAGGGCTCAAATAAACTCATAAGATTGCAGGTGGATATTGGAGAGCAGCGGCAGATTGTTGCAGGAATCGGTAAGGTATACAGCCCGGAGCAGCTTGTGGGCAAAAAGGTTGTTGTGGTTACAAACCTGAAACCTGCAAAACTCATGGGTGTTGAATCCCGGGGCATGCTCCTTGCTGCCAATGACGGGGAGAATCTTGTGCTTGTGACTCCTGAGGGAGATGTGGGGGTGGGGGCAAGCGTTAGGTAAGGTTTTTTAGGGTAATGAATGGCGGAGGGGGTGAGATTCGAACTCACGGAGGCCGTTCAGACCTCAACGGTTTTCAAGACCGTCGCCTTAAACCACTCGGCCACCCCTCCTTATTAGTCAGACAACCTGATAATAATAAATGAAATTATAACAAAATTGCCAGCTTTAGGTGTTAACCCCGGGAGTTCCGGTTGAAAAAAACTGTCAACTTTTGGAAAGGGATACGGGTACAGAGTTTTCACTCATTCTCGTCCCGGCGTCCGGCCGGGACTCCGAGGGAATTATCACGGCACACCATCCGGGTGAGCCATATGTGATAATTAAACCCGTTCAAACTCTATACCCGCATCCCTTTCCCTCTCGCTATTGCTGTTTTGGGGGTGTTAAAAAAGTCTCGTTTCGGTCTCTATTTCTCGATTTTCCTGTTGCCTTGACAGTGATAAACTTTTGCTGGTATAGTATTTTTATTTTTTTAAAATATATAAATGAGAGGAGTGTGGTCAGTGGATGCCCTCTGTGAGTGTCAGGAAGAACGAGTCCTTCGAGCTCGCACTGAAGAGGTTTAAGAAACAGTGCGAGAAAGACGGAATACTCTCGGAGATCAGGAAGCGGGAGCATTATGAAAAGCCGAGCGTAAAGAGGAAGAAGAAGATCCTTGCAGCGCGGAAAAAAGCTCTCAAGAAAATGAGACTGTATCAGGGAAGGTAAATGTCCATACTTGAAAGGATTGACAGCGACCTGAAGGTTGCCATGAAGTCTTCTGAAAAGATCAGGGTTTCAACACTCAGAATGGTGAAGGCCTCTCTGAAGAATCTCGAAATAGAAAAGGGAGCGCTTTCAGATGAGGATGTAATCGGGGTGCTGAGTACCCTGGCAAAACAGAGACGGGAGTCTATCTCCGAGTTTGAGAAGGGCGGAAGGCAGGACCTTGCAGATCAGGAGAGGGCGGAACTTGCCGTCATCCTGAATTACCTGCCTGAACAGTTATCGGAGGAGGAGCTTACCGGTATAATTCAGGAAACTATAAGGGAGACTGGTGCGTCTTCCCCGAAAGATATGGGCCGGCTTATGAAAAGCCTTATGCCGCGGGTAAAAGGCAGGGCTGACGGCAAGCTGGTAAGTCAGAAGGTGAAGGAATTACTGGGGAGGGAACCAGTAGTACTATAAGACTTAAAGAATTTACTTGGACAGGATTAACAGGATGGGCATGATAAACAAAACAGAATTGTTTTTATTCATTAAAAAGAAGAAATTCTGTAAATCGCGTAAATCCTGTCTAAAAAACAGTATTTAGTCTTTATTATTCCCCATCATACAACATAAAAAAGGAGAACAGGATGACACTTGGTGAACTATACGAAAAGGCGGTCTCTACCGGTATCGGCAATGATCCCAGAGGCATTGATATTGTTAATAATGAACTGTCATCCGTCAAGAAAAAATTTGACGAACTCAAAGACAAGGATAAAGAGTTTTTTGATAAAGAGACCCTTAAAAACCCTTATGCCGATTCCAGAATACTCTATGGTAATGGTGACGAGGAGATAAAGACAATCCTTGCGGGGATTGATATAGAGGTGGGTGAGGTAGTGCTTGCCGACCAGATGAGGTCAAAGGGAAGGACAATAAGTATGCTGCTTTCTCATCATCCTGAAGGCCGGGCCTATGCCCATCTTTATGATGTCATGAGGATGCAGTCGGATGTGCTCCACAGGTTTGGTGTGCCCATTAATCAGAGGACCTGATGGAGGGGAGGATAAAAGAGGTTGAGAGGAGGCTCATGCCGGTCAACCATTGCCGTGCCGTAGATGCTGCGAGACTTCTTGATATACCGTTTATGTGCCTTCATACACCGGCAGACAATATGGTTGCTTCCTATCTGCAGGGAGTCTTTGACGAGAGGAAGCCTTACAGGATTGAGGATGTAGTTGACCTCCTGCTGGAAGTGCCTGAATACAGGCAAGCCAAAAAGATTGGCGCCGGACCAAAGATACTCATTGGCTCGGAGAAGAGAAAGGCCGGAAAGGTCTTTGTTGATATGACGGGTGGCACCGAGGGCGCCAAGAAAATATTCAGCAGTTTGACGGCAGGTGGCGTCAGTACGATAGTGGCCATGCACCTGAGTGAGGATCACCGGAAAGAGGCTGAGAAGAACCACCTAAACGTTGTTATTGCCGGACACATTGCAAGTGACAATGTTGGTGTTAACCTCCTCCTTGACAGGATCCTTGATGATACGATAGAGGTGATCGAATGTTCCGGTTTCAGCCGGGTCAGGAGATGATGCCGGAGGGGTTTGGGGTTAATTAAAATAATAATAAAGTTTAGTTTTGTTCACTTACCGTTTGTTGTATTTTGAAAAAAACCTTCTATGGATTTAAGCAATGTTGTTGATGAGATCAAGAATCGCCTTGATATCGTAGACCTGCTTTCCGGGTATATTGATCTGAAGAGGACAGGGCAGAATTTCAAGGCCCTCTGTCCGTTTCATACCGAAAAGACGCCCTCTTTTGTTGTAAGTCCTGATAAACAGATATTTCATTGTTTTGGCTGCAATGCCGGTGGAGATGTTGTTACATTTATCATGAAGTATGAAAATCTCTCTTTTCCCGAGGCAGTCAGAGCACTTGCCGAGAGGGCCGGAATCACGATTGAGCAGGAATCCGCCAGGTCATCTGCAACCACGACACTGAGGAAGAGGCTTGTAGAGATGCACAAGGATGCCTGTGCGTTTTATGAGAGTGAACTGGGCAGGAATGCACAGGCAAGGGATTATCTCAAAGAGAGGGGGCTTTCGGATGAGACGATCGGGGTGTTTGCAATAGGGTTTGCCCCCGGCGGAAACCAGCTCTTAAAATTCCTGAAGGCAAAGGGATATGCCGAGAGCGATATAGTCGCCTCAGGGCTGTGTAAGGATACAGAGCGGGGGAAGATGGATACCTTCAGGAACAGGGTTGTCTTTCCGATATCCAATGTCCGGGGAGAGGTTATCGCCTTTGGCGGACGAATCCTTATTGACAATGCCCGTGCTCCCAAGTATCTGAATTCACCGGAGACCATCCTTTTTAAAAAATCTTCCGAGCTCTTCGCCCTTAACCTTGCAAAGACAGATGTAAGAAAGCGGGGTTATGCAATCATGATGGAGGGGTATCTGGATGTTATAACTGCCCATCAGCACGGAATAAAGAACTGTGTAGCCCCGCTCGGAACTGCACTCACAGAGGCCCAGGCAAAGAAACTGAGGACACTGACAAAGAAAATACTGCTTGTGTTTGACTCTGATGATGCAGGTATTAAGGCCTCGGTCAGGGCACTTTCCCTGCTGTATGAGGATGGTTTTGTTGCCAAGGTATTATTGCTGCCGTCTGGAGACGATCCTGATACGTTTTTAAGGAAGAAAGGACGTGATGCCTTTCAGCAGAAATTCAGGGATGTTATGGGGCTTGTCGATTTCTACCTCTCCCTCTCCGGGGAAAGGGTTGACATTGTGAGGGATCTAATACTTATAATTTCCAGGGTAACGGACGGCATAATAAGGAGCGATTTAATCAGGGAGGTATCGGAAAAAACAGGTCTTTCAGAGCAGTTTTTGAGGGAGGAACTGAATCTCCTCAGGAAAAAACCCGGGCTGTCCCGTAGTGATAGAAAGAATGCCGAGCCAATGTCAGCTGAAAAATTTCTTTTAGGTCTATACCTGTCTTATCCGGAACATGTCCACTTGATAAAAGAGAGTATCACACCGGCTGAGATTGAGGATAGAAGTGTGAGGACCATATTTGAGAAACTTTATTTTTTATCAGTCTCAAAGCTTGAGGAAATTACGGCAAAACTCAACGAGCAAGAGTTGGCCATTGTTACAGGGGCCAGCATGGGACTCAACATTGATGGAGAGGAGGTTGAAAAAAATATCAGGGATTGCATAAGGACCATCAGATATAAAAAACTCAAGAAAAGACTCAGGGATCTGGAGATGGAGATCAGGATTGCTGAAAACAGGGGAGAGGGACACCTTATTAATAATCTGCAGGATCAGATGAATCTTCTGATCAAGGAGGGGGTGGCGGATGAAGGAGTACTTTGATTTCTATGAAGATTCCATCTATGATTCAGATGGTTCAGGTCTGAGACCTGAAGAGAAGGAACTGTATGAAGAAGAGGATGCAGGGCAGGGTGTCAAGGATGAGCATGACCCCTTAAGGTCTTATATGAAAGAGATGGGGGCTGTCCCTCTTTTGACAAGGGAGGGAGAAGTAGAGATTGCAAGAGAGGTGGAAAGACGTAAGCAGCAGCTGACTCTGGCTACATTTTCTGTTCCGCTGATCCTGAAAAAATTGATAACCCTTGGTGAGTTGATAGAACGGGGAGAGGCTCCCCTGGGGGAGATAGTACAGACAGAAGGTGATGAGAGCGAAGAGGACCTGCTGGTCAAGAAGAGGGAATTTTTTAAACATACCGAGCATGTAAGGGAACTTTTCAACAAAAGGATGCAGCTCCTTGGAGAACTGAGAAGGGAAGACAGAAGGGAGAAAGTTCTCCGGGAGCTTAAGAACAATAGAAATGAGGTATATGCGGAGATAAAAAAACTGAATCTGAAGGATTGTACCGTAAATGCCTTTGCAGATGAACTGAAGAGATTAAGTGAAATGCTGATTCAGAATCACAGGGAACTCATGTTGATAAAGAGGAGACTCAGGAAGAGAAATATCGGGATCCCTCCAGAAAAAGATATCCATAAGTACCCTGAGAAGGTTCAGGGTATAGTGAGAGAGTTTTTCATGAAACAGAATGATATTGCCGGGATGGAGAAAGAGATCGGGATGGAAGGCCCGGAACTCAGACATGTGCTCAGGGCAATTCACAAAGCTGACAAGACCATCCATGATGTTAAATCGAGACTTGTAGAGGCCAATCTCAGGCTTGTCATAAGTATTGCAAAGAGATATATCGGCAAGGGGCTTAGTTTCTCGGACCTCATACAGGAGGGAAATATAGGACTGATGAGGGCAGTTGACAAGTTTGAATACAGGAGGGGGTATAAGTTCAGCACTTATGCCACATGGTGGATCCGGCAGGCTATAACACGGGCTATTGCCGACCAATCCCGTACAATAAGAATACCCGTGCACATGATAGAGACCATAAACAAGGTTACAAAGAGTTCGAGGGAACTTGTTCAGGAATTCGGGAGAGAACCCACAGAGGAAGAAATTGCCCGTAAAATCGATATGCCGGAGGCGAGGGTGAAGGAGATACTCAAAATTGCCAAGGAACCAATATCACTTGAATCCCCGGTTGGTGATGATGAAGACGGTCAGCTCAGGGATTTTATTGAAGATACCCTGATGTCATCCCCCCTTGATGAAGCCATTCATGGAGACCTGAGAAAAAATATTGAGAAGGTGCTTATGAGTCTGAACCCGAAAGAGGCAGAGGTTATAAGGAAGCGATACGGCCTTGACGGATCTAACTTTCCTCATACCCTTGAGCAGGTTGGCAAGGCCATGGAAGTAACCCGTGAAAGGGTGCGGCAGATTGAGGTTAAGGCTATAAGGAAATTGAAACACCCCTCAAGAAGCAGGTGGCTTAAGTCTTTTATAGAAAGAACTTGACCTTAGCGATAAAAGATAACTATAATAAAGGCCGTCTTTAGGGCCCATAGCTCAGCTGGAAGAGCCACCGGCTCATAACCGGTTGGTCCCAGGTTCGAGTCCTGGTGGGCACTGACAAACATTGGAGAGATGGAGGACTGGTAACCTTGGGAATCATTGCTGTAGTCAGCCCGGTGCTCCATCTTTCCAAGATTATTTGATTATGTTCAGAACAACACTTGATGGACTCTTAAAAAGTCCATGGATTGTCACCCTGAACTTGATTCAGGGTCTCACAATGACAGAATACAGTACTTTTGATTTTTAGAATTCATCAAAATTAGAGAATGTCAGATTGGAGAGAATGAAAGAGGAACTCAAGCTTCTTGTTGCACTTCAGGAGATAGATTCTATTATCCTCCGGAAAAGACTTGAACTAAAAAAGGCACCTGAAGAGATAAAACGTTATCAGGGCCCCTTAAGTGAGTCTGAGAAGGCGTACAGGAGGGAAAAGGAAAAGTGTGAGGCTATTGAAAAGAAGAAAAAACAGAAAGAGCTTGAGGTCAGGGAGGTCGACGACAGGATTGAGAAGCTGAAATCGAGAGTGTCGGATATAAAGACCAACAAGGAATACCAGGCCCGTCTGAAAGAGATCGAAGCCATTGAACGGGAAAGGTCAAGGCTGGAAGACGAGATTCTCTACATGATGGAAGAACTTGATGAGTTATCAGGGGGACTTAAAGAGGCAGAAAGTCGGATTGGAGATGAGAAGAAGCGCCTTCAGTCCTTACAGAAAGAACTGGATGATAAAAGGGATTTAATCGAAAAGGAACTTGCAGAGCTGAAGGAGCAAAGAGAAGCCCTTGCCAGAAAGATTCCCGCAGCCCTTTATAACAGATACATGGATGTTTTTCAGAAATCAAGCGGCCTGTCTGTGGTTGAGGCAGTGGATGAGAGATGCCTTGGATGTTATATGAGTATCCCTCCCCAGATCTACGTTGAGATAAAGACCTCGGATGAGATTATGCAGTGTCCTCAATGCGGCAGGTTCCTGTACCGCAAGGAGGCAGCTGCCGGGAAATCAGAGGATTCGGGCAGCAAAAACTCAGGTTGAAGACAAGGAAACCAGTCAGGGAAGCCATTATCTTTTCTGACGGGGCCTCAAGCGGCAATCCGGGTCCGGCAGGTATAGGGGTTGTTGTAATCATCGGCGATAAAAAGATTGTCCTCTCAGAGCCGATAGGTAACGCCACAAACAATGTGGCCGAGTACAGGGCCCTGATCCGGGGGCTTGAGACAGCGCTTAAGCAGAGGGCAGACGCAGTGAATATCCGCCTTGATTCTGAACTGATTGTCAGGCAGTTAAACGGTCTCTACAGGGTGAAGAACGAAGGGCTTATCCCGTTATATAGAAAAGTATGTGCCCTCCTCAAAAAGTTTGGAAGCTATAATATAACTCACATCCCCCGTACAGAAAACAGCGAAGCCGATTCCCTTGCGAAGAAGGCTGTTCAAAGAGTCAACCGTTAATTACAATAAATGCAGGGCAGGTGAGATGGTCGCTCCGTAGCCAGCGTAGCCTGTGATTACGGAGAGGAAAGTCCGGGCTCCGAAGGGCAAGGACAGTGGCTAAGCGCCACCGTTCCGCCGTTGGCCGGGGCTGCCGGTCTATGGCGGAACAGGGAAAGTGCCACAGAAAAGATACCGCCTGTGTGGAGGGGTCAGGTCTCAACATTCAACATAACCAGCAAGGTTATGTTGAATGTTGAGACCTGACCCCTTAAGCTGGTAAGGGTGAAAAGGCGGGGTAAGAGCCCACCGCTGCAGGGGTGACCTTGCAGGCATGGTAAACCCTGTCCGGAGCAAGGCCATGTAGGTTCCGCCTTGAGGGTGGCCCGCCCGATTGAGCGGAACGGGTAGGCTGCATGAGTCCGGGAGTAATCCCGGACCTCAGATGAATGACCATTACATACAGAACCCGGCTTATTGCCTGCCCTGCATTCATTATTTAAACTTTCAGGACCGCAGAACCACTTCTCCTGCCGGCAATCATTTTTAATCTTAATCAGCTATAATAAAAATCATGAAAACTCTGAAGGCAGCCATCCTTTTTTCTTTACTCTTTCTTTCATTGCCTCAGCTGCTGTTTTCTGCAGAAAACAGTGCTGGGCAGGTCATGGTTATAACCGTTCAGGGCGTCATAAACCCTGTCTCCTCAGAATATATAGAAAAGAGTATTGAAGAGGCGAATGAGCAGGGTATGGAGGCACTTGTGATTGAACTCGATACCCCGGGAGGTCTCGACACCTCCATGAGGTCAATTATAAAGGTCATAAATGTCAGCGAGGTGCCTGTTGTGGTTTATGTGGCCCCGTCAGGGGCGAGAGCTGCCTCGGCAGGTGTCTTTATTACAATGGCCGCACATATTGCGGCCATGGCCCCGGGCACCAATATAGGTGCTGCCCACCCTGTTGGAATCGGTGGCAAGATGGACAAGACCATGGTTGAGAAGGTAACAAATGACGCTGTGGCCTATATAAAATCCATTGCTGAAAGACGCGGCAGGAATGTGAAATGGGCAGAGGATGCCGTAAGAAAGAGTGTCTCTGTCACTGCCCGCGAGGCACTGAAGCTTGGAGTGATAGACCTTGTGAGCAAGGACCTTAAAACTCTCCTTGACAGTATTGACGGTATGAAGGTGAAGACACCGGCAGGAGAGAAGGTGCTGCATACCAGGGGGACTTCAGTTGTAAGGAAGGAGATGGGGCTGAGGCTGAAGATACTTGCCACAATAAGCAATCCCAATATTGCCTATATCCTGATGCT
>JAADGU010000099.1 GCA_013152195.1 Nitrospirota bacterium
TGCTTACTTTGCAATTCCCGGTTCCGTGCTCACTATCTCCGTGAGTTTGCCGTCGGTAAATCTCAGGATGGTCTTGAATACCCCGCCCCATCTGTCATATTCCCACTGGACCCTGTCTTTTCCATCTGGTGTTGGTTTAAGAACTTTTACTATGGTTGGTGCACCCCAGGCATATCTTACCTGCTGGAATGTCATTCCTGTGACCACTGCGGCCTTTTTGATGTTTTCCTGGATTTGTGGCGGGTAGTCCTTGATCTCTTCATAGGTATATTTTATTGCCTTGGTACAACCGGCGAACAAGATAAAGACCATGAAAGACAGCAGTAAAGACCTCTTCATAGCATAACCTCCTGATTCATTGTGATAAAATTACTCATCCGGATAGCGTCTGATAACGCGGTGACGTCAAACGGTTACGAGGCCCGTATCGTAAGGCGTCTGACGGTTACGGTCAATTGTTTAACAATATTTCCATCACTCCCCAACTCCAATTCTCCACCACCACTCCATCACTCCATCACTCCATCCAGAACCTTCTTTATGGTTTCAGCAGAATGACCTCTACGTTGCAGCATGCCATAGAGTCTTCTCTTTGCCTTTTCTTTTGGCAGACCCTTATACAGCTTAATCTTTTTCCGGACAAGCTCCCCGGCCCCCATTGTCTCGTCAATTCTGTCAATGTCCAGGGAGTTTATAATATCGTCAGGTATCCCTCTTTTTTGAAGCAGCGCTCTTACGCCTCTAATGCCGAGGGTCTTTTTATTAACAGCATATGATATGAGGTCACCTGCCAGTATCCTATCATCAATGAGGCCGAATTCTTTTAGTGCCGAGACTGTTGTATCAATAGTGTTTTCTTCAAAACCCTTTCTCTTCAAACGGTCCCTGAGCTCCCTTTCACTCCGTCCTCTTATAGCAAGAAGCCGTAATGCGTATCCCTTAGCGGAATCGCTCGATCGGGATGCTGCCCTTTGAACCTTGCTTGTGTTGATCGATATCTTCATATGTGAGGTCACTTGTTGACTGTATTCCTTTTACCTTGAGTGCAAAGTCATCAGGGTTGGTAGCCCGCATCAGTGCCTCTTCATAGGTGATGAGTCCTGACTTGAAGAGGTCGTAAATGGACTGGTCAAATGTCTGCATTCCGTAATGAACCTTGCTTTTTGCAATAACATCGGAGATCATTTTTGTCTTGTCAGGGTCAAAGATACACTCTTTAATGGTATCAGTTGCCATGAGCACCTCTACTGCAGGGACACGACCGCTGCCGTCAGCTCTTGGCACAAGTCTCATGGAGATGATCCCTTTTATTACAGATGAGAGCTGAGTCCGTATCTGTTTGTGCTGATACGGGGGGAAGACCGCAATTATCCTGTTTACAGTTTCTGTGGCGTCAGTGGTATGGAGTGTGCTTAGAACGAGGTGTCCTGTTTCAGCGGCAGTGATTGCAGTCTGTATGGTCTCAAAATCTCTCATCTCTCCTACCAGTATGACATCCGGGTCCTGACGCAGGGCAGCCCGCAGGGCCTTGCTGAAGGATTCTGTATCAGAGCCGACCTCTCTCTGGTTAATAATACTCTTTTTGTCCCGGTGGAGATACTCGATAGGGTCTTCAATTGTGATGATGTTATTTGTGCGGTTGTTATTGATATGGTCTATGATCGCAGCAAGAGTGGTAGACTTGCCGCTGCCTGTTGTTCCGGTAACCAGGATTAATCCGCGGGGCTCAAGTGCTATTTTTTTCAGGACCTCCGGCAGGTTAAGCTCGTCCAGAGTTGGTATCTTCATGGGTATTACCCTGAATACAAGGCCTATGGTTCCACGCTGGATGAGTATATTGCAGCGGAATCTTCCAAGTCCCGGCACGCTGTAGGCGAGGTCAATATCATGTCTCTTCTTGAAGAGTTCCCTCTGTCCCGGGCTCATGACGATGGTAGCCATCTTGAGGGCATCTTCCTGGGTTATCCTCTGTATGCCTTGCAGGGGGACAAGTTCCCCATGAATCCTCAGGACGGGTGGAGATCCTACCTTGATATGAAGGTCGGAAGCGTGTCTCGAATAAGCCTCTTTCAGGAGCTCATTGATTTCCATTGTTCCTCCTGATATTAAAAGATTCGCGAACCTTGTTTTCAATTTCAAGCGCCATTTCAGGATTCTTTTTCAGGTAGTCCTTTGCATTTTCCCGTCCCTGTCCTATTCTCGTGCCATCATAACTATACCACGCCCCTGACTTCTCGACTATGTTACCCTGTACGCCGAGGTCAATGAGTTCGCCTTCTCTGGATATGCCCTCATTATAATAAATGTCGAACTCTGCCTGTTTGAACGGGGGTGCAACCTTGTTTTTCACCATCTTTACCCTCACCCTTCCGCCAATCATCTCCTGGCCGTTCTTGATACTGTCTATCTTTCTGATGTCAAGCCTCATGGAGGAATAAAATTTCAGGGCCGTTCCTCCTGTGGTGGTTTCAGGATTGCCGAACATCACCCCGATCTTTATCCTTAACTGATTGATAAAGACCACCGTGGTCAGAGACTTTGATATAGCGGCAGTCAGCTTCCTGAGGGCCTGGCTCATCAGTCTTGCCTGCAGCCCCGGGAGACTGTCTCCCATATCCCCCTCTATCTCTGCCCTTGGGACGAGGGCTGCCACAGAGTCAACCACCACAATGTCCACAGCTCCACTCCTTACAAGTGCCTCGGTCACCTCAAGTGCCTGCTCCCCTGTATCAGGCTGTGATACAAGGAGGTCTTCAATGTTTACGCCTATTCTTTTTGCATAATTAATATCAAGGGCGTGCTCTGCATCAACAAATGCGGCTACCCCGCCGGTCTTTTGTGCCTGTGCTATAGCGTTTAGTGCAAGGGTTGTTTTTCCCGAAGACTCGGGACCGTATATCTCGACAACCCTGCCACGGGGAAATCCCCCTATTCCGGTTGCAATATCAAGCCCGAGAGAACCGGTGGGAATACCCTGAATGCCCTCGATTATCCCCTTTGCCCCCAGACGCATGATGGCCCCTTTTCCAAAGGACCTCTCGATCTGTGATATGGCCATTTCAAGGGCCTTGGCCTTGTCTTTATCCATTAATCCTCCTTCCCCAGGGGGGCTGAAAAAAGCCTTTCATATTCAGCACCGGTGGGTTTAAGTGTGCTTTTCATCAATAAGACCTCTGATACATCTATTTTACCAAACTCCCTGTCTTTGTATCCCCTGAGCTCCTTCAGCAGAGGCGTGAGTCCCTTTTGTGACTTCACCCTTGCAATGGTCAGATGGGGCCTGAACTTTCTCGTTTCCCGTTCATATCCAAGCAGTTCCATTGCCGACTCTATATTATTATACAAAAGATCCAACTCTTCAGACCTGTTGATTCCAACCCAGAGGACACGGGGTTTCGAGTAATCCGGAAAAACCCCCACGCCTGCTGCTGTCAGGCTGAATTTCCTGTGGCATGAAGCAACAGATTTCAGGGATGTCTTTATCCTGTCCGCAAGGGTCTCATCTGTATTGCCCAGAAATTTGAGGGTGAGATGAATGTGATCTCCGGAGAGCCACTTAATGTCCGGACCATACTTCTTCAACCCTTTCATGAAGGACTCCAGCTCCTTTTTCATCGCCTCCCCGATATCTATAGCAATAAAACATCTCACAATCTTATATATTTATCAGTTACCATTTTTTACTTGCTGCTCTCTGTTACTCCTTCCACAAGGAGTTTTAGTGCCGCAAGTGCTGCGCTTTCTTTAATCTCCCCTCTCTCCCCGGTGAATCTCATTTCCCTTGAAAGGGTTCTGGTTCCGGTACTTACCGCCATATATACAAGCCCTGCCTCTTTATCCTCAAGTACGTCGGGCCCGAGATTGCCGGTAGTTGAGAGTGAGCACGCTGTTCCTGTAAGCTGCCTTACCTTCTCAGCCATATCCCTTGCTGTCTCCTCACTCACCACTCCATGGGTCGAGATGATTTCAGGGATGTCTTTATCCTGTCCGCAAGGGTCTCATCTGTATTGCCCAGAAATTT
>JAADGU010000012.1 GCA_013152195.1 Nitrospirota bacterium
ATCCCCTGAGTAGAACTCCCTGCCGTCTTTCTTGTCAGCCACCATGAGGACGCCGATGATTTGTTTTTTGCCGTTCAGCGGGGTGATGAGAAGTGAGTTGCATTTGACCTTGTCCAGTTTTTCTTCGTGGGTATTGTGGTTACATACAGCAATTGCCTTGTTTGAACGAATCGCTCTCCACAGAATATTGTTCCCTTTTTTGAATGTCGTGTCCTCATCCCAGTTGCCGATATATGCCTGTGTATATAATTCTCCGGAATCTTTATCCAGGAACAGTACAACGGCGGTTCGAACACTTAGAGATGATACGGCCTTTTTTAAAAGCAGATAACAGATTCCATCGACACCGAGACCGGTGAATTCTTCGGAGAGTCTGTAGAGGAGGGATAATTCCTCGTATGTATCGCTTAATTCGGTTACCGTGGCTTTCAGGTCTTCTTTAAGCCTATTTGTTTCCAAGTTGCTCAAGTACCAACTCCAGCAGGATTCGGGGGCTGAAAGGTTTTGTTATGTAGCGGTCAACTCCGCATTTGATTCCCAGCTTTTCATCATCCTCCTGTCCCTTAGCCGTTAACATGAATACCGGTATGTTTGCAAGGTCAGGGTCGGTCTTTATTGTTTTGCAGATGTTTATTCCACTGATCTCCGGCATCATCCAGTCAAGGATGATCAGGTCAGGCATCTCCCTTCGTATTACATCAACAGCGCCTTTGCTCTCTCTGAGAGTAACAACCTCAAGCCCTCCACGTCTCAGCTTGTCCTCGATCATCATCAATATAAAGGGTTCATCATCGATTACCATCACTTTAGGCATCATTTAATCTCCTGTAAGGCAGGGTGACAATAACGGTTGTTCCTTTGGTTAATCTGCTCTTGATATCAATACGTCCGTGGTGTATCCGTACGATATCTTTGCACAAGGCAAGCCCGAGCCCGGTACCTTTGGTCCTTTCTCCGTGTGTCCCCCTGTAAAAGCGTTTACTCAGGTTCGCCATGTCGTTTTCGGGAATCCCCCAACCCGTGTCAGATACTTCCAGTATAACATATTTATCTGAATATCTTACCCTCAGGTTAATATAACAGCCAGGGTCAGAATACTTTATGGCATTGTCAAGGAGATTGAGAAGGAGTTGCCTTAATTTCTCCCTGTCACCATAGAATTCCTGTCTTTCAGTGTCTATCTCGGTAAACAGGGAAATATTCTTTTTTGTGACAGGGGCATCAAGAACGCTTTTTACAGATTCAATAAGTTCGGAAAAGTCTATGTTGCTAAGTTTTATGGTTTCCTTTCCGCTTTCAATTTTTGAGATGCTCAGAAGTTCGGAAACCATTTCAGAGAGTCTCATTCCCTCTTCATAAATGGTCAGAAGGTATTTCCGGGCCCGTTCGCTCTCAATATCTCCATCAATGAGCATTTCAGTTAATCCAACGATTGCCGACAGGGGGGTCCTGAACTCATGGGAGACAGAACGGATAATATCTGTTTTCATCCTGTCTATCTCTCTTTCACTGGTAACATCCCTGAAGACCTGTACTGCACCGCAAATCCTGTTAGCAGAATCCATGAGAGGAAGTGAGCTTACATGAATTACCTCTCCTTTTCCTTTTTGCTGAATAAACTCTGCAGATGCCTTTTCTCCCTTGAGAGACTTTACTATAGGGCAGGCATCCCCTTCTGCAGGCGCATTGAATATCTCTGAGTAGTTCCTTCCGACAAGATTGTTGGCCTGTATCCCCAGAATTCTTTCAGCGGAACGGTTTGCTGATACAATCACTCCTTTGGTATCTACAGTACAGACACCTTCTGACATGGTGTTCAGGATCGCTTCAGCCAGACCACGATCGATTCTTCTCTTTTCATAAAGCTGGCTCCTCTCAAGTGCTACTCCAAAAATGCTTGAAATAATGCGGAGAAAATGTATTTCGTCATCACGGTACCCCCGTGACGTCCTGGCCATGGCAGTAAAGACTCCAAGGACGTTTTCTCCAACTATTACAGGCATTGACAGTATAGATCTCAGGCCCATGCTCTTGAGTTCTTCAAAGAGGAAACGCGCATCTGTATTTATGTCGTGAATATTTATGTATGTGCCTTTGGCAGCAGCATAAGTTTCTGTTGAAGGCTCATCCATTTTAAGGGTGTCTGTTTGTGGTTGCATCCCGTCAGAATATCTGAGGGCAAGTGTGTTGCTGTCTCTTTTTTCCCAGAATAATATCGCATCAGCGGCGAGGAATTCCTTTATCAGAGAGGATGTACAATGGATAACCTCATCCATATCTCTTGCAGATGTGAGTTTCGAGGATAACTCAAGAAGGTCCCTCTGTTCCTGGAGACGACGGCTTTTCTGTATCTCAAACATTTCTTTCATCTCATCGTAGAGCCTGGTGTTCTCAAGTGCCAGCCCGGTCATTTCACCAACAGCTTCCAGTAACCGCTCTTCTTCAATGGTAAAGAAGTGCTCCTTAAACTTAAAGAGACAATATACACCGAGCACGCGTTCCTTCCCTTTTACCGGGACGCAACAGTAGCCCTTTATCTTGGTATCCTTAAACAGGGATTTGGAAATTCTGTTGTCAGAGCTCAGGTTTGATGATGTCATTACCTCACCTGTAACAGCAACTCTTCCAGGTATATCATCACCAAGTTTTATCCTGATAGCCGTTGAAGTACATTGTTCACTAACTCCCCTGTGGCAGGAACATCTAAGCGTGCGGCTCTTATCATCAATAAGGAATACACAACCCCCGTCCATATCAAGAGCCTCCATGAGCCTGTCAAGCACACTCGAGAAAATCTCCTCTGCCTTTATGGATTGATTTATGATAGAGGCTATGGAATTCAGGAGGATGAGTTCCCTGTTTCTCCTGCTAATCTCATCCATGTGTCTCACACGCTCTGTTACGTCTCTCATGATCTCGAGTGCCTCAACGACCTTGCCTTCAGAGTTCCTGATGGGGGAGGCTATGACTTCAACATAGCACTTGTTTCCACCCTCGTCATAATGCTCATGTATGGTCCTCCAGGTTCCACCATTGGTAAAGACCCCCTGAATGGGACAGTCCTCACCTTCCATCCAGCAGGGCCTGGAAGAATTATGAGTGATTTCATGACATTTTTTTTCGGTAATATTATTGCCATACCTGGTACGGGCGGCAACATTGGCCTTCAGTATCCTGTAGTCGTTATTAATAATCAGTATCGAGTCTTCAATACTGTTCATTATTGTCTCAAGGTAGTCTCTTGATTCCTTAAGTTCCTTCACCAGCTTGGCCTGCTCCCGGAAGTCCTTTATAATCCCTATCTTGCCGACAACCTCGCCATCCCTGACTATGGGAGCCCCGGTTATAAGCACGGGTATCTGAGAGCCATCTTGGGCAGTTATATTGATCTCATAGGTGGAGTGCTCTCCCCTGTGTCTCTTCAAGTCGAGTTCTTTCTTCATTACCATTGCATTCTCTGTGTCGAAGAAATCATATATTGATGATCCGACAACCTGGCTGCGTTCATAACCAAAGATTTTTGTAAAGGCCGGGTTGATGTCAATTACTATATCGTTAGTGTCAACTACCCACAGTGCATCCATCATT
Organism: Nitrospirota bacterium; assembly: GCA_013152195.1. GTDB lineage: Bacteria > Nitrospirota > Thermodesulfovibrionia > Thermodesulfovibrionales > JdFR-85 > BMS3Bbin07. Next base: position 3,589 of record JAADGU010000012.1, read on the forward strand.
GTCTTGACATAGGTGTCCTTGTTTTGTAATTCTTCGGTCTTGGCCCTGAGATTGGTTAACATTTCATTGAATATCATGGTAACCTCGCCGAGTTCATCTGCTGAGAAGACAGGTATTTCTGTGTCAAGATTTCCACCTTTTACAGCTTCTGCACCATTATAAAGGGCCTTGACGGGTTTAAGAAACCTCCTTGAAAAAAAGATGGAAAGTATAAAGGCAAGAAAAAAGGCATAAAAGGATATGCTCATAAGGTGCGTGAATATCTCTTTAAAAAATTTATCCTCAATAGCACGGGCATCGTTGAGCTTGCCTTTTTCTATAAGAACCTCCAGGTTTGTGAACATCCCTTTCATATCTTTACGTAGTGAAAAGGAAAGGGGCAGTATGAGGGCAATTGAGAAGATGAGAAAGGTTATGAGGAACTTATATATGAGCTTTGTCTTAAACATTATATTAGGTAGAAGAGGAGGAATTGGGCTGTTAGAATGATTATGATCGATAGCACCACGATTATGAGAGGTTTAATCCCTTCTTCTGTAATAGATTCGAAATCAACCGACAGGCCGATTGCGGCCAGTGCGGTAGCGAGGGAAAAACGGCTGATGGGTGCAGAGATATCAGATAGCCAGCCGAGCTTGAAGATGTTTACCGTAATAGCAAGGAGAACAAAAACAACTATAAACCACGGGATATAGATGCGCCTGTCTTTTTTTCTGGAAAGAAAGACGGTCAGAGTCACAAGGAAGATGAGGAAGGACATCCTGAGGAGTTTATACTTAAGGGCTATTGCTATACTTTCGGTTCCGTATGCGGATGCTGCTACCTTTATCTGTCCGATCATCGGCAGTGTTGTGCCGGTAATAAAGGTAAATTCCTTTACCCCTACGTCAAAGAAGTTTGCAAATATAGGATAGGCTATCATTCCAAAGAGACCGTAGATCATCACAACAATCAGAGAGATGGAAGTCTCTTCACTGTCTGATTCTATCAGGGGAGAGACAATTGCAATTGCTGATGCCCCGCAGATTGACATGCCCGTGGCAAGTAGTATACGGATATTTTTTCTTAGCCCAAACCATTTTGCTATGAAGTAGACAAGGCTGAACATTGAAATAAAGGTGAGAAAAACCAGGGGGGTCATGGCAGGGTCGATATCCCTTATTGAAAGCTGTGTGCCGTATAGGGCTATTCCAACAGGGAGGAATATCTTGATTGCGATATTAATGCCGTCATTCAGAAAGTTCCTATCCTCCAGGATGTTGGAGAATAACATTCCAAGGATTATCGAGATTGCCAGGGCATCAAAAGTGGGATGAATATAGGAGAGAATGAAGGCAATAACAGCAATAACGAGAGATATTGTCAGACCAGACACTTTCTTTACCATTACCCTTAAACTTACCATAAAGGATCTTTTTTTTCAAGCTGACACCGGCAGTGACTCGCCGGTGCCTGTCTCCCTTTTCCGATAGTCCCGTTTTGCCTTGAAGATCAGCAGTAGCCGGAGCCCCAAATGAGTTATAATATCAGATGCTAAGAGGGTTAATTGTTATAGGGCTTTTGGGTATTCTGGCGGGTGTTTTTTCAGGAGTAGTCTTTCGGAGTCTCTCTGACCTGCCAAGTATTGAGGCCCTTGAGGAATATAACCCTAGTGAGGCATCAAAAGTCTATTCCGCTGCTGGTGACGTTATTGCCGAGTATTATGTTGAGAGGCGTACCTTTGTTCCGTTTTACAGAATACCGGGGTATGTGAAGAACGCATTTGTGGCGATCGAGGACGAGAGGTTTTACAGGCATCATGGTATTGATTTGATCGGTATAGCAAGGGCCCTGCTTTATGATATCAAGGCACGCAGGATTGTTCAGGGTGGCAGCACTATAACGCAACAGCTTGCAAAACTGCTCTTTCTCAAGCCCGAGAGGAATATTTCAAGGAAGATAAAGGAGGCGGCATTATCCATACAGATTGAGAAGAGATATACAAAGGACGAAATCATAGGACTCTATCTGAACCAGGCATATTTTGGAACCAAGGCATACGGAATCGAGGCAGCATCCCATACCTATTTTAATAAATCCACAGAAGAGCTGACGCTTTCAGAGGCTGCACTTCTGGCGGCCCTCCCGCGGGCTCCTTCATATTACTCTCCCTTTAAAAACCCTGAAGAGGCACTGAAGAGACGCAATCTTGTCCTTGGGAAGATGCTGAAACTCGGATATATCACTGAGGAGGAGTATGATAAGGCTATAAAAGAAACACTGCCCATCAAGGTTCACAGGAGACGTTACAAGGCCCCGTATTTCATTGAGTACCTGAGGGATATACTTGAAGGCAGATATTCGGACAGTCTCTACACGGCCGGATTGAGGATATATTCAACCCTTGACATGCATATGCAGGAGGTTGCAGAGAAAGCCGTAACCAATGGTGTGCAGAAACTTGACAAGAGGATTGACCCCGGTGTGCAGGCTGCCCTGCTTGCCGTGGACCTGGAGACAGGAGAGGTCAAGGCCTTGGTGGGGGGGACAGACTTCTGGCAGACACAGTTCAACAGGGCAACTCAGGCATTAAGACAACCCGGTTCTGCATTCAAGCCGTTTGTATATCTGGCAGCTCTGGAGAAGGGTTTTATCCCTGAAGACACGATTATGGATGCTGAAGTGGGTTATCCCACCCCGGATAACAAGGATGTCTGGTCTCCGCGGAATTATGAAAAGCAATACAATGGCGAGGTAACACTCAGGTATGCACTCGCACACAGTCTGAACTCTGCAACGGTATGTCTTGCCGATACGATAGGGATTGGAAATGTTGTCAGGACAGCAAAGGAGGTAGGAATACGCCGTAAGGTCAAACCCTACCTTTCATCGGCAATCGGGGCATCAGAGGCGACACTTATGGATATGGTCTATGGGTATGCAACACTTGCGCAGGGGTACAGGCTGAAACCACTAAGACAGGGTTACCGATCGTGACGGGTTGACCCTGGAGGAGAATTACCCGGGGGCTGACAGGGTTATTGATGAAGCAGTGGTGGATGAGATCCGGGATATGCTCCGCTCTGTCATACTTCAGGGTACCGGAAGAATGGCCAGGGTAATCAAACGGCCTGTTTATGGAAAGACAGGTACTACCAATGACTACACGGATGCATGGTTTGTTGGTTTTGATGACAGGCTGGCCGTGGGAGTATGGGTTGGAAGGGATGACCATACCCCTATCGGTGACAAGGAGACAGGGGCAAGGGCAGCCCTTCCGATATGGATAGAGTTTATGAAGAACTACCGCTGACCCGTTAGTTCTTTTCAGATTTCTGGTTTGTCGGCCCCCTGAATCTCGGTATTGGCAGGTATTCAACCGAAGGTTGCTGTCTTACGGGCTGCGGATAGAGGCTCATTAACTGGTAGAACTCTGGGGGGATATTGTTGCTCACATTAAGGCCGAGTGTTTTTGCCTCTTCATAAGTGATGGGGTAATCATGTGTCCACCTGCCTTCTGAAAGGATTGTTGCAAGTTCTTCGGCCTTGTCAGGAGGATACTTTCCTTCAAGGAGTGAATTGACCTGTTTCTTCAACTGTGCCATCGCCTTTTTCCCGATATCTGCAAGCAGCCAGGTCCTGTCATCAACCTCTGTGAGAGGTTTTGTCTCAACCAGTTTAACGAGAGATGCTGCAGGATACTCGCCAATCTGGGGGTCAACAGGGCCAAGGACTGCATGCTCTCCCATAACTATCTCGTCAGCAGAGAGGGCGATAAGAGTGCCTCCGGACATTGCATAGTGGGGTACAAATACCGTTACCTTTCCACGATGCCTTTTTATTGCATGTGCAATCTGGTAGGATGCAAGCACAAGTCCTCCGGGTGTATGAAGTACCAGGTCGAGGGGCATCTCGGGGTCAGTCATATGGATGGCCCTTATCACCTCCTCGGAGTCATTGATGTTGATGTATCTGAAGATGGGAAATCCAAGGAGGCTCATTGTCTCCTGCCTGTGTGCAAGCAGGATTACCCTTGAAGTGCGTTTCTTCTCGATTTTGGCAATAAGCTTCTGTCTCGATGCCTCAAGGAGCCGCTGTTTAAGGACAGGCTGAAGTGCGGTAAGCATAAAGAAGAGCCAGAATATGCTGAATATGTCGACGTTCATATAACCTCCTTTGGGTCTTCTATTTATAGAGATTGGAATATATCTCGTCAGGGAAATACCTGCGATAGGATTGTTTTTTCTTCCTGAAGACGGGCAACAGCACTATGCCTGCAATAAACCCCCCGATATGCGCCCACCACGCTATTCCGCCGCCGGCTTCAGGTGTAAGCAGGGAGAATGTGCCTGAAAATACCTGTGATGCGAACCAGACACCGAGATACAGGAAGGCCGGTATCTCGATGAAGAACGGCAGAAAGAAGATCGGTATCAGCGTAATAACCCGTGCAGTGGGAAACATTACAAGGTAAGCCCCCATTACACCTGCAATTGCACCTGAGGCGCCAATAGCCGGAACGGTTGAGTGCATATCAAAGATAAAGTATGTAATGCTGGCTGCAATACCTGAGAGCAGATAGAATACAAGGAATCTGCCATGGCCCATTCTGTCCTCTACGTTATCGCCAAAGAGATAGAGCATCCACATGTTACCTATAATATGTATCCAACCACCGTGGAGGAACATGTTTGTTATAAAGGGCCAGTAATCGTCGAGAGGGAGGCCAAACAGGACTGCCCAGTCCGGGTGGGAATACCTTGCAGGTACTACGCCGAAGAGATAGAATAGTTGCTTGAGGCTGTCTTCTGGAAGGGATATTTCGAAAAGAAAGACCACGCCGTTTATCAGGATTATCATCCATGTAATATACGGGAAATCCCTGCGCGGTACTGTATCCTTAACCGGAAACATAAAACCCTGACAACCCCCTGTTCAATGATGCTGGAAATGGATACGGCAATGGCTTTTTAATTATTTATAAATGGCTTTTCAATTTATGATATAAGTATAATATATTTTAACAACAAACGGTGAATTTTTCAGGCTGCCGGCCAGGGAGGTTTAAAATATCCCACTTGATTATTGATGGATATAATCTCATCGGAATACAGCACAGGGATCTCGAGTCCGAGAGGAACGGACTCGTCAAAAGGCTGATTAGATACAGGGGTGTTCTGGGGCATGATATAACCGTAGTCTTTGATGGTCATGGCGGCGTTTCATCAAGGGAGACGGTAAGGGTCGATGGCGGCGTCAGGATAATATTTTCGAGGATAGCGAAGAAGGCTGATGATGTGATAAAGGAGATGCTTGTCAGGGAGAAGAAGTTCTTTATTGTGGTCAGCTCGGACAGGGAGGTGGCTGATTTTGCCTGGGCTCAGGGGTCTGTGCCGGTTGGTTCCGCTGATTTCCTCGGAAAGCTCAGCCGTGCGTTAAGAGAGAAAGAATTTGCAGGTGATGAGGATATGATGGATGAATTAACAGAGAAGATGCTTGGTGATGAAGAAGATGATGAGTGGTCAGTCAGGAAGGGCTCTTCACACAGACTCTCAAAACGTCAGAAGGCCGTAACGAGGGCCTTGAACAAGTTATAATGGGGCTGAATTCCGGCAGGGTGAGGCCTGCAGATGCCATTACTGTAATCTTTGTCGCGCTCTTTGCCCTGTTGACCGTGATTTATTACGGCTCTATTGAATCTGCCGATAAACTGCTTGTTACATATATCTCGTTGCTGTTCATTCAATTGATCCTTATCAGGTATGCTCCTGAACGCGGGTTCTGGAAATTATTTCATGACATTGTCTTTCCTGTGATAGCCGTGTTCCTTGCATTTGACAGCATGACAGAGCTCGTGCCGGGAGTAAACCCCGGGGATATTGATTACCTGCTCATACGGGCGGACTACTGGTTATTGGGGGGCTACCCCACGGTCTGGCTTGAAAGGGTGGTGAATCCCTATCTTACAGAGATACTGCAGTTGGCCTATACAAGCTATTATTTTCTTCCGGTTATTCTCGGGATCGTCCTCAGGATAAAGAAGAAAGAGACCGAGTTCAATGACGGCCTGGTCTTTATTCTCCTCTGCTTTTATCTGTCCTACGTCGGATACGTACTCTTTCCTGCACTTGGTCCGAGGTATACGATGAACCACCTCCAGTCAATTCCCCTTGAGGGCAAGCTGCTTTTTGAGAAGATATACGGTATACTCAATAGCATTGAAGGCATAAAGAGGGACGCCTTTCCAAGCGGTCACACAGCAGTAACCCTGGTAGTTCTGCACCTTGCATTCCGTTATGAAAAGAGGCTTTTTTATATCTATCTGCCGATAACACTCCTGCTCTTGTTTGCTACAGTCTATTGCCGGTATCACTATGTTGTGGATGTACTGGGGGGAATTGTACTGTATGTGATAACCATGATATCCGGGCAATGGTTTATCAGGTCCTTCCGTAAATTCAGTTAATTCCCTAGCCTTGTTTTACATCCTTGACTGGTTCAGGTTAATATATATGTCCGTGTTTATTTGAAGATGCACAATTTGTCGTTCAAGTGAGGAGTAAACAAAGTTAACGTAATGGAAGAACGAATTCAAAAGATACTCGCAAAAATGGGCATTGCCTCAAGGCGCAAGGCGGAAGAACTCATCCTTGAGGGCAGGGTGGTTGTAAACGGAAAGGCAGCTGTTCTCGGGATGAAGGTGGATCCTGAGAGGGACCACATCAGGGTTGACGGCAAGCTTTTGCGCGGGTCTGAGCCAAAGGTCTACATCATACTTAACAAACCTCCCGGTGTTCTTACAACCCTTGAAGACCCCGAAGGCAGGCCAACGGTGCAGCAACTTCTCGGGAGGCTGAAGTTCAGGGTATACCCTGTCGGGAGGCTTGATTTCAATTCAGAGGGATTGCTGCTGCTGACAAATGACGGAGATCTTGCCTACAGGATAATCCATCCTTCCCACAAGATACCCAAGACGTATCTTGTAAAGATAAAAGGGGTGATAGAGGAGAAAGATATCAGCAAGCTGCGCAAGGGCATAAGGCTTGATGATGGCATGACTGCACCCGCAAAGATAAAGAGGGTCCGGGCGCCCAGGGCAGAGAAGAACTCATGGCTTGAAGTCACGATTTATGAAGGCAGGAAGAGGCAGATAAGGAGGATGTTTGAGCGGATGGGGCATACTGTGCTGAAACTCAGGAGGATCAGGATTGATGGTCTTGGTCTTGGGGAGCTCAGGACAGGACAGTGGAGATATCTGGATGAGGTTGAGGTGAAGAAACTGAAGAAGAGTCTTAAAATGTAAAGTAAAAAGTGGATTCAGAGATGAACGGTTGTTGGAAACGATAAGATAGAGTCTTCACTCATTCTCGATGGACATCGTGTCCATCTCCGAGGGAATTTCACAATTCACCATCCGGGTGAATTTACTGCGAAATTAAAACCGTTCAGACTCTATCATATCGCTTCCTTCCCTTGCGAGAGACTTTTTGTCGTTGTATTTGCGTAAAACATAACCGGAGTTATGGAGAGCTGGAGAATTGGATTTTTCATTGCTCCAATACTCCAATGCCCCATTACTCCATAAAGACTCAGGAGGTATCATGTACAGAGACAGGAATTGCGGAGAGGTTGGAGAGGCTGACATTGGTAAGGAACTTACCCTTTCGGGCTGGGTCTTCAGGAGACGTGACCATGGGGGGCTGATATTTGTTGACCTGAGGGACAGGAGCGGCCTTGTGCAGGTGGTATTCAGTCCGGACGTCTCTTCAGAGGCCCATGAGTCAGCCCATCTGCTCCGTTCAGAGTTTGTCATAAAGGTGAGGGGTAAGGTGAGCAGAAGACCTGAGGGTACGGAGAACCCCGATATCCCGACCGGTGCAGTTGAGCTCTATGCTGAGGAGTTGAATATATTGAGCAGGTCCGAGACACTGCCTTTTGTGCTGGAAGAGGCAGCGGATGTGTCCGAGTCCCTGAGGTTCAAGTACCGCTATCTCGACCTCAGGAGACAGGAGATGCAGGGGAATCTTGTATTCAGGCACAGGGTTACAAAGCTCATGCGCGACTATCTTGACAGAGAGGGTTTTATCGAGATAGAGACCCCCATGCTTACAAAGTCAACCCCTGAGGGTGCAAGGGACTATCTGGTGCCGAGCCGTCTCAATCCGGGCCAATTCTACGCCCTGCCGCAGTCCCCTCAACTCTTCAAGCAGATCCTGATGATGTCAGGGCTTGAAAGGTATTTTCAGGTCGTAAAGTGTTTCAGGGATGAGGACCTGAGGGCGGACCGTCAGCCCGAGTTTACGCAGGTTGATATGGAGATGTCATTTGTTGAGCCCGATGATGTGATCTCGGCGATTGAAGGGATGTTGTCCCACCTCTTTAAGGAGACCCTTGGGGTTGAGATAGAGACCCCCATGCTGCGTCTCTCTTACAGGGATGCAATGGAGCGTTTCGGCTCTGACAAGCCTGATCTCAGGTTTGGCCTGGAGCTCAGGGAGATGGGTGACCTTGCCCGGGAGGGAAGCTTTAAGGTCTTCCTCTCTGCCCTTGACTCAGGCGGCAGGGTAAAGGCCGTGTGCGGCAAGGGGATGGCCGGGCTCTCAAGAAAGGAGATGGACCTGCTGACGGAAGAGGTGCAGTCCTTTGGAGCAAAGGGGCTGGCATGGATAAAGATTAAAGACGGGTTTGAATCACCCATAGCGAAGTTTTTCCCTGAAAATGTCCTGAAGGAGATGGCCCTGAGGCTTGAGGCAGAGGAGGGCGATATAATGCTCTTTGTGGCAGACAGGGAGGACGTGGTGCTTGATGTCCTTGGCAGGCTGAGGCTTGAGATAGCAAGGAGGCAGGGCCTTGTCTCTGATGGCTTCAGGTTTCTCTGGGTTGTCGATTACCCACTGCTTGAGTGGGATGATGAAGGCAACAGGTTTCAGGCAATGCACCATCCCTTTACATCACCCGCAGATGCCGATATGGAGAGGATGCTTGGAGAGGACATAAATGATGACCGCAATGGGCTGGCTTCTCTCAGGGCAAAGGCATATGATATAGTGCTTAACGGTAATGAGATCGGTGGCGGCAGTATACGTATTCACAACCCGGAGGTCCAGAGCAGGATGTTTGATGTCCTCGGGATATCAGAGGAAGAGGCAAGGATGAAATTCGGTTTTCTCCTTGATGCCCTTCGCTTTGGCGCTCCTCCTCACGGGGGTATTGCCCTGGGGCTTGACAGGCTTGTAATGCTCATGGTTGGCGCAAGCTCTATCAGGGACGTTATAGCCTTTCCCAAGACACAGAAGGCCGTCTGCCTGCTCAGCGGGGCCCCCTCACCAGTGGATGAGAGGCAGTTAAAAGACCTTCATATCAAGCTGGACGCAGTCGTGGAGTAAAGCAGTCCTTCTCTTTTTACTTCCGGGATTCTTTCAGCAATTTCCTTTCGTGGCTCTGAACTATCGTACACTTGATTTTTTTTCAAACATATGTTTTAATTGAACGTATGATTGTCTGGAAGGAATCATGAGCCTGCCCGAGACCAAAGAGAGAATCCTCGATTCTGCTGAATACCTCTTTGCCCGGAAAGGATTCCACAATACCTCACTCAGGGCCATTACCGGCCGTGCAGCGGTGAACCTGGCGGCTGTTAATTATCACTTTGGCTCCAAGGAGGCACTCCTTGAGGCTGTTTTCGAAAGGCGGCTCGTGCCGTTGAACAAGGTCCGCCGGAAAAATCTTGAAGTGGTTCGTGAAACTGCACGTCGTGAGGGGAGACTCCCTGGCGTGGAAGAGTCCCTGCGGGCCTTTATTGAGCCAACGCTTGCCTTTCGTAAATCCGGGACAGGGGCGGAAGACTTCATTACACTGGTGGGACGGGCCATGTCCGACCCTGACGATACAGTAAGAAATGTCTTTATACGCCATATTGCACCGTTGTTTTATATGCTCTTTGACATCCTGCGCGAGGCATTGCCGGAGCTCTCTCCGGATATGCTCTTCTGGCGGCTTCAGTTTGCCATTGGTGCCATGGGGCATGCCATCTGCATGGCAGGAAAAAGTTATTCCTTACCTGAGGGAGTCACGCCTGTCAGTGATGTGGAGTCACTGACAGCCATGCTCCTCGACTTTGTCGTGGCAGGGATGGAGAGAGCATGAAGGTATGGAGTATAAAGACACCTCTTTTTGTTTTTATAATAATGCTGTCAGCCGGTTGCGCTGTGCACAGCCCCCAGTCTGTATCGCCCCCGCTCCCTGTTCCGGCATCGTTCAGCGAACAAAACAGCCTTCCGGTGGAGCGCTGGTGGGAAGCCTTTGGGGATGCAGACTTGAATCTCCTCATGGAGGAGGCCTTTTCAGGTAATCCCGACCTGATGCAGGCATATGAGCGTTTTGAGCAGAGCCGGGCCATATACCGCAGCACCACGGCTGCCCGAAGGCCCTCTATTGACCTTCAGGGACAGTGGAGCAGGGAGGATACCCCAAGCTTTTTCGGCAACAACACCGGCAACAGTTATATCCTGTCCCTGGCAGCAGGCTTTGAGCTGGACCTCTGGCAAAAGCTCAAATCCCGTAGCATGGCTGCCGGTCTTGATATGGAGGCACTCCGTGAAGAGATCAAGACCCTCTACATCAGCCTTTCCGCCCGGATTGCCGACCTTTATTATCTGGCGGCAGAGCAGCGTGCCCAGCTAAAACTGACGGAACAGACCATTAACTCCTATACAGATATCCTGTCACTGGTTGAAGGGCGTTACCGGCAGGGGCTGGTACCCGCACTTGATGTTTACCAGGCCCGGCAGAACCTTTTCAGGGTCAGGGCCCGCAGGGCTGTTCTTGAGTCTTCGCTGAGGGTGACGGAGCACGCCCTCTCTGTTGCCCTGGGCCATTATCCCGACAATAAAACAACGGGTGGTCTGATTGAATTGCCTGAGACTCCTGCAGCCTTCCCTTCAGGTCTCCCCTCAGAGCTTCTTTCACGGCGTCCTGATGTCCGTGCAGCCTTTTTACGCCTCAAGGCGAGTGACGCCAGGGTGGCGGTGGCTGTTGCCGAGCGTTTTCCCTCTTTTAACCTGCTTGGCAGTTACGGCACATCAAGCTTTGTTTTCAGTACAGGTGACATTGTCGGGAGTTTCTGGAAGGTCCTTGTAAACCTGTCACAGCCGTTACTGGATGGTGGCAGGCGCAGCGCAGAGGTGGACCGTTCAAGGGCCGTGTTCCGTGAAAACCTTGCCCACTACCATAAGGCCGTCTTAAAAGCATTCCAGGAAGTGGAGGATGCCCTGGTAAGGAACCGCACTTCTGAAGAGCGTATCACGCAGTTGCAGGAGCAGGCTGAGGCGGCAGGGTCGGCACTGCGCCTTTCGCAGGAGCGCTATATGCAGGGTCTTTCCGGATATCTTCCGGTACTGATTGCCCAGACACTCTATTTTGATACGCAGAGTCAACTCCTGACGGCCCGCCGCCAGCTTATATCCGACCGTGTCACCCTGGCAAGGGCACTCGGAGGGGAATGGATGGAGCATGAAATACAGGAGCGCTTGACCGTCAATAATCATAAAGGAGGGGGCTCATGAGTTTCAGGAGTAAAGTGTTCAGGATAGTTATACCGGTTATTATACTGATAGCAGGCTTTGTTGTCATGCGGCTGCTGGTGCTGTCCCGCCCTGCTCCTCAGAAGGAGATCAGGAGTAATCCCGGTGCCCTGGTTGAGGTCCTGACGGTCAGCAGGAAGGACCATCAGGTTCAGGTCATTGGAACGGGTACTGTGCAGGCGAGGAGGGAGGCAAGTATCACTCCCCGTGTGAGCGGCCGGATTACGTATATTGCCCCTGCATTTATTGCCGGAGGTTTTTTTTCCAGTGGAGACCTCCTATTTGAGATAGAGGCTGTTGACTACCAATTGGCTGTAGTCCGTGCCCGGGCTGTTCAGGCGCAGGCCGAACTCGAGCTTGCCAAGGTGGAGAGCAGTGCCCTGATTGCCCGCCGGGAGTGGGAAGGACTGGCAACGGATAGTCTGGCAACGAATAAGAACGAAAAACCCAATCCCCTGGTCCTCTACGAGCCTCAGATAAAGAAGGCCCGGGCTGATGTGGCAGCGGCCGGGGCTGTTTTAAAGCAGGCTGAACTTGATCTGCAGCGTACCCGCATATATGCACCTTTTGATTGCCGGGTTCGCTCTGAAGGGGTTGAGGCAGGACAGTATGTGCGTGCCGGCAGCAGTGTTGCTGTGGTGGCCGGGACAGAAACGGCCGAGATTGTTGTTCCCCTTTCCCTGGAGGATTTGCAGTGGTTGCGTATCCCCCGGCAGGGTTCTGAAGCTAAGGGTTCTCCTGCTAAAGTGAGAATCAGTGTTGGGAAAAAATCCTTCAGCTGGCAGGGCCGGGTGGTCCGTTCACTGGGGGAGGTTGATCCCAAAGGGCGTATGGCGCGGGTTGTGGTGGCTGTGGATGATCCCTATTACCTGAAAACCCGGAGAAATAATGATGAGCCTGACCTGGAGATGGGCATGTTTGTGGAGGTCACATTCTCCGGTGAGATACTGACCGGTGTAGTTCCCGTTCCGGCAAGTGCCCTTCGCGAAAATAATACAGTCTGGGTTGTAAACAAAGAGGACAGACTCAATATCCGGCCGGTGACTGTGGTGCGGCGGGAGCAGCAGAGAGTGATTATCAGTGATGGTCTGAAGGAGGGGGAACGTCTGGTACTCACAAGCATTTCGGGGGCGGCTGAGGGTATGAAACTGCGGCTCCTGGATGAGGGGGAAGGACGATGAGAGGAGCAGTCAAGTGGATGGCCAGCAATCATGTGGCCGCCAACCTGCTCATGATAATCCTGGTGGCCGGTGGTCTGATCAGGATATCTTCGATTAAACAGGAGGTCTTTCCGGAGATCAGCCTGGACACCATTCAGGTCACCGTGACTTATCCCGGTGCCGGACCCGAGGAGGTGGAAGAGGGGATACTTCTTCAGATTGAAGAGAACCTTACGGGTGTGGAGGGGATAAAGGAGATCAGGTCTGTGGCCAAGGAGGGTGTTGGTACGGTCAGGGCCGAGCTTTTGCCAGGGGAAGACCCTGATCTGAAGCTTCAGGAGATAAAGAGCGAGGTGGACCGGATTATCACCTTTCCGGTGGATGCCGAGAAACCAGTGATTACCAAGCTCCTTAACCGCTTTGAGGTGATCTCGGTCGTGGTCTACGGTGATGCCTCGGACAGGGCTCTGAGGGAGCAGGCCGAGATTATCCGTGAAGAACTGCTTGCCCATCCGGAGATTACCCAGGTTGAACTCAGTGGTGTGCGGCCTTACGAGATTGCGGTTGAGATACCGGAGGAAAATCTTCGGCGCTACAATGTAACGATGGAGCAGGTGGCTCAACAGGTGAGACTGGCCTCCATTGACCTGCCGGGAGGTACTGTCAGGACCCGGGGCTCCGAGATCCTTCTGCGCACAAAGGGCCGCCGGCATTTCGGGCCTGAATATGCTGATATAACCGTGCTCACGAGGCCGGATGGCACGAGGGTAAGGCTTGGAGATATAGCAGAAGTAAAGGATGCCTTTGCCGATACCGGGATGTTTGCCAGGTTTGACGGTAAACCCGCAGCCATGGTGAAGGTTTTTCGGGTAGGGGATCAGAAACCGATCAGGATCTCCGGGGTTGTAAAGAAGTATGTGGAGCAGAAGAGAGGCTCCCTGCCGGATTCATTGAAGATTGCCCCCTGGAACGACACCTCGGAGCTCCTTCACAGCCGCATGAATCTGCTGGAAAAAAACGCCTTTCTCGGTCTGACCCTGGTGATTATTATTCTCGGGCTCTTTCTCGAGATCCGGCTGGCCCTTTGGGTTATGCTCGGCATTCCCATATCCTTTCTCGGAGCTTTGCTCCTCTTTCCTTACCTGGACGTATCCATAAACATGATATCCCTGTTTGCCTTTATCCTGGCACTGGGAATCCTGGTGGATGATGCCATCATAGTAGGAGAAAATATCTATGAGCAGCGTCAGAAGGGAAAACCCTATCTTCAGGCAGCGATAGATGGTGCCCTTGAAGTGGCTGTTCCTGTAACGTTTTCGGTCCTGACCACTGTAGCGGCCTTTCTTCCCCTGGTCTTTGTCAGCGGCATGATGGGGAAGTTTATCAGGGTTATTCCGCTTGTGGTGATCTCTCTGATGCTCCTGTCACTTATAGAATCCCTTTTTGTGCTGCCTGCCCATCTGGCCATGGGAGGGCCGCGTCCGGTGTCGCGCGGCCTGATCGGTGCTATCGACCGGGTTCGTACCGGTTTTGGCAGGAAGCTTGACAGGTTTATAGCCGGTCCATACCAGCGTTTCCTGAGTCTCTGTCTGAGAAACCGTTATACCACTGTGGCGGCAGGTATTGCCGTCCTGCTGTTAACCGTGGGGATTGTCAAGGGGGGAATTCTGAAGTTTCATTTCATGCCTGTTGTGGACGGTGATGTGATTACCGTTTCTCTGAAGATGCCTCCCGGAACACCTGTGGAGGAAACAGCGAGGGTGCAGAAATTCCTTGAAGAGAAGGCCATGGAGGTGGTGGCTGAGTATGACAGGCAACGTCCCGGGGGCGATTCCATCCTGCGGGATGTATATGCCGTGGTGGGAGGTACCATGATTGAGGCAGGGAATGTGGGGTCGAGTGTTGATTCGAGGACCCATCTCTCTGATATGGCCCTTTTTCTGAAACAGAGCGAGGAGCGGGGCATTCCGGCAGTGGAGATTGCAAACCGTTGGCGCGCAAAGGTGGGTGAGGTCCCGGGTGTGGAATCGATTGTTTTTACGTCCAATGTTGTTCGGATGGGCGCCAATATAGACATACAGCTTGCCCACGAGGATTTTGGTGTGCTTGACCTTGCCTCGGAGCGGATTAAGGAGGCCCTGGCCCAATACCCGGGTGTCGGGGATATAGAGGATAATTATTTTAAGGGGAAACGGGAACTCAAGTTCCGCCTTACCCCTGAGGCCCGAACCCTCGGGGTTACGGAGGAGGACCTGGGCCGGCAGATCCGGGGGGCCTTTTACGGGGCCGAGGCCCTGAGATTCCAGCGGGGGCGCAATGAGGTCAAGGTCATTGTCCGATACCCTGAAGAGGATCGAAAGAGCCTTTGGGACCTGAAATCAATGAGGATCCGTACTCCGGATGGAGGGGAGCTTCCCCTGATCAGGGCTGCCTATATTATGGAGGGACGGGGTTTTAGTGAAATCAACCGTACAGACAGGAAACGGGTAATCAATGTCACGGCAAGCGTGGATGACAAGACAGCCAATGCCGAGGAGATACTCTCTGATCTCAAACAGGGCATTCTCAGCAGGCTGGCCAATGATTATCCGGGCCTGACCTTTGATATGGGAGGAGAAGAAAAGGAGCGGATAGAATCCATGGGGAGTATGGTTCAGGGGTTTATGCTTGCCCTGCTCGGCATGTATGCCCTGCTTGCCATCCCTTTTAAAAGTTACAGCCAGCCCCTGCTGATAATGGCTGCTATTCCTCGGTATGGTGGGCGCTGTTGCCGGGCATCTGATAATGGGGTTCAAGCTGAGCATCCTCAGCATATTTGGTATAGTTGCCCTCTCCGGGGTTGTTGTTAATGATTCACTCCTTCTGATTGACAAGGTGAACAGGAACCGTCAGGAAGGTGCTGAACTCTTTCAGGCCGTGATTGATGGCTGCAAGCGCCGGTTCCGGCCGATCCTCCTGACGTCTCTAACAACATTTTTCGGACTGATGCCCATGATACTGGAGACGAGCGTACAGGCCCAGTTCCTCATCCCCATGGCGATCAGCCTTGCTTTCGGGATACTCTTTGCTACAGGGATTACCCTGCTGCTTATCCCCTCTCTTTATCTTGTCCTGGAAGATGTGCATAAACTCTTCAGGCTGCGCTCCATTCATACAGCTTCCCGCAATGAAATTGAAGAGAGTGAAGGTGCTCCCCGGTCATAATTCATCTGCGCCGGGAATTGTAACCCTGTTGCAAGGATTTTTCCCTCTCGTAAACCTGTATACCCTGTTGCGGCCCCCGTTTTTTGCGCAATACAGGGCCCGGTCCGCTGCTTTTATCAGTTCGTCTTTTGTATCAGCGTCTTCCGGAAAGGAGGCTATACCGATACTTATGGTTAGTGAGACGGTTTTACCCTCTACGAAAAAGGGGTGGCTTGCCACTGAAGAGCGCAGCCTTTCCGCCACCAGTTCAGCCTGCTTCAATGGCGTATCAGGGAGAATTACAGTGAATTCCTCTCCCCCGTACCTGGCAGGGATATCTACACTACGGACGAGATTCCTGATAAGTCTTCCAATTGTTCTCAGGGCCTCATCCCCTGACATGTGACCGTAGGTATCATTAAAGCGTTTGAAGTGGTCGATGTCTGTCATGAGGAGAGAAAGCGTTTTTGTGTATCTCTTTGCCCTCAGAAACTCATGTTCAAGACGGTTGTGGAATTCCCTGTAGTTGTATAGTCCGGTAAGGCCGTCATGGGTGGCAAGTTCCTGTACTTTCTCATAAAGTCTGGCCTTTTCGATACGCAGTCCGAGGTAGTTCCCTATTGACGAGAAGATGCTAACATCTGAGGCGAGATGCAGATAACCAGGGGGGACAAAATACAGATAAATGAGACCCAAAACCTTGTCCCCGGACTTCAGCGGAATGCTGACATGGGCATGGTCCTCCTCCTTGCAGGCCGGGAGCATTCCTCCGTGATGTATTTCAGCCCGGCAGTAAGGGATTATATCGACTTCCCCGGACTGTGCAGCCAGACCGCATATGCACTTGCCCAGGGGTATCCTTCCCCTGCAGCCCAGGGCTTCAGGGGAGATCCCTGAGGATGTGAAGTGAACGAGTTCTTCAGTTGCCTCATCAGTAAGGAATATGCCCCCGCTTATTTTTACCTCCCTGCCCACAGCCTTTTCCAGGGATTCCAGGGATCCGATGATGGCTTTAAGGCTGTACTTAAGGATGTCCTTGATGCTGAGGTGTTTGCTTGCTACTGCAATAATTTCGTTAAAGGCCTTCAGTTCCCTTATCTCCAGGCCCTTCTTCAGGATCACCTCTGACCTTTTGGAGAGTTCGTTGAGGAGTCTTTCCTGTTCCCTGATGCTGGATAGCAACAGCTTTTCGTTTATTTCTGTCAGTCTTTTAACTTTCTCGAGCTCGAGCTTCAGGGAGTTGATTTCCCGGTCTTTTTTTGTCAGGTCGTTATCTTTTTCGTGATCTTTCATGGAATCCTGACAGTCAGATTCATAACAGATGGATCTGGAATTCGCAGTAATCAAAGCCTGATGTATGGCTTTTGGTCTGAACACCCTTTGTGGGCCTTTTCAGTACCCTCTCCATGGCTCCCGCAATAATTCCCCCTTCAAAATGGCAGATCATCTTACCAATATCGGGCAGGCCGGAGCAGGTTATGCATTCATCGAGTCTGATAACAATCCTGTCGTCAGATGATTCCACAACCGTCAGAATGCCGATCTTCAGCTTCTTAAGGAGCGTGCCAAGCTCATCGACCGTGTTTACCTCAAGCTCAACACCGAGTTCTTTCCCGGCCAGATACAGGGTATAACCCGAGCCTTCACCCAGGATGCTATACATTCCGATTATTCTCAGCAGCCGAAATACCTCAACCGGAACCTCATCGCCAAGAGTTGGCCTTTTTGTTTTGCTGATATCCTCAAGCTTCACTTTTTTAATGTTCATTGTTCACCTTCTGTTTCTGAGTTTAAGTTGCCTTAACTTGTCTTTCCAACCAACACCGGGCATTGACTGTGGCTGATTATCCTTCTTGATACGCTGCCCAGCATTCCCTTTATTCCCGTCAGACCTCTGCAACCGACAGCAATCAGGTCCACTCCAAATACACCTGCTGCGTTGAGTATCTCTATTGAGGGGTCCCCAATCTTTGTAATCCCCTCAATCTTATTGAATTTCTTGCTCAGGTATGGCCGGGCTTTCTCAATAATCCTGGATGATTCTTCAAACTCCAATGTCCTGGCCTTGGCTACTTCTTCTTTGATCTTATCATTTATTTCCATAATAAACCTTTCCGGTATATCAGAGATGGCTGAACGGAGTACATTTATGATGATTACTTCGGCATCATCAGGGAACGGGATCGAGGCAAGAAATGCAGCAGTTGCATGAGCTGAGTCAGAACCGTCTGTGGCAAAGAGAACCCTCATCCTGTCAGGTATCTCCCGAAGTGGAGGTTTGGTTACAAGGACAGGCTTTGGTGAGTTGATTGCAACCGACCTGGTTACACTCCCGATGAAGAGCGATTTGACACCCTTTATTCCACGTGCGCCCATGACTATCAGGTCGACATCGGAAGCCACTGCTGCTTCGATAATTGCCTTGTCAGGGAAACCTTCGACAAGGGCCGTACTGATTCTTGCTTCTGCAGGTTTTAAAATATCGACCGCTGAATCGAGTATTTGCGGGGCAATCTTTTCTTTAAAATATTTAAGACTTATATAATAGGATTCCCTGTCATCATGATAGGGGCCCCAGCTTAATACATGGAGGACGATAATCTCATCATCTGACGATAAGTTGAGTCTGGATAAGAATCCTGCCGCACCTTCTGAACATGCCGACCCGTCTGTGGCAAGCAATATCTTCATCTTTCCCTCCTCCTGACTTGTTTATCTATTTCAATCATAGCACACACTTTGGCTGATGACAAGAAGCGCATGGCTATATATATGTCGTTGCAAGGCTATATAGCTGGAAAGGGAGACGGGTATAGAGTTTTCACTCATTCTCGTTCCGGCGTCCGGCCGGGACTCCGAGGAATTTATCACGTCTCACCATCCGGGTGAGACAAAAGTGATAATTGAAACCGTTCAAACTCTATACCCGTCTCCCTTTCCAGCAGTTGAGATGTTTTCTATCGACAACCCCGGGGATAGAGTGAAAAGGTTTTTAAACATGATCCCCTTGTATGTCTGTTTCCTGTGAAGCATTAAGCTATTGAAAATCAAGGGATATGGTATCATTATACTCCTCGCTATATTTCGTTTCTGCTTGCCGGGGCAGGGTTATTGAACCGGCAAACAAATAAACAGTTTCAAGCGGGTTAAAAGTTTCTTGTACAAACAGAAAAAACGATATATGTCATTCTGAATTTATTTCAGAATCTCTATTGTCTGGTTACACCATAGAAAGAGGGTAAGGAAAATGGCAAAGGTAGTGGTTGGAATGAGCGGAGGAGTGGATTCCTCTGTTACGGCATATTTGCTCAAAGAGCAGGGCCATGAAGTAGCAGGGATCAGCTTTATGCTGTGGGAGGCCCGGGAGAGGACGGACTTCAGGACGTGTTGTTCCCTTGAGGCAATAAACGGGGCGGCTGAGACGGCAAAGGCACTCGGAATTACTCACAGGGTGATTGATGTCAGGGGGGATTTTATAGATAAGGTCATAGAGCCGTTTGTCGATGGTTATCTGCACGGAATAACACCAAATCCCTGTGTGCTCTGTAATCTCCATATCAAGTTCCCTTATCTTCTGAAAGAGGCCGAGAGAATCGGCGCTGAATTTATTTCCACCGGGCATTATGCAAGGGTGGAGAGGGTTGACGGGCATTGTCTCCTGAAAAAAGGGGTTGATCCGGTCAAGGACCAGACGTATTTTCTTTATGTGCTGAACCGGGACACCCTGTCCAGGCTGCTCTTCCCCCTGGGACTTTACACAAAAGAGAGTGTGAGGGAGATTGCAAGGGGACTGAAACTCCCTGCTGCGCAAAGACCCGAGAGTGTGGAGATATGCTTTATCCCGGAAGGTGACTATCCGTCTTTTATCAGCAATCTCGTTCCCGAAGCAGTAAAACCAGGCCCGGTTATAGGGCCTGAAGGCAATGTGCTGGGTACGCATAAGGGGATATTTAATTATACCGTGGGACAGAGGCGGGGGCTTAATATCTCTTCTGCCGAACCACTCTATGTGATAAAGATAGACCCTGAAAACAATGCAATTCATGTGGGGTCAAGGGAGATGGCATTTAAAAGGGAGATGAAGGTGGGGGATTTGAACTGGATTGCTCCGCCTGTTAACAGGGTAACGGCAAAGATCCGCTCCATGATGAGGGATGAGGCAGCAGTGCTCTTAATGGAAGAGAGCGGGGATATGGTAAAACTGGTCTTTGACGAACCCCAGTGGGCTCCTGCCCCCGGGCAGAATGCCGTCTTTTACAGAGGTGATGTGGTGCTTGGCGGAGGAATCATTCAGCGGGATTAAATAGAATCTGTGTATAAACATCACAATTGAGCCGTCATTCCCGCAGTCTGTTGAGCGGGAATCCAGTCTTTGCAGTGAGTTCTGGATACCCCGAACGTTTTCGGGACATGACTAAAATAAAAAAACATTAGTTTATACACAGACATTAAATAAGTGCACTTAATCTGTAAGCTCATCAATATCTTCAAACAGCTTGGGAGATAACATAAACAGATCCCCGTTTTCAGTTATAAGATTACCTGACACGAGCCTTTTTATAACTTTCGAGATGGATTCCCTTGATGCCCCGATTCTCTCTGCAATTTCCTTATGTGTTCGTTTCTTGATCAGGT
The DNA here is from genome assembly GCA_013152195.1 of Nitrospirota bacterium. GTDB lineage: Bacteria > Nitrospirota > Thermodesulfovibrionia > Thermodesulfovibrionales > JdFR-85 > BMS3Bbin07. Next base: position 24,128 of record JAADGU010000012.1, read on the forward strand.
AGAAGCCGTTTTTTTTCTTCTTCCCCTCGTCTTTTATAAGCTTCTTGAATAACTTGACCAATCTTTGATGGACAGCAAGGAAGGCAAGACTTTCCTCCCTTTCGGTTGCATTTCTCAGTCTCTGCACAAGAGACTTCAGAAGATCGATTGCAATCTCGGGGTCCTCTTTAATTGCATCAAGAAACCTGTTTCTCTCTAAAACTGCAAAGATTGAATCCTCTTCTGCTGTGACTGAAGCAGAACGCGGATTACCATCAATAAGGCTCATTTCCCCAAAAAAATCACCCGGGTTGAGATCTGTCAGTACAAACTCGTCTCCCTCCTCGCTCAACAGGGTTACTTTGACCTTGCCCTCAAGAATTATGTACATATCGGTGCTCTTGTCAGTCTGATAAAATACCGTTTCTCCTGCACGAAAAGTATGAATGGTAAAGTCATTAATTATCTGCTCCACACGTTTATCCGAAAGATTTCTGAATGCAGGAATTTCCTTCAGGAACTTCCCGACAAGAAGCTTGTCCTTTTCTTTTAAGATCATGGATTATACCTGCAGTTTTTTATTTGTATATACCCGAACCCGGAGATAAACAGTTTTTGGATGTGATATGTTTATGGTTTTTTATCACTGGACCCCGGTATTACAAGGGTTATGTAATGATAACAGCTTCTTGACATCAGAAAACCAATATGATACCTTACATTCTAAATATATATCCACTTTTTTTCTGTTATTTATCAGAGTTTGTTGGATATACACATAGGATTCAGGCATATATGCTTTCATGGGTTTATTCCAGGATTTTTAAAAATCAATCTGGATAAATATAGTATATCATATCAGCTCTTCATCTATACGGTTTACTGTTGTCAGAACAACAGAATAAATATAAATGTCTAAATTACTGAAATCAGTTGTCCTGGGATTGGTTGTGGGTTTACTGGGCATTATCCTTAGCCTGAGCTCTTTTGGCCATGAACTTGAAGAAAATCTTGGCCTTGGTCTGCTCTTTAAGCTGAGAGGGAAAAGGGATGCCCCTTCAGATGTTATAGTTGTCAATATTGACAGGGCATCTTCTGACAGGATGAACCTGCCGAAACGTCCCGTTGAATGGCCCCGTGCACTCCATGCCAGGCTTATAGATAATTTGCTCAGAGAAGGAGCGGAAGTTATAGTCTTTGATGTGACATTTGACAAAGAGAGCGATCCGGTAAATGACCGTATCTTTGCACAGGCAGTCCGCAAGGCCCGCAATGTTGTATTCTGTGAGTTTCTCAAGAAAGAGGTTGTTCCCTTTGGCGAACTGGATGGATATCATTCCGGAAAACTGGATATTGAAGAGTTGGTTCCGCCAATTCCCCTCCTTGCAGAGAATGCTGCCGCTGTGGCACCTTTCCCTTTGCCCAAACTGCCCTTTCGTGTCAACCAGTACTGGACATTCAAGACATCTGCCGGCGATACCCCGACTTTACCGGTTGCAGCATTTCAGATCTATGGATTTCAGGTCTACAACGAATTTATTGAGCTGCTGAAAAAAAACTATACAGGTGAGAAAGATATACTCTCCATTCAGAAGGATGAACTTGTAGGTTCCGGCAGGGTTGTTGAATTCATGATGACTCTCAGGGATATTTTTCGTAAGGATCCAGCAATGGCAGACAGGATGTTTGCAGAGTTAAAAAACTCGAAAACATTTGCAGCAGACATGCGCAAGAGGCAGATTCTGACATCCCTGATAGAAATGTACCAGGCCCCGGACAGCCAGTACCTCAACTTTTACGGTCCTTCCAGTACCATTACAACTGTGCCGTATCATCAGGTGCTTTATATGAGTAACGATCTGGATACCGGCACAAGGGAGATTGATTTCAGGGGTAAAGTCGTATTTGTAGGACAGGCAGAGACCCAGCCATACCTGCAGAAAGACGGTTTTTATACTGTTTTTAGCACTGCTGATGGTTTGGACCTTAATGGTGTCGAGATTGCAGCCACAGCATTTGCAAATATTCTTGAGGGTCTGCATGTCACACCCCTCAGGATGCCTTCGCTTCTTGGCTTGATCCTGATTTTCGGATTGTTCCTGGGATTGACTGCCTTTCTCCTCCCCTCCATCCCGGCGATTATGATCATAACCGGCATTAATGCATTATATCTTTACTTTGCTCTTTATCAGTTCAGGATGGAGGGGGGCTGGTACCCCCTTGTGGTGCCATGCCTGTTACAGTCACCTGCATCTTTTTTTGGTGCTGTTATCTGGAAGTATGTTGATACAGGCAGGGAACGGCAAAAAATAAGAAAGGCCTTCAGCTACTACCTGCCTGAAGATATTGTTGATACGTTAATAACGAATATCGGCGATGTCAGGGCAAGTACCCAGATTGTAAACGGGACATGTCTGTATACCGATCTGGAGCAGTATACTGCGCTGTCTGAAACAATGGAACCGGAAGAGCTGAGCAGTTTCGTCAAGCAATATTATGAGACTATTTTTGGTCCGGTAAAACGATATGGTGGTGTTATTTCCAATGTCGTTGCTGATTCAATGCTGGCATTATGGGTCTCCGCTCTGCCAGATGATCCGCAAAGGAAGAAAGCCTGTCTTGCAGCACTTGATTTGGCAGAGGCTGTTAAAGTGTTTAATCAATCCTCCAGTGATGTAAAAATATCAACGAGGATAGGCTTGAATTTCGGCCGTTTTCTGCTCGGAAATATCGGTGCCATTGATCATTACGAGTACCGTCCTATTGGTGATATCGTTAACACGACGGCACGGATAGAGGGTCTGAATAAACACCTGGGCACATATTTGCTGGCCTCGGAAGAGACAGTTGAAGGCGTCGGAGGGATTCTTATGAGAGAACTGGGTGTTTTTCTTTTGTACGGGAAGGCAAAACCAGTAAGGGTATTTGAATTGATATGCCGTACCGATAAAATGACAGAAGCTCAGCAGGAGCTGTGTTTAAGCTTTGCTGAAGCCCTTGATGCCTTCAGAAATCAGATGTGGGAAGATGCTGCAGAAAGGTTTAATGATATAATAAGAAAATACGGAAAAGACGGCCCGTCTCAATACTATCTGAACTTAATTCATAGTTGCAGGGAAAATCCTCCTGGAAAATCATGGGATGGTGTTATTTGTGTGGAAAAAAAATAGATACAGTGTGTAATATAAGAGTATTGGTTAATCGTTTCTGCGATGCAAAAGTTACAGTGAGGTCTTTTCCTCGAGTTTTAAAATGTTCCTTTTTAAGGAGGATATTTATTTGAGACCGATTTTGCCCCGTCTTCTTATTTTGTTAACTCTTCTTTTTTTACTCCCGGTAATTATTCCCTCACATGCCATGGCTGCAGAGAAATGTGAGGTGTTGGTAGCAAAGGTGGTTTCTGTTCAGGGCATAGCTGAAGTCAGGAGAGCAGGGGGGATAGAGTGGAAACCCATTAGATTGAACAACACGTTTTGTCCCGGGGATATGATCCGTCTTAAGGAAGACAGCCGGGCATCCATTGTTCTGAGCAATGAAACCATTATCCGGCTTGACCAGAATACGACTATAACGTTCAGTGGGATTGAGAAGAAAGAGACCTCCCTGCTTGACCTTATAAAAGGGGCCGTTCATTTCCTGAGCCGTGTTCCCAGAACTCTCAAGGTTATCACCCCTTATGTGAATGCTTCAGTAGAGGGTACGGAATTCCTGGTTAGAGTAGACAAGGGTAAAACCTTCCTGTCGGTCTTTGAAGGGAAGGTCCTGGCCTCAAACAGTTCAGGAAGTCTGGTGTTGACAGGTGGCCAGTCGGCCGTTGCAGAAGAGGGGAGGGCTCCGGTACTGAAAGTTGCTGTTAATCCCAGGGATGCAGTACAATGGGCGCTCTATTACCCTCCTATTGTGGAGTATCCCGAGAAAATAACTGAAGACGAAAGGAATCCGTTGTACCTGACTTACCGGGCTTCGTTGATGCTTTCTGTAGGCCGTGTTGAAGAGGCACGCAGATATATCGAGCGGGCATTGTCTCTGGAGCCTGAAAACAGTCAGGCCATTGCACTTCAGTCTGTTATTTCTGTTGTGCAGAATGACAAGGAACGTGCCCTTGTCCTTGCACAGAAGGCTGTTAATGCCGATCCCTCATCAGCTGCAGCACTTATCGCCCTTTCTTATGCACAGCAGGCAAACTTCGATCTTAAGGGGGCTCTGAAAAGCCTCCGGAAGGCAGTGGAGACTGAACCTGAAAACAGTCTTGCCTGGGCACGTCTGTCAGAGATGTGGCTGTCTTTCGGATATCTTGACAAGTCTCTTGAGGCAGCACATAAAGCCGTTGAGTTGAACCCAAACCTGTCACGTACGCAAACAGTCCTTGGCTTCGCATACCTTGCACAGGTTATGATTCAGGAGGCCAGGGATGTTTTTGAAAAGGCTATTGAACTGGACCAGGCTGATCCGCTTGCGCGTCTTGGTCTGGGACTGGCAAAAATCCGTCAGGGGTATCTGAAGGAAGGACGCAGGGAAATTGAGATTGCCGTAAGCCTGGATCCAAACCAGTCTATTATCAGGAGCTATCTCGGGAAGGCATACTATGAAGAAAAGCGGGAGAAGCTCTCAAAAGACCAGTACGGTGTAGCGAGGGAACTCGACCCCCTTGATCCCACCCCTTTCTTCTACGATGCGATTCTGAAACAGAGCATTAATCGTCCGGTAGAGGCACTACATGATATGCAGGAAGCAATAGAGCTGAATGATAACCGGGCTGTATACCGTTCCAGGCTTCTGCTTGATGATGACCTTGCAGCACGCAGTGCAAGTATTGCCCGCATTTACAGTGACCTCGGGTTTCAGCGGCTTGCCCTTGTGGAGGGATGGAAATCGGTTAATACGGATCCAAAGAACTACTCAGCACACAGGTTGCTGGCCGATACATATGCCTCACAGCCACGCCACGAGATAGCACGGGTCAGCGAACTCCTCCAGTCTCAACTGCTTCAACCTCTCAACATAACCCCGGTTCAACCACGGCTTGCTGAGAGCAATCTGTTTGTTTTTGATCGGGCCGGTCCGGGAGACCTGTCATTTAATGAATTTAATCCCCTTTTCAACCGGAACCGGTTAGCATTGCAGTTAAGTGGAGTTTACGGTGGAAATGCTACCTTCGGTGATGAAATTGTTGCATCAGGTGTATATGACAGGTTTTCCTTAAGCACGGGACAGTTCCATTACGAGACAGATGGATTCAGGAGAAATAATGATCTTCGGGAGGATATCTATAATATATTTGCCCAGTACAATATCTCCTACAAGACAAGCATCCAGGCTGAATTCCGCTACAAGAAAAAGGAAAACGGGGACCTGTCACTCAACTTTGATCCTGATGCATTTTTTTCTTCCGGAAGAGAGGAGGAGGAGGGCACGTCAATACGTTTGGGTTTTCATCACAGTTTTACGCCAAACTCGGAAATAATAGCATCTGCTATCCATAAAAGTGCTGAATATGATTACTTTGTTTCCACTTCTGATCCTGTTGCCGGAGCACCAACGACAACGGAAGTCACACTTAACGCTAAAGATAGGGGCTACCTTTGGGAAATCCAGCACCTTTATAATGCAGAGCTGACACACATTATTAGTGGTTTAGGTTTCTTCAGCTCTGATGCTGAGAATAAAACAACGACTACTATCAAGATGCCCCCACTTCCGGCGATCTCGCCTCCTGCAACATTTGAGCAGACCGATGTGCGCCACAGCAACCTTTATGTCTATTCACATATCAACTACCCCGATGCTGTAGTGTGGACCATCGGAGGAAGCGCTGATTTTTTTGATAACGAAACGATTGATAGAACCCAGTTTAATCCAAAGATTGGTATGACCTGGACCCTTCCGACCAACACGACCCTCCGGGGTGCTGTCTTCAGGACATTAAAGAGACAGCTCATTTCGAACCAGACGATTGAGCCAACCCAGGTGGCAGGGTTCAATCAGTTTTTTGATGACGCCAATGGAACGGATGCCTGGAGATATGGTGTTGCGATAGATCAGAAGTTCACCCGGAATATTTTTAGTGGCGCAGAGTTCTCCAGGCGTAAAATGGATGTACCGTTTAAGATGCTGACAATCCTGCCACCTCCCTCCGAACCTGTTACTGAAAATAAAGTGGCGGATTGGGAAGAAGACATAGTTCGCGTTTATCTGTATCTGACACCTGCAAACTGGTTGGCAATCAGTGGCGAATACCAATATGAAGACTTCAAAAGAGACCTGGAATATTTCGGTCCTGAAGATATAGAACGTTTAAAAACCCGGAGATTGCCCTTGAGTCTCTCTTTTTTCGGTTCCAATGGCCTGACAACCGTAATTACAACAACTTACGTGGATCAGAAAGGGAAGTTTGTTAATCCCGTTAGCCTGGTATTATTTGAAGACAGTGACCGGTTCTGGGTTGTTGATGCGTCCATCAGATATCGATTACCTAAACGCTATGGTATAGTTTCAGTCGAAGCACGAAACCTGTTCAATGAAACATTCAAGTTCCAGGATACCGATTCTACAAATCCATCCATTTATCCGGAGCGATTAATACTGGCTAAAGTTACATTGGCATTTTGATCCAATTTTGATAAGCCGTGGAGTTTTTCAGTTGCAGGGTTCTTGAGAACCTGAATATTATTTCCATCAGAGGAGGTGTGTAATGCCGAAGGTAGTCATGAGATTAGCAGTAATGGATAACGGAACGATTAAAGTAGAAAAAGGTGACATGGGAGTACCGGAGAAATTGACCAAACCTGCATTCAGGAAGAGCCTTCACGGAAAAAAGATGAAGAATGCTGAAAGCATCATGGTTCTTCAGAGCAATCCTTGCACCTGGGTGAATGCCCTTGGTACATGGTATTACATCTGCTGGTAGCAATAAGTCAGATATCGATTATCCTTTTTTATAGTAATACTTGTCCAGTAAGTGGAGAAACCGGCCGAAAGGCCGGTTTTTTTTGACACATGACGCCATCGGTTCCAGTTATCTGAGTACCTTCCCTCAATTATCCTTCTTTAAGTTAATGAATGCTTCTGCCAATGTGAATTTTACCTTTACTCCTCCTGAAGATAATGTTAAATTTATTTCATGAAGGAAGACATAAAAGAAAATTGCTGGGAGTTCATGAGATGCGGGAGAGAACCCGGGGGAGTGCATGCAGAAGAACTTGGGGTCTGTCCGGTTACCACAGAAGTCTCTGCAGATGGTTTAAATGGTGGTGTCAATGGGGGAAGGGTCTGTTGGGTTATTGAAGACAATTGTTGTCGCGATGCACTTGAAAAGATTGGCAGGAGTAAGAAATCTTCCTGTATGAGATGTGAATTTCATATTCGTGTTAAATCTGAAGAAAGTATTCTGGATCTGTGTAACACAATCGGAAAGTATCTGACTGAAATTCATCCTGTTGAAGCCCTTTATTAGATCAAGAAGCGGATGAGTTTCTGTTCGTTCTGACTGCATTTCATGAATCTGCCTGAATTTGGAAGTCCTGTATCCAGCTTTTAACTATTCCATGTTACAGAAAGCTGCTGGTCCCCGGAGGGTGAAAAGTATCCCTATTCTGGTATAATAATCTTTTTTTGGATACATATTCCGGGATTGCGGGTTAAACCCGTGATGCGCAATTCAAATTAAGGAGGTACGATGTCTATCAGAGTTGAACTTGCTAACAGGATAAAGAATCTTCCGCCATATCTCTTTGCGCGGATCGACAGCATGAAGACAGAGGCAAAGAACAGGGGGGTGGACCTTATAGATATGAGTATTGGTGACCCTGATATGCCGACGCCGCAACATATTGTGGAGGCTATGAAGGTTGCCGTTGAAAAGCCGGAGCATCACAAGTACCCGTCTTATGACGGGATGCCATCCTATAGAGAGGCTGTGTCGAGGTGGTATAGCCGGAGGTTCAACATTACCCTTGATCCTGCGCAGGAAGTCCTTTCCCTTATTGGTTCAAAGGAAGGTATAGGTCATATACCGCTTGCCTTTGTAAATCCAGGGGATGTTGTGCTCTGTCCCTCTCCCGGGTATCCTGTTTACTCGATAGCAACACTTTTTGCAGGTGGAGAGCCTTACTTTATGCCCCTGGTAGAGGAAAACGGATTTCTTCCAGACTTTTCGTCCATACCGGAAGAGGTTTTTAAGAGGACAAAGATTATGTTCCTTAACTACCCCAACAACCCTACCAGTGCCACTGCAGACAAGGACTTCTTCAGTGAGGCCATTGCTCTGGCATATAAATACAACATTATCATCTGTCACGATGCCGCTTACTCCGAGATTTACTATGACAACAGGATGCCCGTAAGCTTTATGGAGGTCGAGGGTGCAAAAGAAGTGGGGATAGAGTTCCACTCCCTCTCCAAGACCTATAATATGACAGGATGGAGAATAGGGTTTGCCGTGGGCAACAGTGGAGTAATTGCAGGGCTTGGCAAGATAAAGACCAATCTGGACTCCGGTGTCTTTCAGGCAATACAGGAGGCATCCATAGTTGCCCTTGATACGGATGATAATCTGCTGTCATCAATAAGGGCAACTTATCAGGCAAGGAGGGATGTGCTTTTTGGGGGCCTCACGGAGATGGGGTTGAATGTAATCAGGCCTGATGCCACCTTCTACCTCTGGGCCAGGGTGCCTCAGGGGTTTACATCAGAGGAGTTTGTTGTGCATCTCCTTGACAGGACAGGGGTTCTCGGCACTCCTGGTAATGGCTTTGGTGATCCAGGGGCGGGATATATCAGGTTTGCCCTTACCGTGTCTGTAGAAAGGATTGGAGAAGCGGTTGAACGGATAAAAAAGGTGATATGACCTGAGTTGTTAGCCACCCCAAAATAGTAATGAGAGATGGCAAGGGACAGGTTTTCTCTCAGCCTTTCTGATTCATGACTTGATAAATCGCTCAATTTAGGTATGATATGACCACCATTTACATAGGCATCGGATCAAACCTCGGGGACCGTGAAGGAAATTGTCTTAAGGCCCTGGAAGAACTGGAAAAGAGTGGGATAAAGGTTACGAAAAGGTCTTTCCTGTACGAGACAGAGCCCTGGGGAGTAAAAGATCAGCCAGGATTCATAAATATGGCTGTAGAGGCAGATACGGACCTGACACCTGGAGAAGTTTTAAGGGTATTTAAGGCGATAGAGAAGAAGCTTGGCAGGAGAGAAGCCCCAAGGTGGGGGCCAAGGATAGTTGACCTTGATATCCTGCTCTATGATGACCTGGTTGTAAATGAAACCAACCTCAGAATCCCCCATCCACATATGCACGAGAGGGATTTTGTCCTAAAACCCCTTTCAGAAATAGCCCCCGAGGTAATACATCCTTTATTGAAGAAGACGGTCAGGGAGATGTTGTCAGAGGTTTAGGCAGTCAAGGGACTTGGTGGCAGGTGCTGGCTGTAAGGCATGACATGGCCGAATTTCAGAAAAATTTCCGGGGTCTGACGGTCGATTGCTTCCGCGTTGATAAAAACATTGCCCACAGTATCAGGTTATCATTCTGGCTTAAAGGACTATTCAAAGTTTTCTGAAGTTCGGTTATGTCATGCCCTCCTTACGAATTCACCAAACCCCTTCAAGACACTGAGCCCGAGTTGCTGACTCTTTTCAGGGTGAAACTGGGTGGCAATGATATTGTCTTTCCAGATCATGGAGGTGAACTCTATCCCGTACATGGTGGTGCCTGCAATGACCTCGTCCTTGTCCGGGGCCACATAGTAGGAGTGAACAAAGTAGAAGTAGCTCTCATCCGCTATTCCGTCAAATACAGGAGGGATTCTCCTTAATTTGACAGTATTCCACCCCATATGGGGTATCTTCAGACCCATCTGGGGGAACCTGACCACCTTGCCTTTAATTACACCGAGTCCCCTGCAAAGGCCAAATTCCATGGATTCAGTAAAGAGTATCTGCAGACCAAGGCAGATGCCAAGATATGGCTTGCCTTTCTCTATTGACCTGAGCACAGGGGCAAGCAGGTTCAGATTGTCAAGATTCCTCATACAGTCACGGAATGCCCCGACTCCGGGGAGCACTACTGCTGAAGCGTCTTCAATATCAAGGGGGCTGGATGTAACCGTTGCATCTATCCCGACTTTCAGAAAGGCCTTTTCAACACTGCGGAGATTTCCCATTCCATAATCAACTATTACAATCAATTAGCCCTGTTCCTCCTCTTTATCCTCCTCAACGATGCCACCCCTGAGCCCGTCATGGGAGAAGACAGCAATGGTTTCTGTCATGCCGTTGTCAGGAAGGCACATGAAACGGTATGAAGCTATCTTTCCATAGTTTTCCTTCATGTGTTCCCAGCCCCTGACAAACAAGGAACATTCATCATTAAAGCATATCCAGAGGTAACTTACCCCCCATCCAAACCCCTCCCCAAGACTATACGGGGGTGGCACTGTTTTGGTCATCTTATGCTTGCAGTGCGGACAGGTCGGGGCCTCTTTTATCTTGTATTCTTCAGTTGAAAACATAGAAACCTCCTAAAAATATTTTTTGTATTATGACATATTCTGACAGAACAATGCTTTTGGACATCTGAAGCCGACAGGTCTTTTCCTTATTTTACACAGGGGACCGGATTGAAAGTTGCTTTTTCCCATATGAAATACAGATTTCTCTGTGCCTTTGTGCCTCTGTGGTTTATTCTGTTCTTCTTGTTTTCCGCAATCTCCCGAAGGGTCTATGATTTCAGCATTTTCATTACATCAATGAGTGAAAGACCTGTTTTTTCTGCAATCCTGCGGCAGTCCTCGTATTCAGGGACTGCTTTTCTGTAACCATCGGTGTCGACAACCTTGAATCTTACCGGTCCAAACTCTGTATCCATCTCTTTTATCTCCCTCTCAAGGTATATCCTTTCCGTTTCATGGAAACGTATTCCGAGGGTCGGTGTTTCTTCAAACATAATGTTAACGAGTCTTTCCCTTGTGGCAGGATAGGCGATTACCTGCAGCAAAATTCCCGGCCTGCTTTTTTTCATTATCACAGTGTTTAGGAAGACATCAAGGGCTCCTTCCTTGAAAAGTCTCTCCATGAGGTATTCATAGACCTGAGGGTTCATGTCATCGATGTTGGTCTCAATCACTGTTACCAGTTCACTCGATCCCCTTTTATGATGACCCTTGTGGGGTTTTATTGTCTTGTTCCCGATAAATACCCTGAGTATATTGGGTTGTTCTTTCAGGATATGCCCGCCTGCACCGGTCCCGGTGCTGTCAATTGTCATTTCCGGAAAGTGACCAAAGGATGTGGCTGTTTCTGTAATTATGGCAGCACCAGTCGGAGTGGTCAGCTCCTTCTGTATGCCTGTAGAGAAGACAGGTTTGCCCTTCAGGAGCTGAACAGTGGCAGGTGCGGGGACAGGCAAGAGGCCATGTTCGCTTGAAACGGTCCCTCCTCCAAGGTTCAGAGGGGAAGATACGACCTCTTTTATGCCAAGGATCTTCAGGCACAGGAGTGTTCCGATAATGTCTACTATACAGTCTGTTGCAGAGAGCTCGTGGAGATGAAGGTCTTTCAGTCTCCCGCCGTGAACCCTTCTCTCTGCCTGAAACAGCCTCCTGAATATTCTGAGTCCGCTTTTTTTAATGTTTGGGGGTAGATCTGAATCTTCAATTATGGTTGAGATATCATCAAAGCTACGTGTTGGCTCGTCTTTTTTGACAACAACTTCAATCTTTGTTGCTGAAATACCTCCACGCTTCACCTTCCGTCTTCGTATATCATAAGTGACCAGGTCCATGGCATTCAGCCCCTCCCTGAGCTTATCAAGAGGGGCTCCTGCATCCACAAGGGCTCCAAGAGACATATCTCCGCTTATTCCCGAAAAACAATCAAAGTAGGCAATTCTCACGAAACCTCCGGATAAAAAACTATTTTACCTCATGGCTGTAAAAAAATGCATGAGGTCCGGCCTGCCAGAAAAAAACAGGCGTAACCTGTCTTTCTGTCGCAGTTTTTTTCAATGTTGCGAAGTTGCTACTCAAAGTTATTGACATATAAGGATAATTATTGATACCCTATGATTAGGGGTCTAACATAATGATATCATGGTTCACGGTAGGATATAATGACAGATAAGGCCGAGGTATTCAGAGAAGCTCAGAGATTTCTTTCAAAGGGTCAGATAGATAAAGCTATCTATGCATGGCGGGAGTATGTCGGCCAGCATCCTGACGGCAATATTTATAATACCATAGGGGACCTCTGTCTTAAGAGTGGAAATCGTTCACAGGCAATTGAATACTTCCATAAGGCTGCTGAATATTTCAGGGATGAAGGATTTGTAACCAAGTCACTGGCCCTCTATAAAAAAATTCTTAATATTGATTCCCTTGACCCCAAGGCATTGTTGTTTATTGGCAGACTGAATGAGGAAAAAGGTCTGATTACCGATGCCATCAAATATTATCTTGCCTCTATTGATGCCTATATCAAGCATGGAATAAGGGATGAACTCATCCCCATATGTGAAAGAATAATTAATCTTGCCCCTTCCAACCTCTCCTTGAGGGTAAAACTTGCGGAATATCTTCAGAAAGAGGGTTATGTTGAAGAAGCAGCCAGAGAATATCTGGATGTAGGAAGGATATCTGAAGAAAAGGGTGATGTTGCTAAGGCAAGGGAATACTATGAGAGGTCGTTTGAGCTCTATCCACGACAGGAAACTATCTATAAACGCATGGCTGATTTTTATATTTCCCAGGGGCTTATGGAGAATGCAAGAGAACTCCTCGGCAAGGGGATAGAACTGTATCCTGACAATATTCAGATACAGCTGCGTTACTCTGAGCTTCTTCTGAAGGAGGGAGACCTTGCAACTGCAAAGGATATGCTCCTCAATATTCTCTCCACGTATCCCATAGAGTCAGGTGACGAGATTGCTATTGAGGCAAGCAGGCTTCTTGGAGATCTCTATCTTGAGGAGGGTCAGAAAGAACTTGCCTGGCGTAGTTATAAAACGGTGCTGGATGATTATATCGGAAGAGGGCTGTATGAAGAGGCTGTAAGGTTTCTGAAGAAATTCAGGGATACGGCGCCACTTGAGTGTTCGGAAAAGCTTGTCGAGGTTTACAATGAACTCGGGAAAGAGGATGCCCTCTTTGATGAACTACTAACGCTTGCTGAGATACAATCAGGTCAGGGAGCTTTAGAGGATGCGTTTACCTCTTACATAGAAGCAAGGAAGATCAGGCCTGATTCAGAAGCCGTAATCTCCAGAATAGCGGAACTGGAGGAGAAACTTGGCATTACTTTTCCGTCTGAGAAAGAAGAGAAGGCAACCGACGAGAAACTTGTTGATGTGGATATCTTTTTAAGATATGGCCTGATGGATGAGGCTGTGGATGTTCTGGAAAAACTTAAGGTTGAAGAGCCTGAGAATCTGGAAGTTCATAAAAGGTTGAAGGATATCTATCTTGAGATGAATGATAAAGAGGGGGTCGTGACAGAATGTCTTATTATCGCCAAGATACATGAAAAAGAGGGGCGGATGGAACAAAGGGAGCAAGCGCTCAAGGAGGCTTTTGAGATAGACCCGGAGGATCCGAGGCTGTTGGAACTCTCCAGTGCCACAGAGGAAGTTAGCGCTTCACCGTCTCCTGATTCCACGTTCGAGGAGTCAGGGATCCTAACGTTCGAAGATGAGTCCGAAGTGCCGGAAGGAGGGACTGAGACGGCAGATGTCTATGAGACTTCTGTGAGGCCACCATCTATTGAGGATTTTAAAGACGACCTGTCAGAGGCAGAGTTTTATATGCGTCAGGGTTTATACCAGGAAGCCCTTTCATCATACACCAGGGTACTTGAGATTTTTCCTGACAATAAAGAGTTACTGGCAAAGGTCTCGGATATCAAGAACAGGCTTTCTACAGTTGAGACCTCAATTTCAATAAAGCCTGAGGATGATAAGGCTGGTTTTTCAGAAGACATGCCCGCTGATTTTTCAGAGGAGATACCCCTTGATATTGCATCTGAAACCGGGCCTGTTACAGGTGGAGTTATTACTGAAGAACCTGTTGAGGAGGAGGTGCCTGAACCGAGCCTTGATAGCGAAGTGCTTGAGATATTTGAAGAATTCAAACGAGGGGTTTCTGAGGAACTTGAGGAGGAGGATTCGGAGACTCACTATAATCTCGGTATAGCTTATAAGGAGATGGGACTTATTGATGATGCCATAAAAGAATTCCAGACTGCAAGGAGGGATCCGAGCAGAAAGGTTCAGGCTGCAAGCATGCTCGGACTCTGTTTTATGGAGAAGAAACTCTATTCCCTGGCCATTGATGCCTTGCGGGAGGCGATAGATAATATAGCGGAGAGGGACGGGGCTTATTGGAGTACAAAGTTTGAACTTGCAGAGGCATATGAGAAAAATGATGAGATTGAACAGGCCCTGAATCTGTATGTCGAGATTTACGGATGGGATTCGAAGTTCAGAAACGTTGGCGAGAAGATAACTGTTTTGAAAGAAAAGTTGGGCGTTGATGAATCTGAGGCTGCAGTAATTGAGGATACCTTCAAGCAGGGAAAAGACAGGATTTCATACTTGTAATTGGTGCCAATCGGGGTGTATTATTATAATACAAATCCTGATTGTATTAAGGTAAAGCCTCCAGGGAAATAACATATATGGATTATCTTAAATACTATAAGCTGAAAGAGCATCCCTTCTCGAATGTTGTGGACAACAAGTTTTACTATAACAGTGTCCAGCATTCCGATGCCCTTACCAAGTTGAAATATGCGATGGAGAGCAAGAAAGGGCTTGCAGTGGTTATAGGATCGGGACAGGAAAGACCACACTTGCAAGAAGATTGCTTGAGGAACTCGACGAGGAACACTTTGAGGCAACCCTGCTTGTGGTGATTCATTCTGCTGTCAGTTCAGACTGGTTGCTCAAAAAGTTTGCAATACAGTTTGGAGTTGAAAAGGTGAAAGAAGATAAGGTGGAGGTGCTCGGTCAGATATACAGGCGTCTTCTGGAGATCAACGAGTCAGGAAGAAAAGCTGTAGTCCTGATTGATGAGGTGCAGATGTTGAATTCCGGGGAGATAATGGAGGAATTCAGGGGATTGCTGAATATGGAGATGGCTGATGGCAAGATGGCGAATTTTGTCTTTTTTGGTCTCCCGGAGCTTGAAGATGTGCTTGCCCTGGACGAACCCCTGCAACAGAGGGTTGCTATGAGGATAAGACTTCACTCCCTTTCTGAAAACAACACTATCGATTACATCCGTTACAGGCTGCATGTTGCTGGCTCTGATGACATATTCACTGATGAGGCTCTATCGAGAGTCTATTATTTCTCGAGGGGAATCCCGAGACTTATCAACACGATCTGTGACAATGCGCTCCTTGAAGGTTATTTAATGAAGAGAGAAAAAATTGATGAAGGTATTATGGATACCGTAGCTGTTGACCTTGGCTTGAAATCCGAGAAATAAGCAATCAATATCATCTCTGAAGCAGCATTGTAATCATTCCTTAATCTCCGGATCGGTTATTTACTGGTGTAGGGCAGCCTCTATGGCCTCATGTATATCTCCCACCCCGGTAACCTGTAGTGATGTCTTGTGTTTTAGCCTTCTCATGTTGCTCTCAGGCATGATTGCCTTTTTAAATCCTATTTTTTCTCCCTCGTTAAGCCTGGCCTCAGCCTGATTTACCGCCCTTATCTCTCCTGAAAGTCCTGCCTCTCCGAAGACAAACAGGTCGTTGGGCAGGGGGATTTCACGCAGAGAGGATGCTATGGAGAGGATTATGGGGAGGTCAGTTGCGGGTTCTGCTATCCTGAGGCCTCCCACTACATTTACATAGATGTCTGTGAGTCCGAGATGCAATCCGCCTATTTTTTCCAGGAC